>NZ_JBBYXK010000004.1:0-300000 GCF_039655875.1 Emcibacter sp. SYSU 3D8 | reverse complement strand
AGACGACCGACCCCCAGCACGTCTCGCTCTACCTCTTGTCTCGGAAACCCTAAGGTTGCCAGAGCGCTAGCACTCCGTCAAGTGAAAGCCGGTCGGCCAGGTGTGTGTCGCCGAACACCATGGCCATGGCCCTTTCCATGAACGGAAACTCCTTGTCCTTGTCGGCATCGATCACCGGCAGGTTCCTGGAGAGTTTCTTTTCCTTTTCCAGCCAGGCGATGGCGTCCTGCTCGCCGCCCAACGCGTCGACCAGCTTGAGCGGAATGGCCTGCCGGCCGGAATAGACACGGCCGTCCGTGACCACCGCCAGTTCGTCGGGTGTCAGGTCGCGCCGTTCCTGGACCAGATCCTTGAACCAGTCGAAGGCGTCGTTGACCATCACCTCGATGCTCTGGCGCATGTCATCGGACATGGGCTCGAACGGTGACGGGCCGCCCTTCAGCGGCGCCGATTTCACCTCGTTGACGCTGACGCCGATGGTCCCCATGAGCTTGGAGAATTCGGGCGACTGGAAGATCACGCCGATGGACCCGGTGAGCGAGTTCTCCCGGGCGTAGATGCGGTCGGCGCCGAGCGCCGCGATATAGCCGCCCGATGCGCCCATGCTGCTGATCACGGCGACCACCGGCTTGTCCTCGGCGATCTTTCGCAGCCCCTTGTAGATGATTTCCGAGCCGACGACCGTGCCTCCCGGACTGTCGATGCGTACGATCACCGCCTTGACGGTGCTGTCCCCGGCGATGTCGTCGAGCACTTCCTCGCGCTTCTTCTCGTCCATGATCACGCCGTCGATGTTGACCCGCGCGATATGCGGCAACACGCCTTTGCCCTTGCTGCCGAATACGGCGAGCGCGAGGCCCACCACCAGCAGCAGCGCCGCCACCCGCCAGAACGCCAACCGGCGCTTCAGCTTCCTGCGGGCCAGCAGTTCATCGACATCGATGGCCATTCGTCACTCCCTCACATCCAGGGTCATCATAGAGAAAGCCCTCTCGCCTGAGAACAGGCGAGAGGGCTTTCGAAGTCGTCTCTCACCAGGAGAGATTTCTCTCGTCGCAGCTTTCATGCGGCCAGGCGAATCCGCCCGGCCTGAAAAGCATTTTAGTCGTTGGCTTCCCGGCGGGCCTTATCCATGGCCGCGCCCAGAATGTCGCCGAGGCTGGCGCCGGCATCGGCCGAACCATACTGGGCAACCGCCTTCTTCTCTTCCTCGATCTCCAGCGACTTGATCGAAAGGGTGATCCGGCGCGAGGACTTGTCGACGTTGGTCACCAGCGCATCGACCTTGTCGCCGACGGCGAAGCGGTCGGGACGCTGGTCGCCGCGATCGCGGGCCAGGTCGGAACGGCGGATGAAACCCGGGAAGTCGCTGTCACCGAACTTCACCTCGAGACCATTGTCGGTCACGGCGCTGATGATGCAGGTGACGATCGAGCCCTTCTTGGTGCTGGACGACACGCCGGCGAACGGATCGCCGCCGAGCTGCTTCACACCCAGGCCGATGCGCTCTTTCTCCATGTCGATATCGAGAACGATCGCCTTGACGGTATCGCCCTTCTTGAAGTCCTTGATCGCCTCGTCGCCCGAACGGTTCCAGTCCAGATCCGACAGATGGATCATGCCGTCGAGATCGTGGTCGAGGCCGATGAACAGACCGAATTCGGTGATGTTCTTGACCTGGCCTTCGACGGTCGAGCCGACCGGATATTGTGCGGAGAACGACTCCCACGGATTTTCCTGGACCTGCTTGAGGCCGAGGCTGATGCGGCGCTTCGACGGATCGACGTCGAGGACCATGACCTCGACTTCCTGGCTCTGCGACACGATCTTGCCGGGGTGGACGTTCTTCTTGGTCCACGACATTTCGGAAACGTGCACCAGACCTTCGACACCGGGCTCCAGTTCCACGAAGGCGCCGTACTCGGTGATGTTGGTGACAC
Organism: Emcibacter sp. SYSU 3D8; assembly: GCF_039655875.1. NCBI lineage: Bacteria > Pseudomonadati > Pseudomonadota > Alphaproteobacteria > Emcibacterales > Emcibacteraceae > Emcibacter > Emcibacter sp. SYSU 3D8. The sequence continues at coordinate 298,060 of NZ_JBBYXK010000004.1, read as the reverse complement.
GGCCGGTGAAGGTCGCGCGGACCGGGTACTTGAGGTCGATGCCATCCCACGGATCGGCCTCGAGCTGCTTCATGCCCAGGCTGATGCGCTGGCTTTCCGGGTTGACCTTGATCACCTGGACCTTGACGGTCTGGCCGATGCTCAGCACCTCGGTCGGGTGGTTGATGCGGCGCCACGACATGTCGGTGACGTGCAGCAGGCCATCGATGCCGCCCAGGTCGACGAACGCGCCGTAATCGGTGATGTTCTTCACGACACCGTCGAGCACCTGGCCTTCATGCAGGTTCGACAGCAGCTCGGTGCGCTGCTCGGCGCGGGTCTCTTCGAGGACGGCGCGGCGCGACACGACGATATTGCCGCGGCGACGGTCCATCTTCAGGATTTGGAAGGGCTGGGTGATGCCCATCAGCGGCGTGACATCGCGCACCGGGCGGATGTCGACCTGGCTGCCCGGCAGGAACGCCACGGCGCCGTCGAGATCCACGGTGAAGCCGCCCTTGACGCGGCCGAAGATGATGCCCTCGACGCGCGAGCTGTCGCCGGCTGCGTCTTCGAGGCGGTCCCAGGCTTCCTCGCGACGGGCGCGCTCGCGGCTGATCACCGCTTCGCCCATGGCATTTTCCATGCGCTCGAGGAACACCTCGACGGTATCGCCGACGTTCAGGCTCTGGCGGCTGCCGACGGGGCCGAATTCGGCGACGGGGATGCGACCTTCGGCCTTCAGACCGACGTCGACAACGATGACGTCATTCTCGACGCCGACAATGGTGCCCTTTACGACGGTGCCTTCGATGGCTTCGCCACCGCCAAAGCTTTCGTCCAGAAGGGCCGCGAATTCATCGCGAAGCGCGGTGTTCGCGCTGGTGTTGGTAGACATGCTGTTTAAGCTCCTGCTTCTTCAGATGTTACAGGCCAGCCGGTTTTTCCGGCGGTCTTTCTGCCATTGCCTTGCGGACGGCAGACTCAACAACGGCTTTCGCCGCTTCAAAGGCGGCTTCTATAGACAGATTCGAGGTATCGAGCAAGTGCGCGTCCATGGCGGGCGCGAGCGGCGCGACCGCACGGCGCGTATCGCGCCGGTCGCGCGCCTCGATATCCTCGAGGATGCGGTGCTCGTCCGCGGCCTTCCCGCGCGCCCTCAGTTCGTCGGCGCGGCGTCTGGCCCGTACGGCCGCGGCGGCCGTCACGAACAGTTTGGCGTCCGCTTCCGGGCAGATCACCGTTCCCACGTCCCGTCCATCCAGTACCGCGCCGCCCGGCTGATGCGCGAAGGTCCGCTGGTAGTCCAGCAGCGCGGCGCGTACATCCGGCATGGCGGAGACGATGGAGGCTGCCTCGCCGGTTGTCTCGTCACGCAGGCCCGGATCGTCGAGGTCGGCGGCGCTCAGTGCCCGCGCCGCGCGCCCGGCGGCAGCCTCGTCACCCAGGTCGGCGCCGTCCCGGAGCAGCTTGCGGGCAACCGCCCGATAGAGCGAACCGGTGTCGAGGTGAGGCAGGCCGTAATGCCGGGCCAACAGCCGGGCCAGAGTGCCCTTGCCCGACGATGCCGGCCCGTCGATGGCGATGATCACGCCGCCTCCAGCCGGGCCCCGGCGCTGGCCATCAGGCCGGCGAAGTCGGGGAAGGAGGTGGCGATCATCTCGTCCTCATCCACGGTCACCGGCTTTCGCGAGGCGCAGCCCAGCACCAGGAACGACATGGCGATGCGGTGATCCATGTGAGTCTCGACGGTGCCGCCGCCGGGCACATCGCCGGGCCGGCCATCGACGATCATCCCGTCTTCCAGCTCCTGGAAGGCAATGCCGTTGGCGGCGAGGCCCTTCGCCATGGCGGCGATCCGGTCGGATTCCTTGACCCGCAATTCGCCGAGGCCGCGCATGGTGGTGCGTCCCTGGGCGAAAGCCGCGGCAATGGCCAGAATCGGATATTCGTCGATCATGCTGGGCGCCCGCTCGGCCGGCACGTCCACGCCGCGCAGGGCACTGGAGCGCGCCGTGACGTCGGCCACCGGTTCGCCGCCCTCGATGCGGCGATTGGTGATTTCCAGCAACGCACCCATCTCGATCAGCGTCTCGAACAGGCCGGCGCGCAGCGGATTGACGGAAATGCCGGTGACGGTCAGCTCGGAGTCCTCGGTGATCAGCGCCGCCACCAGCGGGAACGCCGCCGAGGACGGATCGCCCGGCACCGCCATGGGCCGACCGCGCAACTCGGGCTGACCGTCCAGCGCGATGACATCGCCTTCCGCCGTGCGCTCGACGCTTACGCTCGCTCCGAAATGGCGCATCATGTTTTCAGTGTGGTCGCGGGTCGCCTGCTTCTCGACGACGATGGTCCGGCCGGGCGTGTTGAGCCCCGCGAGCATCACCGCCGACTTCACCTGCGCCGACGGCACCGGCACCACGTACCGGATCGGCATCGCCATGGCGGCGCCTTCGACAGTGATCGGCAACCGGCCGCCCTCGGCGGCGGTGAAGCGCGCGCCCATCTGGCGCAAGGGCGTCATCACCCGTTCCATGGGCCGCTTGCGCAGCGAGGCGTCGCCGGTGAACACGCTGGTGAACGGATGGGTGGCTACCACGCCCATGAGCAGCCGCACGCCGGTACCCGCATTGGCAAGGTCCAGGATATCCGACGGCGCCCGTAGGCCGCCCACGCCGGTGCCGTACACCGTCCAGGCGCCGTCGGCGCCGCGCGTCACTTCGGCGCCCAGCGCCCGCATGGCGCGGGCCGTCGCCAGCACATCCTCGCCCTCCAGCAGGCCGGTGATGCGCGTCTCGCCCACGGCGAGTCCGCCCAGCATCAACGCCCGATGGGAGATCGACTTGTCGCCCGGCGCCGCGTAGGTTCCGGTCAGGCCGGTGATCCGATGTGCAGTTCGGATGCTCATAATTGTCTTGCCCTTGAGGTTGTGGCGCTCCATCTAGCACAGCCTGCGCGGCGGGCCAATTCCGGTACGCCGCCAAATAGTGCTTTGACACCCGGTGCCGACCGTGGCAATGGGTTTCGCCAATCTCCAAAGACTGATCAGAAAAGTGAGGACAAAGGTGGCCAAGCCTGAGCTGGGAACCAAACGCCAGTGCCCGAAATGCGGCACCCGCTTCTACGATCTGGGCAAGTCCGATCCGATCACCTGCATCAATTGCGGTCAGAACTTCGTGCCCGAGACCATCCTGAAGCCGCGCCGGCCCGTCGCGGAACCGGTCGAGGTCAAGGCCAAGGTCGTCAAGAAGCCCGAACCGGTGTCCGACGACGACGACGACCTTGAGGACAGCGACGATTCCGACATGGACCAGATCCTCGAGATCGAGGACGAGGAAGATGATATCGACGTCGAGGTCGAGGTTGATGTCGAGAACGACTCGGACGATGACAAATAGGCGCTTGACCTTCAGGCGCACCCCGCGCATATAGACGCGGCTTCGGCAGCCCAGCGGGTTCCGAAGCCGCTCCTGGGGGGCTGTAGCTCAGTTGGGAGAGCGCTACAATGGCATTGTAGAGGTCAGCGGTTCGATCCCGCTCAGCTCCACCAGAACCCCAGAAAAAGCCGCCTTCGGGCGGCTTTTTTCATGCCTGGACCACCGGCGCACGCGGTAAATTCCGCAGGGGACCAGAACGCCGTGTCACACCGGGAGAATAGCCATCATCCGGAGGACCGCTCGCTGCCTGTCCCGGCGGACACCGCCATGATGCGGCGGCGAAGCCTGCATGGAAATTTTGCGATCCCAGATGTGCCGGCGCCGAGCGAATCGGCATCACCGGCTCCCGAGCGGTGGACCACGTTCCGCCATGGCGCCGCCCGGGATTTCACTTCTCTGCGCCGCGAAATGCCCTTGCCTTGGAACAGTGCATCCCTACAGATAAGGCATGCACGGGAGCCGATTGTTCAGCCTGTTTGACCCTGCGCGCCGCCGCGCTGTGCTGGCCGGTGCAGCAGCAGCGATGGTCATGACCATGCTGCTTCCGGCTGCGCCGAAAGCCGCGCCGCCGCGGGACGTGACTGTCTTTGCGGCCGCCTCGTTGACCAACGCCCTGCAGGACATCGGCGCGGCCTATACCGGCAAGACCGGCGTGAAGGTGGTGCTTTCCTTCGCCTCAAGCTCGGCGGCCGCACGCCAGATCGAGGCCGGCGCACCCGCCGACCTGTTCATATCTGCCGACACGGACTGGATGGATTACCTGCAGCAGCGCGGCCTGATCGACCCCCCCAGCCGCAGGAACATCCTGTCCAACCGGCTGGTGCTGATCGCGCCGGCGGCCAGCCCGCTGGCATTGAAGGTCGCGCCCGGCTTCGCGCTGGCTGCCGCCCTCGGCAAGGGTGGCCGCCTGTCGACCGGCGATCCTGATTTCGTGCCGGCGGGCCGCTATGCCCGTGCCGCGCTGTCCCGGCTGGGAGTGTGGAAGGATGTGGCCGACCGGCTGCTTCCAGCCGACAACGTGCGGACGGCGCTGGCGCTAGTGGCGCGGGGTGAAGCGCCGCTCGGTATCGTCTATTTCAGCGATGCCGGCGTGGAAGGACGAGTCCGAATCGTCGATGTGTTTCCAGGCTCCAGCCACATGCCCATCGTCTATCCGGCGGCGCTGGTGAAGGGCCACAATCCGGCTGCCGAGGCCTTTTACAGCTATCTCGGGACACCGGAAGCGCGCGCTCTGTTCGAGAAATACGGTTTCGGCGCGGCCAGACCGTAAACCGGCCAGGCGGCTATGGCTGTGTGGCGGTCACGAAGCAGTCAACCTTGCGGGCCTTGAGCCGCTCGCACAATCCGATGGCGGCGGGACGGGTGCTGAAGCGGCCGATCTGCACCCGGTAGAACACGCCTTTCAGCCCCAGATCGGCCTTGTAGATGTACAGCTCGGCAGCATCGAGCAGATCGGCGTTCGCGCCCATCAGCCGCGCCCAGCGGAACCGGGCTTCTTCCTCGGTCCGCCCTGCGCCGACCTGAACCCGCCACTTGTCGCCCTCATGCAGCGCCTCGGGACCGATTTCGGGATGATCCTCGGGCGCTGGCGCTGCCGGCGCTTTCTGCTGCGGGACCACGGACGGCGTCGGCGCGCCGGTCGTCTGGGCGTGCTGCAGTTCGGCGTCCGCGCCTGCCGAGACCGGAACCCGCATGCTCTTGGCAGTCTGACAGGCGATCTTGTCCCCGCTCACGCCATCGCACACCGCCCTGGCCGCGGCCTCACTCTTCAGCGGTCCGGTTCTGACCCGGTAGACGACGGACTGGGGTCCGCCCCCGATCAGCTTCTCCACTTTCACGCCGGCATCACCGAGCAGCCTCGCATGTCCGGCCTCGAGCGACTGGCGCAGTTCCATGGCCTCGCGCTCGGTGCTGAAACTGGCGAATTGTGCCCGGTACTCGACGTTGCGAGAATCGTCGGATTTCGCCAGTGCGGCCGGCGGCGCCCGGGGAGTTGACGGCTCGGGCGGTGTGGCAGACGGCGGCTCGTTCCCGGTTTTCGACACGGCTTGGTGCGCATCCGGTGCGTCTTGCAGCGATGGCAGCGCTATGGCGCCGCGCACCGCGTCGGGACTGATCGGCCACAGGTCGGCGATGGCCAGGTCATCCACCGGGTTGGGCAGCACCGCCGCGTCCAGCTGGCTGGCGAGTTCGCCACTGGCCGGCATGGTTGCCGCCCGGGGCGCCGCGGGCGGCACGACCAGCGTGGCGGCGAGTGTGTCGGCCTTTCCCACATCAGCCGCATCCATGTACGTCCTGACGAGGGTCAGCGCCTCCGTGGCGTCGCGGATACCGGCCTTCGCCGCCAGGCTGAGCCAGGCATGGGCCTGCACGTAGTCTCGGGCGACGAAATCGCCATTCACGTACTGCACACCCAGCAGGTACTGCGACTTGACGTCACCGGCCCGCGCCGCCTGCTGCCAGAAACTGACCGCCTCCTGACCCTGTGGCGGATCGCGGTCGTAGAGCATGGAGCCCAGATTTGCCTGGGCGCCCACATGGCCCTGTTCAGCCGCGCGGCGGTAATATTCCTCGGCCTTGTCCAGGTCCTTGTCGACCGCGACGCCAAGGCGGTGCATCTGGCCCAGGTTGAACAACGCACTCGGATCGCCCTGTTCGGCATCAGGAGCCCATGCGTCGATCGCGGCCCGGAAATCCCCCCGCGCATAGGCAGCCGCACCGGCCTGGAAATCGGCGCGAGCGGGGACGGCCGTGACGGCCAGCAGCAGGGCGGTACCGAGCAACCGCACCACACCACGCCTTTTCCGGGGCCCGGTGCCCGTGCCGCACACCGCCGTACCATGACAAGTGGCCATCTGGGGCAGAATTCCTTGCTATCCGTTCACCACCATTTATAGCGGCAACGTCACCAACAGGCCACTACATAAGCCAATAAGTAACGGTACCATGCGGGACGGCGCCCCATGCCGGGAACCCTGCGCGCGCCCCTTGAACGCCCGCACGCCATAACCACATAGGAAACAAGCGGCGCCGGATTCCGGGCCGCGATCCGAGGGCGCCTTCGGGGCCCAAATCACTGCCCGCTTCAAGGAAGGAGGCCAGCGTGACGCGTGTATCCTTGCTGTCGAGCCCGTTTCTGCTCGGCTTCGAGCGGCTGGAAGGCATGCTCGAACGTGCCGCCCGCTCGGCGGACGACGGTTATCCGCCCTACAACATCGAGCAGACCAGCGAAACGAGCTGGCGCATTGTATTGGCGGTGGCCGGGTTCCTGCCCGAGCACCTGAGCGTCACGGTCGAAGACAACCAGCTGGTCGTCGCTGGCGCACAGCCCGACGACAAGACGCGGACCTTTGTTCACCGTGGCATTGCAACCAGACAGTTCCAGAGGCGTTACGTATTAGCCGACGGCATCGAGGTCGTGCATGCGGGTGTCGAAAACGGTCTGCTGACCGTGGACCTGACCCGGCCGAAAAGCCAACAGGTCATCCGCAAGATCGACATCGTCGCAAAGCCCTAATCCTTGGGACCGGCTCATTAGGAGAGGTCTAATGACTACGACTGAAGTACTGAAGCACATGACCCCGGAGGCCTTCGCGGCCCTGGGTGCCGAAAACACCGTATATCTGCGCCCCATCGTGCAGGACGGAGTCGTGGCGTTCGCCGTGCATACCGCGGCCGGCCAGGCCATCGGACTGATGGAAAGCCCCGAAATGGCCCGCGCAGCCGCGCTCCAGCACGACATGACGGTGGTCAGCGTCCACTGACCGGCATCATCAATTTGGCGTGAAATCGTTTCCGGCTCAGGCCGCGTTGGTCTGGGCCGGATTCTGCGTGAGCAACGCATAGAGCGCCGCAGCCCCGTCGGCGCCGCGCAGCTTGTCGCACATGGCCCGGTCGCGGAGCAGGCGTGACACCTTGGCGAGAGCCTTGAGATGGTCCGCACCGGCGCTTTCCGGTGCCAGCAGCATGAAAATCAGGTCGACGGGCTGGTCATCGATGGATTCGAAGTCGATAGGATCGTCCAGCCGGGCGAACAGGCCGTGGAGCCTGTCGACCTTTTCGAGCCGCCCATGGGGAATGGCGACACCCTGGCCAACCCCGGTGGTGCCGAGGCGTTCCCGGCCCAATATGGTCTCGAGGATTTCACGCGCAGGTATGCCGGTGATGGTGGAGGCACGCTCCGCCAATTCCTGCAGCGCCTGGCGCTTGCTACTGGCCTTGAGCCCGGAATAGACGGAATCTGGCGATAGGAGGTCTTGAATTTCCATGGCGCATCCGTTCGTCAGCGGGACAGGTGCACTCCGCGCGGCCTAGCTCTGGCTTTGCGGGTCAATCCAACCGATGTTGCCGTCTGGACGGCGGTAGACAACGTTCAACCGGCCATGTGCCGAGTTACGGAACATCATGACCGGCGCGTCGGACAGATCAAGCCGCATCACCGCGCCGCCGACCGTTGTCGTGGGTATTTCCATCTTCGTCTCGGCGATGATGAGGGGCTGAAGATCTTCGGGCTCCTCGCTGCCCTCTTCCTCGGCCTCGAGCACATAGCTGGCCGCCGCCACCAGTTCGGCCGACGCCTTTGCGGCGGCATGATGATTGCGCAGACGGCGCTTGTAGCGTCGCAGGCGGGTCTCGATGCGATCAAGCGCCTGGTCGAACGCGGCATAGGGTTCCGCGGCCGAGGCGTGGCTCTGCATGACAATCGCGTGGCCCGCATGTACGGAACAATCGACCCGGATCAGATGCGCGTCGCGCGAGAACGTGACGTGCGCATCCACGGCGCGATCGAAGTACTTGCTGACGCGCTCCTCAATCCGGTCCGTCACCTGCTCGCGCAGCGCGTCACCGATATCGATCTGCTTGCCGTTTACCTGAATTTCCATGCTGCTCGCTACACCTTGTGATCTTCGGCCCAAGTTCCGGGACGTGCCACTTCCCTCTCCCGAAGGATAGGTGTGCCCGTCGAGAGGCGCGGACCATAGTGATGTCGCCCGTTGCTGTCAAACACGCCGCCTTACCGTCCCGACTTGAGGCGCCGCCGCTGGACGGACGACGGGATATGCATGGCTTCACGGTACTTCGCGACGGTCCGGCGCGCGATGTCTATGTCGGCGTCGACCAGCATTTCGACGATCTTGTCGTCGGACAGGACCGCCCTGGGATCCTCGCCGTCGATCAATTCCCGAATGCGGTGGCGAACGGCTTCGGCAGAATGGGAATCGCCGCCGCCGGTCGCCGAAATCGCCGCCGTGAAGAAGTATTTCAGCTCGAACGTGCCGCGCGGGCACGCCAGATACTTGCCGGCCGTGACGCGGCTTACGGTGCTTTCGTGCATGCCGATGGCGTCGGCCACCTGTTTCAGATTCAGCGGCCGCAAATGCGATACGCCGTGGGTGAAGAATCCCTCCTGCCGCCGCACCAGTTCGCTCGCGACCTTGAGGATGGTCTTGGCGCGCTGGTCGAGCGCTTTCGCCAGCCAGCTGGCGTTGCTGAAACAGTCGGAGAGATACGCCCGGTCGTGCTTGGACCGGCTCGCGCCGCGCACCTCGGCATAATAGTGGGCATTGACCAGCACCCTTGGCAGCACATCGGCGTTCAGTTCGACGCCCCAGGCGCCGTCGCCCCGGTACGAGATCAGCACATCCGGCACCACCACGTCCGCGTGGGGGCGGTCGAACGCCAGGCCGGGTTTGGGATCGAGCGCCCGCAATTCCATCAGCATGTCGGCGAAATCCTCGTCGCTGACGCCGCACTGGCGCTTGAGCCAGTCGGTACGGCCATCGGCAAGCGCCGTCAGATTGGCCACGAGGGTCTCCATCGCCGGGTCATACCGGTTCCGGTCCTTCAGCTGAAGCGCCAGGCATTCGGCCAGATCGCGGGCGCACACGCCCGGCGGGTCGAACTGCTGCAGCAATGCCAGGGTCTCTTCAACGTCGGCGACCGTGCAGCCCAACCGGTCGGAAACGTCGGTCAGTGCCTCGCGGAGATACCCGGCATCATCCACCAGGTCGATCAGGTAGCGGCCGATCATCATCATCCGGCCGTCGTCCACGGTCATGCCGAGCTGGTCCGACAGGTGGCCGCGCAGCGTGGTCGGGACGGCAAGGCGCGCGGTGGCGTCCAGCCCGGGACCGGTGTCGCCGCCGCCCGAGCTCGTTGTCCAGGGGCTGGCGGGCAGCGCCTGGATGCCGTCATCGACTGGCGGCGCGGGCGCCATGTCGCGGTCGTCATTGGTGAAAACGTTGTCGTACCGGCTGTCGAGCGGCGCATCGCCGCCGTCGGCCGGTGCTAGCGCGGCGGGCCCGGTCTCGGGCGGGGACGCGGCATCGGCAGGTCCGTAGTCGAATTCCAGCAAGGGATTGGATTCGACCTGCTCCTCAACGAAGGCGACGAGGTCGATACTGGACAGCTGGAGCAGCTTGATGGCCTGCTGCAATTGTTGCGTCATGACCAGTTGCTGGCCTTGTCGCAGGACTTGCCGCAATCCGGTTGCCATTCAACTCCACCTGCCGGCTGGCCTGGCGCCGCCAGGTGGCAGCATGCGCGGGATCACCGGATAAATCTCTCTCCCAGATACACCCGGCGGACGTCCTCGTTGGCGACAATCTCATCGGGCGTACCGCTCATCAGCACGGTCCCGTCGTAGATAATATACGCCCGGTCGGTGATGTCGAAGGTTTCCCGAACGTTGTGATCGGTGATCAGCACGCCGATTCCACGGTCCTTCAGATGGGCGACCAGGTCGCGGATGTCGCCGATGGCGATGGGGTCGATACCGGCGAACGGTTCGTCGAGCAAGATGATGTTGGGGTTGCCGGCAAGGCTGCGCGCGATCTCGACCCGGCGCCGCTCGCCGCCCGACAGTGACAGAGCCGGCGCGTGCCGCAGCCGCTGGATGCTGAATTCGCTGAGCAGGTTGTCGAGCCGTTCCTCGCGCAACCGCCGGTCGGGCTCGGACAGTTCAAGCACCGCCATGATATTGTTCTCGACCGACATGCCGCGAAAGATCGATGCTTCCTGCGGCAAATAGCCGATGCCCAGCCGAGAGCGGCGATACATGGGCAGCGAGGTGACGTCGAGGCCATCAAGCACGATCTCGCCGGCGTCCGGCCGGATCAGGCCGACAATGGAATAGAAGCACGTGGTCTTGCCGGCGCCGTTCGGCCCCAGCAGGCCGACAACCTCGCCGCGGTGCACGTCGAGGCTGATGCCCTTGAGCACCGGGCGGCCCTTGAAACTCTTGCTGATGCCGGAGATGAACAGGCCTTCGCGGCGGCGCTCGGGATCGACCGGCTGCGGCGCGACACTGTCATCGCGCACCGTGGCGGCGATGGTGTCGAACACCCTGGACGGATTCTGCTCGAACAGATCGCCGGGCTTGAGCTTGCCTTCGTTGGTCAATGGACCGCCTTAGTTCTGCTTCGGAGCGGCATCCGGCCCGGTGCCGGATGTCCCCTCCTTGCTTTTTGTCGCGGGCGTGAATTCGCCCCGCACCCGCTGGTCGCCCTGCGTGCTCGCCATGCCCTGGACACGGGCCTGGCCCGAATCCAGGTTGAGCTCCAGCCGGCTGCCGCGCACCACGCTGCCGCCCTGGTGCAGCACCACCCTGCCCCCCATGGTGACCAGCTGGCGGCCCACGTCATAGACCGCCCAGTCGCCCTGCGCGGTGTCGCCGCGCGAGGTAATCCGCACATTGCCGCGGGAATCGATCCGGGTGACCGACCCGGTCAGACCGCCGGAGACCCCGCCCTGGTTCCCGCCGCCGGTCTGGTAATAGACCCGGACCTCGTCGCTCAGCAGGGTCATGTCACCCTGGATGGCCTCGACCTTGCCAAGGAACATGGCGACGGAGCCTTCCTTCTGGATTTCCAGCCGGTCAGCCGAGAACTGGATGGGATCGTTCGCGTCGTGCGAACTGAAGCCGGTCTTGGCCGCCATCGCCATCGGCACGGCGACCGACGCCGCGAGCGCGCATGCCAGCGCCAGTCTGTATCCCTGTGATTTCCAATTGGGCATCTTGTCGCCTCAGTCGACCGCGCGGGGATAGACAGTCATCTTGACCCCATCGCGCAATGTTATGTTTTCCGTCTTGGTGTCGACGTCGAGCCCGCCCGCCTGGAACTTGCCGAACGGACCTTGGCCATGAACCGCCTCGTCGCTGGTGCCCGTCCCCTCGGACAGATGCATTGTCAGCTTCGGCGTATGAACCTCCATGCCCGAATCCGAGAATACATTCACTTGTCCCGTCAAATCCAGAACCTCGGACCTGGTGTGGAACGTGCCAACCGGGGCATCGACCGTGACCCACGATCCGTCCTTCGACTTCAGGTCGGCAGATATGGTCTCGAGCATCACCAGTTCGTCGTTGGACGCGTCGTGATAGGCCGAATTGGCAGATACCGAAAATGTACGGTCTTCGGTATCCGTGCCGACGAATCGCGGCGAAATCATGCGCGCCTTGTCATCGGAATCCTTGAGCTCGGAGAATGCCAGGGTGAACCCGCTGCTCGATCCGCGGATGGCGGGCACGATCAGAATGCCCGCGAGCAGCAGAGCAGCGCCCGCGGGAAGCGCGCGCTTCATCATCCGCACATAGCGGCTGTAGCGATCCTCTCGATAAACGAGGAGGTCGTAGCGCTGCTCCAAGGTGTTCTCCAGCCGGTCGCCGCCCCGTTATAGATAGGGCGTCTTTCATCAGAGCCACTATCTATGGGGAACGGGCATGACGATCAAGGCGCACGGCGCGCTCACGCGTGGGCGAAGATGTCCTCTTCCGCCCAGCCGGCTAGGTCGAGCCTGGCACGCATGGGGAGAAAATCAAAGCAGGCCTGCGCCATGGCGGTGCGGTCTTCCCGCGCCAGCATGACGTCCAGCCGAGCCTTGAGCGCGTGCAGGTAGAGGACGTCCGATGCCGCATAGGCGAGCTGCGCCTCGCTCAGGTCGGCGGCGCCCCAATCGGAGCTCTGCTGCTGTTTGGACATGTCGACGCTCAGCAACTCGCGGCACAATTCCTTGAGGCCATGGCGGTCGGTGTAGGTGCGAACCAGCCGCGACGCGATCTTGGTGCAATAGACCGGCTGCGGCATCACGCCCAGCCGGCCGAACAGAGCCGCCAGATCGAAGCGCGCGAAATGGAACAGCTTGAGTACCGCCGGGTCGGCCAGCAACGCGGTCAGGTTGGGTGCGCTCACCTCGCCCTGCGGAATCTGCACCAGATGGGCAGTGCCGTCACCCGAGGACAGCTGCACCAGGCAAAGCCGGTCGCGTCCGGGCCTCAGCCCCATGGTTTCGGTGTCGATCGCAACGGAGGAGCCGAAGCCCAGGCTGGACGGCAAATCGCCGCGATGCAACGTAATGGTCATGGGAGAAACATTCTGCGGGCCGAAGAAACTTCGGCGATTGGTGCCCAGGAGAGGACTCGAACCTCCACGACCTTGCGATCACTAGCACCTGAAGCTAGCGCGTCTACCAATTCCGCCACCTGGGCAACTCCGTGTCTGTCACGGTGGACGCAGTTCCTATTGCCCGGCACGGTGCTTGTCAACAATCCAATCGCAGGGAAAGTGCAACACATCCGTCATGCGCCCCGCGCCGGGAAGTTTCCGGTAGCAATCCTGCGGTCGGACGGTATTTTAGCGTCGAACTCCATCTCCGCGCGAACAGAGACTCAATGACACGTGACCTCGTTACGGTGATCGGCGGCTCCGGCTTCATCGGCCGGTATGTCGTGCGCCTGCTTGCCAGGCAAAAACATCGCATCCGGGTGGCCGTGCGCCACCCCAATGAAGCGCTGTTCCTCAAGCCCATGGGCGATGTGGGGCAGATTCAGCTGCTGCAGACCAACATCCGCAACGCCGCCTCGGTGGCGCGTGCGGTCGATGGCGCCGACGCCGTCGTCAATCTGGTGGGCATCCTGCAGCCCTCCGGGCACCAGGACTTCCAGTCGACTCATGTGGACGGCGCGGAAACGGTGGCGAAGGCCGCCGCGGCGGCAGGTGTCCGCCGGCTGGTCCAGCTGTCGGCCATCGGTGCCGACCGGCGGTCCGAATCGGCCTATGCCCGCACCAAGGGCGAGGGCGAGATCGCCGTGCGCGCCGCCTTCCCGGGCGCGGTCATCCTGCGCCCGTCGATCGTGTTCGGCCCCGAGGACGCATTCTTCAACCGCTTCGCCGGCCTGGCCACCATTCCGCTGCTGCCGCTGCCGCTGATCGGCGGCGGCAAGACCCGGTTCCAGCCGGTATATGTGTGCGACGTGGCCGAGGCGATCACCCGCGCGGCGACGCTGGACGGCCTGGCGGGCCAGACCTATGAATTGGGCGGTCCCACGATTTACAGCTTCCGGGAGATTCTCGAACTGGTGCAGGCCGAGATCCAGCGCGACCGGATGATGCTGCCGGTGCCGTTTTTCGCCGCCAAGATCGCCGCGTTCTTCACCGGCCTTCTGCCGAATGCACCGCTGACCATGGACCAGGTGGAACTGCTCAAGCACGACAATGTGGTAGACGAAACCGCGCCCACCCTGCGCGACCTCGGCATCGACCCCACGCCCTGCGAGTCCGTTGTCGGCAGCTATCTGGAGCGGTACCGCCGGCAGGGCGAATTCGCGAAGCCCGCTGAAGCGGGCTGACCGCGAGTCAGCGCTTTGTGACCGCTGCAGCATCTGTGTTAGGGTCTGAGCCGTCTCGGGAGGGTCTCACATGCATTCTACCCGGTTCGGCGCGGGCCATCACGGTTCGTGGGCCCCATCCGTCTTCGTCGGCCCGCATGTGACAGGACATTCCACATCGTGACCCCTCGCCTTTTCCACCTCTGGCTGTCGCCGTTCTCCCGCAAGGTCCGCATCGCCATGGCCGAGCTTGGCGTCGATGTGAAGCTGGTGATCGAACCGGTATGGGAACGCCGCCCCGAGTTCCTGGCGCTCAATCCCGCCGGGACGGTGCCCGTGCTGGTCGAAGACGACGGCACATCCATCGCCGACAGCGCGGTCATCTGCGAGTACCTGAACGAAACCGTCTCGGGCAGGACCCTGTTCGGCAAGGACGCGCTGACCCGCGCCGAAGTCCGCCGGCTGGTGTGCTGGTTCGACCAGAAGTTCCACCGCGAGGTCACCGACAATCTGGTGACCGAGAAGGTGATGAAGCGGTTCATGAAGATGGGCACGCCCGACAGCACCGCCATCCGCGCTGGTCTGCACAATATCGGCTATCACCTGGATTATATCGCCTACCTGACCGAACGCCGCCGCTGGCTGGGCGGCGACGAATTCTCGCTGGCCGACATCGCCGCCGCGGCCCATCTGTCCTGCGTCGACTACCTGGACAACGTGCCGTGGGACAGCCATCCCGAAGCCAAGGACTGGTATGTGCGGGTCAAGTCCCGGCCCAGTTTCCGCCCGGTGCTGCTCGACCGGATCCCCGGCCTGTCGCCGCCCGCCCACTATGACAATCTCGATTTCTGAGCCGCCGGCGATTCTGAACCTCAAGCAGGAAATCATCGACCGCCTGCTGGCGGAGGGCTTCGACGTGGCCGCCGTCACCACACCGGACAGCTTGCCCCTGTTGCCCGGGCGGCTTGCCCGATTCATCGCGGAAGGCCGCCACGGCGCGATGGGCTGGATGGCGGAAAAGGCCGACCGGCGCGGCGACCCGCGCATTCTGTGGCCCGAGGTGCGCAGCATCGTCGTCGCCGGCATGAACTATGGCCCGGACGACGATCCGATGGCGCGGCTGGACCACAAGGAGCGCGGCGTGATCTCGGTCTATGCCCGCAACCGCGACTATCACGACATCATCAAGAAGCGCCTGAAGCGCGTCGGCCGCTGGCTGGGCGAAAGCAAGGGCGCCGGCCTGAAGGTCTTCGTCGACACGGCGCCGGTGCCGGAAAAGCCGCTGGCCGAGGCGGCCGGGCTGGGCTGGCAGGGCAAGCACACCAATCTGGTGTCGCGCGGCTTCGGGTCATGGCTGTTCCTGGGCGCGATCTACACCGATATCGAACTGCCCGCCGACATGCGGGAGGCGGACCATTGCGGCCAGTGCCGCAACTGCCTGGACGCCTGCCCCACCAACGCGTTTCCCGCGCCTTACCAGCTCGACACGCGCCGCTGCATTTCGTACCTGACCATCGAATATGATGGCCACATACCAGCTGAATTCCGCAAACCGATGGCCAACCGCATCTATGGCTGCGACGACTGCCTGGCGGTGTGCCCGTGGAACAAGTTCGCCAGCGAGGCGCGCGAGGCCGCGTTCCATGCGCGCGACGCATTGGCCGCGCCGCTGCTGACCGAATTGGCCGTGCTGGACGATGCCGCGTTCCGGGCATTGTTCTCGGGCTCGCCGATCAAGCGCGTGGGCCGCGACCGGTTCGTGCGCAACGTGCTGATCGCGCTGGGCAACAGCGGCGAGGCATCGGCGATCTCCGTGGTCGAGTCGCTGCTGGACGATCCATCGCCGCTGGTGCGGGCGATGGCCGTCTGGGCGATCAGGGAGCTGGCGCCGGCGCGGGCGGCGGCGCTTCGGACGGCGCGGCTGGCTTTGGAATCTCAGCCCGATGTAAGGCGGGAGTGGACGGCTTAGGCGGCGCCTTCTCTTCCTCGGCCTGCTGGGCGCGGACCTTGTTGACGCTGTCGGCGGCAGCCTTGGCCGACAATGTATCCGGGGCCAGCTTCATGACCTGGATCCAGTCGATGATGGCCGCTTCGCTGTTGCCGATCGCATGATTGAGGTTGGCGCGCTCGAGCAGCGCGTCCGCATTTTCCGCATCCAGCATCAGCGCCTTGTCGATGTCGGCGCGGGCCGATTCGAAATGGCCCAGCGCCCGGTGCGCCGCGGCCCGGTAGGAATAGGCCTCGCTGCGGGGGCCGCCGCGCAGCAGCGCATCGTCCAGGTCCTTGACCGCGCCTTCCAGATTGCCCATCTCGACCCGGGTGCGCGCCCGGTCGATAAGAATTTCGGCCGCCTGATCGTCGTTGATGCCCTGCATGCCGAGAGCTTCCGACAGCACGGTGAATGCCTTTTCGTTGTTTTCGGTCATCAGCCAGGCGTTGCCGGCCTGCGCCAGAAGGTCGATGGCGAGGCCCGGCGGCAGAAGCTCCGGGTGGGTTTCAGGCTTGCCGTCCGTGCCAAGCTTGACCACGGCCGGACCTTGCTGCGACGGCGCCTTGGCCTGTTGCTGCGCCCGCTGGGCGAGGTCCTCGAGCATGGCGGCGGCCTTCTCGTACTCTCCCTGGGCGAACAGCGACAACGCCATGCAATGTTCGGCCGGTATGCCGCCGCTGTAGTCGCGCCATTGCGCGGCCAACTCGTAGGCGCGCTTGGGCGCCATATCCACCAGCTTCATGCACTCCGCATAATTGCCGGCGGCGGCGGGAAAAGACATGAGGCCGACAGCGGCGCTCAACAGGGCAAGAAACTTTCTCAAGTGGGAGCCTTGTGAGGTTCTGGAAATGGCTTCTAAGCTGAAACGCGGTCGCTTCGGGCCGCGCCGGGTGTTGGGCAACATATAGGAGATCGAATCTGATGAAGCGACTCTTCGTCTTCGGGCTGGGCTACACGGCGCAGATCGCCGCCCGGCAGCTGCGCGCCGATGGCTGGAAGGTGGCCGGCACCTGCCGCACACCGGCAACCAAGGCGGCGCTGGAGGCGCAGGGCTTCGATGTCTTCCTGTTCGACGGCGACCGGCCCCTCGACAACCCCGCCGCTGCGCTCGAGGGCACGACCCATATCCTGGCCTCCATTCCGCCCGGCGAGTCGGGCGACCCGGTGCTGCGCTATCACGCCGCGGACATCGCCTCGCTGCCAGGCCTGGCGTGGGCTGGCTACCTGTCGACCACCGGCGTCTATGGCGACAAGGCTGGCGGCTGGGTGGACGAGAGTACGGCGCGTTCGCCCTCGACCACGCGCGGCCGCAAGCGGGCCGAGGCGGAGATGGGCTGGATGAGTCTGTACGAGATGGGCCGGGTGCCGGTGCATCTGTTCCGCCTTCCCGGAATCTACGGTCCGGGCCGCAGCGCCATCGACGCGGTCAAGGCCGGGCGCACGCGGCGGGTATTCAAGGAAGGCCAGGTGTTCTCGCGCATCCATGTGGACGATCTGGCCGCCGCGCTGATCGCCTCCATGATCCAGCCTTGCCCCGGCGCCATCTACAACCTCTGCGACGACGAGCCGGCGCCGCCGCAGGACGTCACCGCCTTTGCCTGCGAGTTGCTGGGCGTGCCGGTGGAGCCGTTGACGCCGATCGAGCAGGCCGACCTGACGCCCATGGCGCGCAGCTTCTATGCGGAAAGCAAGCGGGTGCGGAATGACCGGATGAAGCGGGAGCTGGGGGTGACGCTGGCCTATCCGAATTACCGGGACGGGTTGCGGGCGGTCCTGAAGCAATCCCGATAGCCGCGATGCTTGCTGGTTTCATCGCCACGCGCGCAATGAGCGATTCTGGGAAGCCGGCCTAGGTCGAGAGCCGCTCCAGCACCGTCCCCAGCCGCGCGATGTCCGCCGGCTCCGACAGGCGGTGGTCGCCGCCCTTGACCAGAATCACCTCGACGTCGTCGCCGTCGATATGCTCGGCGAGGCGCAACGCCGTGCGCCACGGCACGTCCGGGTCCTTCATGCCCTGGATCAGCCGCACCGGGAACGGCAGCGCCAGCGGCGAGCGCAGGACCAGATGCTGCCTGCCCTCTTCGATCAGTCGCAGGGTGATCGTGTAGGGCTCGCCATAGTCGGACGGCTCGTGCCAGACGCCGTCACGGCGCAACGCGTCCTTCACGCTTTCCGGATAGGACGCCCACATCAGGTCCTCGGTGAAGTCGGGAGCAGCGGCGATGCCGACCAGACCGGCAATGCGTTCGGGCCGCGCCCGGGCGGCAAGCAGCGCCATCCAGCCGCCCATGCTGGAGCCGACCAGAATCTGCGGGCCGACGGCAACCTGGTCGATGATGGCGACCGCATCGGCCGCCCAGCGCCCGATGGTGCCGTCTTCGAATTTCCCCGTCGACCGGCCGTGCCCCGAATAGTCGAAACGGGTGAATGCCTGGCCGCGTTCGATGCACCGGCCACGCAGCGCCTCGGCCTTGGTGCCGGTCATGTCCGACTTGAAGCCCGGCAGGAAAATCACGCCTGGCGCGCGGCCCGGAACGGCCTCGTACGCTAGGTCGTGACCGTTTACGGAAATGGTGCTAATTGACGGTTCCATCCCACCATCTAGCCAACACCGGGGGCCGCCTTCAACCTTCACGATCACCCGAATGCCGGGATAGCGCCCCGCGTTCTCCAGATCCTGCCCCGCTTCGACGCGGACGGCCCGTCGCGCAATGCCGTCGACATCGCCCGCGCCGTCATCGGTGCGGGCGGCGCCGCCGTTGCGGCCTCGCGCCCCGGCTCGCTGGTGGGCGAATTCCGGCAGTCGGGCGGCATCCATCTGGCGCTGCCCTTCGAGGCGATCTCGCCCATGACCCGCTGGCGGATCGCCCGGCGGCTGAGGGCGGCGGTCACGATGCACCGAATCACCGTGATTCACGCCTATGGCCGGCGCGGCGCCCGGCTGGCGCGCGCCGTGTCGAAGGCGACCGGCGTGCCGTTCGTCGCCTCGCCGATCGCCAACGAGAATCATGCGCCCGAGCACTGGGTGGTGCCCGAAATGGCCGACGCCAGCGCCATCGTGGCGGCATCGGACTTCGTGGCGGCGCTGGTGCCAAAGGCACTGGCGGCGGAGGCCCAGATCGTGATCATTCCGCGCGGCGTCGACCTGACACGGTTCGACCCGGCGGCGGTACGCGCCGAGAAGCTGGTGCGCCAGATGCAGGACTGGCGCTCCGACGACCTGTCGGCTGTGATCCTGATGCCGGGGCGGGTGGCGCCCGGCAAGGGTCACGGCATCCTGCTGCAGGCCATGGCGCGGATGACCAACAAGCAGGCGACCTGCCTGATCGTCGCCCGTGACGATGACGACACGAAATACCGCGCGACCTTGCTGAAGCTGATCGCCCAGCTGGGCCTGGAAGGCCGGGTCCGCTTCGTCAGCCACGCACCGGACATGCCGGTGGCCTATATGCTGGCCGACGTGGTCGCGGTGCCCTCGAGCACACCCGAGGCGTTCAACAGCGTCTGTGCCGAGGCGCTGGCCATGGGCCGGCCCGTGGTGGCATCCAGCGTGGGCGGCACACCCGATCTGGTCATCGACGGCAACACCGGCTGGCTGGTGCCGCCGGATGATTGCGACGCGCTGTCCCTGGCGCTCGACCAGGCGCTGGCGCTCGATGCCGCCGCCAGGGTGCAGCTGGCCGAGGCCTGCCGCGGCCACATCGAGGCGCAATGTTCGCTGGTCGGCGTACGCCATCGCATGCTGGCGCTCTACAGCAGCGTTACGGCGCCCGTTCGCCCCTAGCAGACGACGCCTTCACCCCGGCGCAGACAGCGCGGACATCCTGCCATTGCCGGTCGGTAAGCGCCGGCCGGACCGCTGTGGGCGGCCGGTGGCCGTGCATCATGGCCGACCGGTCGGCCAGCGGCGGATGGGTGCGCAGGAAGCCGGTGAAGTTGATCTTGTCCTTCTGCTTCTGCGCCATGCGATCAAAGAACTCGGCAAGGCCACCCGGCCTGATGCCCGCACTGTCCAGCAGCTCGAGCGCGGTACTGTCGGCCTGCGCCTCGTCCCGCCGGCCATAGTTCAGCATCAGCACCATGGTGCCGATGGCGCCCACATCGCCGCTGATCCCGGTGACGATGAGCTGGATACCGGCCACGTCGATCAGCCGCTTCAACGGATGGCGGTGCTTCACATGGCCAATCTCGTGGGCGAGGACGCCGGCGACCTCGTCGGGCGTTGCCGCCTGCTGGATCAGGCCATCGAGCACGGCGATGTGCCCACCGGTTGCCGCGAAGGCGTTGACCTCGCCCGACGAGCGCACATGCACCGTGATCGGCTCGGGCAAGCCGGCGTCCCTGCTCAACCGGGCCGCGAGATCGTCGAGCGCGGCGATGCCCGCGGTGCCGTGACACGGCTGCTCGAACATGGACTCGTCCGCCACCATTTCCTCGCCGATCCGGTCCGACCATGCCGCGGGGAAGACTGCGACCAGTCCGTCCTTGATCAGCGGATAGCCAGCCCACGCCAGTGCCAGCACGGCGACAATGGCGCCCGCCGTCAGCGCGGCCATGCGGTAGCCCCGAGTCGGCTGCTGGTCGCGCAGCGATGGGACCGCAGCCAGCATCGCCCGGAACACGCCTGGCCCCGAAACCGTCAGCCGCTCGTCGGCAGCCGGGGCCGGCGCCAGCACCAGGCGGTTGCCGTCACCCTCGTCGGAAATCAGCGTGAGACCCGTATAGGTCCAGGCGAGCGCCGCGCCGTCCGGAAAGCGTATCTCCAGCGCGCCATCCGCCGGGGTGACGGAGCAGGCGCGTCCGGCCGCAGAGTGCCCGTCATAGAGCGTGGCTTCCCAGGACCCGTTCATCTCACAAAAACGCCTCGCCAAGCCCTTCGCCGAACCGTGGCCGTACCGCCGTGTTCTGGGATATCCGGGTGAAATCGGGCTCGCCGCGGATTTCAACGACGCCTGCGACGAACCGCAGGATCCTGAGCTGGACCCAGGGATAGGCGATGTACTGGGTCACCAGAACCAGCAGGAAATTGGCCATCATGAAGCGGGCGTACCGGCCGCCGGTTACGGGCGCCGCGAAACGGACGCCTTCGAATTCCATGCCGGCGAACAGGGTCCGGATCACGGCCGCCCAGTACCAGTACATGGCGATGGCGGACGCGAGCAGCAGCAGGAGCCCGATGCCGATGACGGCAAGCCCCTGCAGCACGGCGGCCCGCTCGGCAGCGTCTCCCTGGCCTGACGACAGGGTCATCTGCCAGAGGGCAAACCCGATAATGGCCAGCGCCACGATCCGCAGGATGCCCGGGCCGATATAATATTTGACCAGCGGCTTCCAGTCGGCGTCGAACCGCAGCCGCCCGCTGCCGAACCAGACATTGTTCAGGAGATAGCGGTAAATCATGATGGTGGTGAAGGGCGTCGCCAGTCCCAGGGTCACGATCTGCAGCACCAGGTTCAGGATATACAGACCCGTATATCTTAATGTGGAGCCGCCCAGCGACGCACGGATGCCGCGCCACTTGGTGCGCGACAGCCGGTACATCATCACCCGGTAGATCGCCGCCCCGTACAGCGCGAACATGACCAGGTAGGTGGCCGCCATGATGGTGCCGCCGAGCAGCATGTCACCGGATTTCACCATCCAGTAGCCGGCGAAGTACACCGCCATCAGCGGTGCCACCACCAGCACCAGAACGATCAGGAACCCGAGGAAAATCTCCAGCCCGCGGCCGGTAAACTCGAAGGGATCGCCCTTGTAGGAGAGGCTGGACCACAGATAGCGGCGCACATTGGTGCGCCACCAGAAACGATAGATGCCCAGGGTCACGATGGTCAGGAGCAGGCCCATGAGATGGATGGCCAGCAGGTTGCCGCCGTCGCCGCCTGCCTGCAGCCGGTCGTGTCGCGGCGCGTCCAATGGCGCCTCCAGAACCTGCGACATGAAATGCCCCCTCAATATATGGCTTGACGAAACAGGCGTGAGACTATCAGCGGCGAGGCGGCGCAGAAAGGCGCTAAACGCCTTGGGCGGCTTGACACCCCAACAAATCGGGCTAGGGTTCCCGGCTCTCACCGGAGCACCTTTTCGACCATGGAACAGACAGTAGACAGTCCCGTCAAGATTACCCTGCCCGACGGCAGCATCCGCCAGTTCGACGGCCCCGTTACCGGCGCCGCACTGGCCGCGGACATCGGCCCCGGCCTCGCCAAGGCCGCCCTCGCCGTTCTCGTCGACGGCCAGGAATGGGATCTGACGCGCACGATCGCCAGGGACGCGCGGGTATCGATCATCACCCGCAAGGACGAGGCGGGGCTGGAGCTGCTGCGCCACGACGCCGCCCACGTGATGGCCGAGGCAGTCAAGGAACTGTACCCCGACACCCAGGTGACCATCGGCCCGGCGATCGAGGACGGCTTCTATTACGACTTCGCCCGCGAGGAGCCGTTCACGCCCGAGGACCTGGAGAAGATCGAGCAGCGCATGCGCGAGATCGTCGACCGGGACGAGACCATCGCACGGGAGGAATGGGACCGGGACGAGGCCGTCGCATTCTTCAAGAAGATCGGCGAGGACTACAAGGCCGAGATCATCGCCTCGATTCCGGCCAATGAACCCATCGGGCTTTACCGCCAGGGTGACTTCATCGATTTGTGCCGCGGCCCGCACCTGCCCTCGACCGGCAAGCTGGGCAAGGCGTTCAAGCTGATGAAGCTGGCCGGCGCCTATTGGCGCGGCAATTCGGACAACGAAATGCTCCAGCGCATCTACGGCACCGCCTGGCGCGACGACAAGGAACTGAAGGACTACCTGTTCCGCCTCGAGGAGGCCGAAAAGCGCGATCATCGCCGCATCGGCCGCGAGATGGACCTGTACCACCTGCAGGAAGAAGCGCAGGGATCCGTGTTCTGGCATCCGAAGGGCTATGTGATCTGGCAGGCGCTGGAGCAATATCTGCGCCGCCGGCTGACCGAGCACGGCTATGTGGAAGTGAAAACCCCCCAATTGCTGGATTCGCGCTTCTGGGAACAGTCCGGCCACTGGTCGAAGTTCCGCGAGAACATGTTCGTGGTGCCCGACGAGATCCCCAGCACCGAGGACGACAAGCCGATCGTGTCGTCCGAAGCGCGGATGATGGCGCTGAAGCCGATGAACTGCCCGGCGCACATCCAGATCTTCAAGAACGACATCCGCTCGTACCGCGACCTGCCGATCCGCATGGCGGAATTCGGCTGCTGCCATCGCAACGAGGCCCATGGCGCGCTGCATGGCCTGATGCGCGTCCGGCAGATGACCCAGGACGACGCGCACATCTTCTGCCGCGTCGACCAGATCGTCGGCGAGACCAAGGCGTTCTGCGAGTTGCTGGCAAGCGTCTACGAGCATCTCGGCTTTACCGAGGTCAACGTGAAGCTCGCCACCCGTCCGGATGACCCGGCGCTGCGCGGCGGCACTGAAGAAACCTGGGACCAGGCCGAGCGCCTGCTGGCCGAGGCGGTCACCGCCGCGGGCCTGGAGTTCACCTATTCGCCGGGCGAAGGCGCGTTCTACGGTCCCAAGCTGGAGTTCCACCTGAAGGACGCCATCGGCCGGTCATGGCAATGCGGCACCCTGCAGCTCGACTTCGTGCTGCCCGAGCGGCTGGACGCCAATTACATCGGCGAGGATGGCGCCAAGCATCGGCCGGTCATGCTTCACCGCGCGATCCTGGGCTCGTTCGAGCGCTTTATCGGCATGCTGGTCGAGCACTATGCGGGCAAGTTTCCGCTGTGGCTCGCCCCCGTTCAGGTCGTTGTCGCCACCATCACCCAGGACGGCGACGGCTATGCCAACGACGTCGTGGCGCTACTGAAACAGGCCGGCATCCGGGCCGAATCGGACCTTCGCAACGAGAAGATCAACTACAAGGTGCGCGAGCACAGCGTCGCCAAGGTGCCGGTGATCATGGTGATCGGCCGCAAGGAGGCCGAAGAGCGGACTGTGTCGGTGCGCCGGCTCGGTTCGGCCGACCAGAAGGTCGAAAGTGTCGACGCGGTCATCGCTGCCCTGCGCGTGGAAGCGGCGCCGCCCGCCTGAACGTCTGGACTTGCCAGGGGGTTGCGCCTATCTTCATGGCTTGCATCGCGACGCCCGTGCGCCGCGACATTGATATTTGGTTACTACGGGAGAGACTTACATAGCTAGACCACCAATGCAGGCGCCGCCGAACCGGGAGGGTCCGCGCGCCAATGATGAGATCAGGGTTCCCAAGGTTCGCCTGATTGACGCAGACGGAGAGAACGTCGGAGTTGTGACCATCGAGAAGGCGCTCGCCACCGCGGTTGCCGCCGGACTCGATCTTGTCGAGATTTCGCCGAACGCCGATCCGCCCGTATGCAAGGTTCTCGACTACGGCAAGTTCAAGTATGAGGCCCAGAAGAAGGCCAATATTGCCCGCAAGAACCAGAAGGTCATCGAGGTCAAGGAAATCAAGATGCGGCCCGGCATCGACGAGCATGACTATCAGGTCAAGCTCCGCGCCATGTACCGCTTCTTCGAGGAAGGCGACAAGGTGAAGGTCACCCTGCGCTTCCGCGGCCGCGAGATGGCCCATCAGGACATCGGCGTCGATCTGCTCCGGCGCGTCCAGGACGACCTGGTCGAGTTGGCCAAGGTCGAAAGCTTCCCCCGCCTGGAAGGCAAGCAGATGACCATGGTGATGGCGCCGAAATAAGCGCCGGTTTCATCGCCACGAGTTCCGAACCCCCGCCTCGCGCGGGGGTTTGTGTTTCAATCTGCTCCGTCGGTAAAAAGCTCGGCTCACCAACTTCCGCTATCGACCCAGGCTGTGTGAGAACGCGTTTTTAACATCGCGACGAGAATTTGGTGTTGATGCCGGCTTTGGTGTTTCGGTCGGTGAAAGCGCAGGCCTTCAGGCCCGGATCGCCTCGATCAGCGACTGTGGGCCGAGCATCGCGATCATCCGTTTCATATTGTAGGCGAGGACGTGGAGGCTCATCTCGGTTCGGACCTTTTCGAGGCTCCGGGTCTTGAAGTGTGTCGCGCCCATCCAGGCCTTGAGCGTGCCGAAGGGATGTTCGACGGTAGCTCTGCGGGTGCGCATGGCGCCCGGTGTTCGATCAAGCCGGGCCTGCATGGCCTCGATCACCGCCTCATGCTCCCAGCGCTTGATGCGGCGCTCCTTGCCGGTCGTGCATTGGGGCTTTAGCGCACAGTCGCCGCACCGGCGCGTCCAGTAGACGGACAGGTTCATGCCGTCCTCGACCGAGGTGAAGCGGCGGGTCAGGATTTCTTCTGCAGGACAGCGATACACGTCGTCGTCGGCCAGATAGACGAAGTCCTGCTTGGCGAAGCGTCCCTTGGTCATTACGGTGACAGTGCATTTAATTCGGCATCGACTTCGGCCCACACTTGCCGAGTGTGAGCGCGCTGCGGACTGTCAATTTAATGTACTGTCACCGTAACCGCAACATTGATGCCGCGCCCTTCAGGGGCAGGCCAATCCCACAGATTTTCAAATGGATCGGCAACGCCGCATCCATTACTCATGATCTAGCCGTCAACTGAAGAGTGATTGAGAGAAGGGTTGTTTTTATGATGCTGCGATCATCTATCGCCGCCTTGGCCTGGCTTGTTATGGCGCCCGTTGCGTTGGCGCAGAATATGGCTCCTGAACTCATGGTCGAGGGAAATTGCGAAGAGTTGGTGGCTTGGGGTTCCCGTCCGGCCAACGAAATCCGTGGCGATCTCGATGCTCGGCTTGGGACTGAAACGACGATCAAGATGACGGAGAACATGTATAAGACCGTGATGGGTGTTCTGAAGCGCACACCGGTGAGTGATGCCTGGTTTGCCCGTCCATGTCCCTTCAGTGAGGCGCAGATTGCGGCGATGGCCCCGTTGCACGAGGCCTATGTCGCCCACATGGCAGATAAGCTGGCTCCCAAGTGACTGGCCTGCCCTGACGGGTGGTCCGGTGACAGTGCATTTAATTCGGCATCGACTTCGGCCCACACTTGCCGGGTGTGAGCGCGCTGCGGACTGTCAATTTAATGCACTGTCACCGTAACCCCCGCCTGTATCCGACCCATTGCGGACTCAGGTGCTGACCACAGCGACTTGCTTTTCCATGTCTACCGTGTTGAGCGGGATCGTCTCATGTGGGTAAACGCGCACCTCGGTCCAACCTCGGGCTGCGTAGAAGGCTCGTGACTTATGATTGGGTTCAAGACAGCGCAGCCGAGCAACAACGAACCCTCGCGCGGCAATCTCGCGCTCAAGCGCCGCTAGGAGCGCCGATCCTGCTCCTTCGCCTTGCGCCTCAGGGTGAACCCATAAGTCACTGACAATATCGCGCTCTGAATGCCCCACTCCGATAATTCCGCCAAAGGAGCAGGCTACCCAGGCACTTTCCCAGTCATCGTCGCCGACTTCGAGCGGTTCTGAAGTCCAGAGGCCGCCTTAGGTTGCGTTCAAAGAAGCGCGCATGCAGTCTTTGATGGCCTCCACATCCTTGGCGACGGCTCTTCGGATCGACATGGCATTACCCCTATGCTGGGAAGAAGCTAACGCCACATGCCGAACATCCGCAATCCACCCTTTGTAGTCCGTCGGCATTCGACCCTTTGGGACATTAACCGATTGCTTAGAGTAACAGTCGGCACCAGCGAAAATAGCAGCAGAACCCTAAGGGCAGAGAATGAAGCCTTCCGTTTCCAAATGAGCCCAGATGCTGGTCGTCATGCTGTGTTGTTGTTCGCGGCGATCTTCGGAGGTGCGGTAATCTGGTTTTCTGCCTACATATGGAACGCGCGCTTCATGGACCGGCATATACTAAATTACAATTGGTGCCACATTATCTCGCTGCTTTACGCCTTTGTTACGGCAGTCCATTTATTTTTTGTCCTATCATTTTGGTAAACGTCCGAGTATTTCCCGAAAATGTGGATGAACGCTACAGATGAGCGATTCTGCCTCGTTCCCGGTCAAGCCTAAACGGCCAGGCAGCATCCGACCCATAGCGGTCGGGCAGAAATCGACCCCTTTTCGCCGTTCATCCGTAAATTGGGCGTGCCCATGTACAGTTCTTGGCAATGTTCTGCGACCCGTGGCAAAACCGCAAGATCGGTCGAGCGCGTCATGTCAGCGTGCGCTTAGCTGGTGCTGCCACGAGGACAGAATGATGAAGGCGGCGCTTCAAAACTACTATGCCCGGATGCAGCGGGTGCTGGATCACATAGACCGGCATCTGGACGACGATCTAGGGCTGGACGCGCTGAGCAGCGTCGCGGCCTACTCGAAGTATCATTTCCACCGTCAGTTCACGGCAACCTTCGGGCTGACCGTGCATCGCTATACCCAGCTCGCCCGCATGAAGCGCGCTTCATACCGGCTAGCCTACAGGGATGCCCAAAGCGTCACGGATATAGCGATGGATGCCGGTTACGATGCACCGGACGCTTTCGCCCGCGCCTTTCGGCATCAGTTCGGGCAATCGCCTTCGTCTTTTCGGAAATCTCCCGACTGGGAGCCGTGGATTGCGGCCTTCGGGCCTCTCGACAACGCGAGGAGCAAGCTCATGCAGAAGACTTTTACCGCTGAAGACGTGACAATCCGCGATGTGCCCGCGACACCGGTGGCGATCATGGAGCATCGGGGTGACCCGGCAACGCTCGGTGCCACCATCCAGCGGTTCATTGCATGGCGCAAGGTCGCTGGCCTGCATCCCAAGACAAGTCCGACATTCAATGTCTGGCGTTCCGAGCGGCGTCCTGCGTCGCCCGCCCATTATAGCGTGGACCTTTGTGCCGGGATCTACCAATCGTTCGAGGCGAGCGGCGAGCAGATCAAAGCCGGCGAGATCCCTGGCGGCCGCTGCGCGGTGCTGCGCGTCGTTGGCAACACCGACAATCTGGAGCCCGCCGCGCTCTACCTTTATCGCGACTGGCTTCCGGCCAGCGGCGAGGAACCACGCGACTTCCCGATCTATTGCCAGCGGCTAAGCTTCTTCCCGGAGGTGCCGGAGCATGAGGCGATCGCCGAACTGTTTTTGCCGCTGAAATAACGCCTGCTGGCGAAGGCCTGTCCCTTCCGATCGCAAGAAACAGACAGGCCGCTATCCACCCATTGCAGACGTTTTACCATTATACCCGCCACCCGAAACCAGACATTGCTGCGACGCTAATGAGAATATTACAAGGCTATATGGAGCAAGCAGCAGGCATGGACCATTTCACCCTCGCCGAGCATGGCGCTCAACACTTCCACGCAGTCGTTTTGTCATCACTGCCAGACATCCGTGAGGCGTTGTTTGCACTTCCATCTGAGCAAGCTGGCGTTCGTATCCACGGCATTGAAAAACTCCGACCTATCTTGGCTGCGGAAGGTGTCATTGGCGGTTTAGCCGCACAATTTCTCGGGAAGCAATGTCGCGCAGTGCGGGCGATCTTGTTCGATAAAACCGCAGAAACGAACTGGTCACTAGCTTGGCATCAGGACCGGACAATATGTGTGAAACTGCGTATTGCTGTTGAGGGCTATGGACCTTGGACTATGAAAGCAGGGTTGCAGCATGTCGCACCACCGTTTGATCTATTATCCCGAATGCTCACGCTTCGCGTGCATCTCGATAATGTGCCTGCCGAAAATTCGCCCCTGCTGATAGCGCTGGGTTCTCACCTCGCTGGCCGTGTGCCCACCGAAAAATATGATGATGTAGTAGCTCGCTGCGGCACTTACGCATGCCTTGCTGAGGCTGGTGACGTGTGGGCGTATGCAACGCCTATCCTGCATGCGTCTGATGCGGCGTGCGTAACAGGCCATCGCCGCGTTTTGCAGATCGATTATTCGGCAGATGAGCTTAGCGGCGAGTTAGAGTGGCTTGGCGTTTAATAGCCATGTCGGCTTTGCCTTTTATAGCCACCGAAACCAGACAGTCCGGTTTCCGCACATTGCAGTCATCCCGGCAGGTGGTCGAGTTCCCCCAAAGCGGACATAAGCGAAAATCCGCCTGAATGTCTGCTATGGAGGAGCGGCATGGTCCATCCCTATGACCGAGATGGGTGGAAAGCGGACCTTGACGGTGCTGGCACGGCCCGCGAGCATGCACCAATGTTTACAAACGAAGCCAACGCGCGAGCCGATATGAAGCAGGGCACGGTCTATGCCCTGATAGGTGAAAACAGTTGGATATACTACGGGCAGGTAACTGCTGATAAATCAGTCGGATTCTTTCATCGGCGAGATCGAAAGGTCGGCGACATCCAAAGCATCCTTTCAGCTTCTGTGATGTGTGTTATCCCGGTTGCGTATCCTTCAATCACGAGGGCGCTTCGAGCCGGGACCTGGTGCAAGATTGGACGGTATGATCTCGCCGAAGCCCTTCGTTTGCCGCGCAGCTTAGTTCAGTGGCCAGTTGGGACACTGGATGTGACCATTTGGCAGGGCGGCACCATCGTAGGCCAAACACGGATTGATGATCCGGGGATACAGCAGCTAGAGCTGATGGCGGTATGGGACGCTCAGTATCATATACCTGAACGACTAACCGCAGATTTCGGCGCAGAGCAATCTGGCTGGCACGTAGGGGGGCCAATCTGGAGAGAGCGCAAGGTCAAAGAAGAGAGGGCGAGGCGCTTCCCTGACCTGCCCTATCACCAACTCCCTGCTGACTGGGTTCCCGTTGACGTCCGCTAAGGGTCGTGTGCAGTCTGACCGGAATCCACCCATAGCAGTCATCCCGCATGCGTGCTCTCACGGCCAACGCCGTCTGTTCCTCGGCATCGACACAAAGGTAGGCGAGATTCAATACCTTTCGATTGCGTACCCCTTGGCGCGCAGCATGGCGATGACGCTCTGGTCGCCCACCAGGTGGCCGGCGCCCACGACCACGAAATAGGTCCCGCCCTTGCCGATCAGAGCCTCGATCTTCGGCACCCAGGCCATGTTCCTGTTGGTCAGGAAGCGGTCATAGACGCCTTCGTGCTTGCCCAGATCTTCGCGGATCAGCGCATCGATGGCCTGCGTGTCGCCGGTCTGCCACGCCGTCAGCGTCTGGGACAGCAGGCCGTTGGTGTCGTCCAGAAAACGGATCATGTCGGTGATCATCAGGTCGGGATCTTCCCGGGACAGCGATTCGAGCACGTCGAGTTGCCCGTCGATGGTCTCCAGCGGGATCACCGCCTTGCCGGCGGCCCTCGCATCGCGGGTCAACTGACTGTCGACGCCGCTGGCCGGGTCGGCGCCCTTGCTGACCATGTAGCCGACCAGCAGGCCGCTGGCCGCCAGCCAGGGCTGCATCGGCTCGAGCATCGCCATGTCCATGCCGTATCGTCCGGCGGTCGACTGGAGCGCGCCATAGGTTTCGGGCGTCAATACGTCGCGCAATGTCTTGCCGCCGGGCAGCGTGGCCCGCCTGACGATGCTGGCGGCGACCTCGGGCTTGTCCATATCGTCCAGGTCCACCTCGAACAGCAACGCCGCCGCCTCCGAAAGCGCCGTCTCGATGCGGCTGTCCTCGCGCCACGCAATGCCGGGCGGCAGGATGTGAAACGAGCCGAGAAAATAGACCGTCGCCTTGTCGGCCGTCAGCGTCCACATGGCCGGGCCGCCGGATTGGGGCCCGGCGCCCTGCGCGGCGGCCGCGCCCGCCCACGCTGGCGCGAGCAACAGCCCGATCAGGAACAGGGCGCGGGTGGTCCAGCGATGCGTCATCCGGTGTTTCTCCTTCATTGGCGGGGCATCATAGACAGTCGCAAGGGTTCGTCGCCACGGCGCTTGCAACCTCGGAACACCGACGCTATAAAGCGCGCCTTGATCGCCCGGCCGGCAGGGCATGCCGTGGCGATCTGTATCGCTGAACAACATTCGACCAAAAGGAAAGCGAAATGCCCAAGCTAAAGACCAAATCGGGCGCGAAGAAGCGCTTTAGCCTGACGGCGTCGGGAAAGGTTCGCTCCAACCAGGCGAACAAGCGGCACGGCATGATCAAGCGGACCAACAAGCAGATCCGCAATCAGCGCGGCACCACCATTCTGTGTGATGCCGATGCGCGTATCGTTAAAAAATTCCTCCCTTACGGCTAAGGAACTCGCAGCATGGCACGCGTAAAACGCGGTGTGACGACGCACGCCCGTCACAAGAAGATCATCGATGCGGCTAAGGGCTATTATGGCCGCCGCAAGAATACCATCCGCATCGCCACCCAGGCGGTGGAGAAGGCCGGTCAGTACGCTTATCGCGACCGCCGGGCGAAGAAGCGCACGTTCCGCGCCCTGTGGATCCAGCGCATCAACGCCGCCGCGCGCGAGCACGGCCTGACCTATTCGCGATTTATCAACGGGCTGATCCTCAGCGGCATCGAGCTCGACCGCAAGGTCCTCTCGGATATCGCCGTTCACGAGCCAGCCACCTTCGCTTCGCTGGCCAAGCAGGCGCAGGACGCGCTGGCGAAGGCCGCCTGATCCAGGGCCTCCTTGCCTTGACGTTACGGAAAAGGGGGCTGCGCGCCCCCTTTTTCATGGGAAAAGCAGATGCAGGATATCGAGTCTCTCCGTGAAGACGTTCTCGGCCAGGTCGCCCACGCGGCCGACGCCGCGGCGCTCGAGCAGGTCCGGGTCGCCGCCCTGGGCAAGAAGGGCGCCATTTCCGAACTGATGCGCGGCCTGGGCCAGATGAGCCCGGACGAGCGTAAGGCCGCCGGTCCTGCGCTCAACCGTTTGAAGGACGATGTCGACAACGCGATTCGCGCCGCCAGGGACAGGCTTGACGACGCCGCGCTCGAGGCCCGTCTCGCCGGCGAGCGGATCGATGTCACCCTGCCCGTACTGCCCGAGGCGCGCGGCACCATCCATCCGGTAAGCCAGGTGATCGACGAGATCACCGAAATCTTCGCCCAGATGGGGTTCGCGGTCGCCGAAGGCCCGGACATCGAGGAGGATTTCTACAACTTCACCGCGCTGAACATCCCGCCGGAGCATCCCGCCCGGCAGATGCACGATACATTCTACCTGCCCGAGCGGCCGGACGGGACGCGCCGCGTGCTGCGCACCCACACCAGCCCGGTGCAGATCCGCACCATGCTGAACAGCAAGCCGCCGCTGCGCATCATCGCGCCGGGCCGGACCTTCCGCTGCGACAGCGATCAGACGCACACGCCGATGTTCCACCAGATCGAGGCGCTGGTGATCGACGAATCGACTCACATGGGCCACCTGAAGGGCTGCATCGAGGCGTTCTGCCGCGCGTTCTTCGAGGTGGACGAGGTGAAGATGCGCTTCCGCCCCAGCTATTTTCCGTTCACCGAGCCATCGGCCGAAGTCGACATCGGCTGCCGCCGCGACGGCGGCGAACTGCGCATCGGCGAGGGCGACGACTGGCTGGAGATCATGGGCTGCGGCATGGTGCACCCGAAGGTGCTTGAGCATGGCGGCATCGATCCGGCGAAGTATCAGGGCTTTGCCTTCGGCATGGGCATCGACCGCATCGCCATGCTGAAATATGGCGCGCCCGACCTGCGCGCCTTCTTCGACAGCGATTTGCGCTGGCTGCGCCATTACGGCTTCTCGGCCCTCAACATGCCCACCCTTGGCCAAGGTATCAGTAGATGATGGGGATCAGCCGATGAAGTTCACGCTGTCCTGGCTGAAGGACCATCTGGACACCGCAGCCGATCTCAAGACAATCACCGACACGCTGACCGCCATCGGCCTCGAGGTCGAGGACGTAACCGACAGCGGCGCGGCGCTGGCGCCGTTCACGGTGGCCCATGTGCAGAAGGCCGAGCCCCATCCCAATGCCGACAAGCTGCGGGTGTGCGTGGTCGACACCGGCACCGAGGTGGTCCAGGTGGTCTGTGGCGCGCCCAATGCGCGCGCCGGCATGAAGGCGGTGTTCGCCCGCAGCGGCCTGACCGTTCCCGGCACCGGCCTGACCCTGAAGCCCAGCGAGATCCGCGGCGTCGCCTCGAACGGCATGCTGGTGTCGGAGCGCGAAATGGGCCTGTCGGAGGCCCATGACGGCATCATCGAGATGCCCGGCGACACACCGCTGGGCGTGCCGTTCGCCCGGGTGCTGGGCCTGGACGATCCAGTCATCGACATCAACATCACGCCCAACCGGCAGGATTGCCTTGGCGTGCGCGGCATCGCCCGCGACCTGGCCGCCGCCGGCATCGGTTCGCTGAAGCCTGCGCATCCCCAGCCCGTGGCCGGGACGTTCAAGAGCCCCGTCAACATCGCCATCAGGCTCGAGCCGTTCGATGCCAGCGCCTGCCCGGTCTTCGTCGGCCGCACCATCCGCGGCGTCCGGAACGGGCCCAGTCCGGCCTGGATGCAGCGCCGGCTGAAGTCGATCGGCCTGCGCCCCATCTCGGCGCTGGTCGACATCACCAATTACCTGTCGTTCGACAGGGCCCGGCCGCTGCACGTCTATGACGCGGCAAAGCTCACCGGCGGCATCCATGTTCGCGTCTCCAACCCCGGCGAAGAACTGGCCGCGCTCGACGGCAAGACCTACGCATTGCCGGAAGCCGTCTGCGTGATCGCCGACGAGGCGGGCGCGCTGGGCCTGGGCGGCGTCATGGGCGGCGAAGCATCGGGCTGTACGCCCGAGACGACCGACGTGGTGCTGGAATCGGCGCTGTTCGATCCGGTGCGCACCGCCTATACCGGCCGCACCCTTGGCATCAACAGCGATGCCCGCTACCGCTTCGAGCGCGGCGTGGACAGCCAGTACGTCATCGGCGGCGCCGAGGACGCGACCAGACTGATCCTGGAGATCTGCGGCGGCGAGGCCAGCGAACTGGTGATCGCGGGCGCCGTGCCCGAATGGACCAAAACCGCCGAGATGCGGCCCGACCGTGTGCGCACCCTGACCGGCATCGACATTCCGGCAGCCGAATCCGTGCGCCGGCTGGAATCCCTGGGCTTCGGGGCCGAGGAAATGGGCGGCGTGATCAGCGCCCGGGTGCCAAGTTGGCGCACCGACATCGAGGGCGAGGCCGACCTGGTCGAGGAAGTCGCGCGTATCCACGGCTTCGACGCCATTCCCTCGACCATGCTGCCGCCGGTGAGCGAGACCATCAAGCCGGCGGTCAACGCCCGCCAGCGGCTGGTCCGCGTGGCCCGCCGGGCGCTTGCCGCGCGCGGCATGAACGAGGCGGTGACCTGGTCGTTCACGTCATCGGCGAGCGCGGCGCTGTTCGGCGGCGGATCGCCGGCGTTGGCGCTGGCCAATCCGATCAGCTCGGACCTGGACGCCATGCGCCCCAGCGTGCTGCCCAATTTGGTCGAGGCCGCCGGCCGCAACGCCGATCGGGGCTTTACCTCGGTCGCCCTGTTCGAGGTCGGCCCGCAATATCTGGGCGACGCGCCCGAGGACCAGTCGACAGTGGCAGGCGGAGTCCGCTCGGGCGCCAATCACCAGCGTCATTGGTCCGATGCGACCGGCCCGGTATCGCTGTTCGACGCCAAGGCCGACGCCATCGCCCTGCTCGACGCGCTGGGCGCGGCGACGAACAATCTGCGCACCGCAACCGACGCGCCCGGCTGGTATCACCCGGGCCGCAGCGGCAGGCTGATGCTGGGGCCGAAGAATTGCCTCGCCCAGTTCGGCGAGCTGCACCCGAGGGTGCTGAAGGCGCTCGACGTCAAGGGGCCGGTGGTCGCGTTCGAGGTGTTCATCGACAACATCCCGGTAAAGGAACGCAAGCGCACCTCGAAGCCCGCGCTGGCCGCCTCGCCGTTCCAGGCGGTCGAGCGTGACTTCGCCTTCGTCGTCGGCCAGTCCGTTACCGCTCACGACGTGATGGGCGCCGCCGGCGGCGCGGACAAGCAGCTGATCGAGAGCGTGTCGCTGTTCGACATCTATGAAGGCCCGGGCGTGGGCGAAGGCAACAAGTCGCTTGCCATCGCCGTGCGGCTGCAACCCAGCGACCGGACATTGACCGAGGCCGACATCGAGACGGTCTCGAAGAAAATCGTCGCCGCGGTGGAAAAGGCCACGGGCGGCACGCTGCGGTCCTGAGAGAGCGCCCGATCCCCCTTTGACCCGGATCAAGGCGGGTGCCTCCTTCCGGCGGTAGGGCTTGTTGCGTGCGTATACCGCACGCAATTATCAACCCAATCCGGGAGAGCGTTATGGCTTCTGAAGGCAAGAAATCGGGCGGAATGCCACAGACTTCTTCGGCCCAGGCAACGACCGCCAAGGCGCCGGCAACATGGTCCCCCTTTGGTACGCTGCGCGATCAGATCGATCGTCTTTTCGAAGATTTTTCGCGCGGCTTCCCCACCATCGGCCACTCCGTGTTCGACGAAGCCGCCACCCGGCCGTGGAGCTTCGGCAGCTATGGGCTCCGTGTGCCTGCGGTCGATGTGGTGGAGAAGAACGACACATACCTGGTGACCGCAGAGCTTCCGGGCCTGACCGACAAGGACATCGAAGTCACGCTGCGGGACAACATTCTGACGGTGAAGGGCGAGAAAACCAGCAAGCACGAGGAGCGTAAGGACAATATGCGCGTCTCCGAACGTCAGTACGGCTCGTTCGAGCGTTCGTTCCAGCTGCCCGGCGACGCCCAGAGCGACAAGATCGAGGCCCACGTCACCGACGGCGTCCTGGAAGTGACCATACCCAAGACCACCGACGCCAGCAAAAAGCCGCGCAAGATCGCCATCGGCAAAAAATAAACGGGCCTTCGTCGACGCCCGCAGGACCGCCTGCCCGCTCCCGGACACCCCATTTCGAGGAGCGGCGCAGGCCGTCCATGTCAGTGCCCGCGATTCCTCTGCTTGGCAGCGCCTTTGCCTCCGTGTAAAACCCGCCGCCATGACCACTGATCTGTCGCTTATCCGCAACTTCGCGATCATCGCTCATATCGACCATGGCAAGTCGACCCTGTCCGATCGCCTGATCCAGACCTGCGGCGGCCTCACCGCCCGCGAGATGACGGAGCAGGTGCTCGACAGCATGGATATCGAGCGCGAGCGCGGCATCACCATCAAGGCCCAGACCGTTCGCCTGAATTACAAGGCCAAGGACGGCAAGACCTACGTCTATAACCTGATGGACACGCCCGGCCACGTTGACTTCGCCTACGAGGTCAGCCGGTCGCTGGCCGCGTGCGAAGGCTCGATCCTGGTGGTCGATGCGTCGCAGGGCGTCGAGGCGCAGACCCTGGCCAACGTCTACAAGGCCATCGAGAACGACCACGAGATCATCCCGGTCCTGAACAAGATCGACCTGCCCGCCGCCGAGCCCGAGCGGATCCGCCAGCAGATCGAGGATGTCATCGGCCTGGACGCGTCGGACGCCATCGCCACCTCGGCCAAGACCGGCGTCGGCATCGAGGAACTGCTCGAGGCCGTCTGCACCCGCCTGCCGCCGCCCAAGGGCGACCGCGACGCTCCGCTGAAGGTGATGCTGGTCGACAGCTGGTACGACACCTATCTGGGCGTGATGATCCTGGTCCGCGTCGTCGACGGCGTGCTGCGGAAGGGCCAGCAGATCCGCATGATGGCCGCCAAGACCACCCACACGGTCGAGCGCGTCGGCGTCTTCACGCCCAAGCCCGTCTCCATCGACGAACTGGGCCCCGGCGAGATGGGCTTCATCAACGCCGCCATCAAGGAAGTCGCCGAGACCAATGTCGGCGACACCATCACCGAGGAAAAGCGCCAGGCCGCCGCCGCCCTGCCCGGCTTCAAGCCCAGCCAGCCGGTGGTGTTCTGCGGCCTGTTCCCGACCGACGCCGGCGAGTTCGAGGAGCTGCGCACCAGCCTGGCCAAGCTGCGCCTCAACGACGCCAGCTTCGAATATGAGATGGAAACCTCGGCGGCGCTGGGCTTCGGTTTCCGCTGCGGCTTCCTGGGCCTTTTGCATCTGGAAATCATCCAGGAGCGGCTGGAGCGCGAATTCAATCTGGACCTGATCACCACCGCGCCCAGCGTGATCTATCGCATGCACATGACCGACGGCACCATGATCGAGCTGCACAATCCGGCCGACATGCCCGATCCGGTAAAGATCGACCGCATCGAGGAGCCGTGGATCAATGCCTCGATCATCGTTCCAGACGAATATCTGGGCGCGATCCTGAAGCTGTGCGAGGACCGCCGCGGCAGTCAGATCGAGCTGACCTATGCGGGCGCCCGCGCCATGGCCGTCTACCGGCTGCCGCTCAATGAGGTGGTGTTCGACTTCTACGATCGGCTGAAGTCGGTCTCGCGCGGCTATGCCAGCTTCGACTACACCCTGGACGGCTACGAAGAGGGCGACCTGGTGAAGATGTCGGTGCTGGTCAACGCCGAACCGGTCGACGCCCTGTCGATGATCGTGCACCGGGGCAAGGCCGAGAGCCGTGGCCGCGGCATGTGCGAGAAGCTCAAGGACCTGATCCCCAGGCAGCTGTTCAAGATTCCGATCCAGGCGGCCATCGGCGGCCGGGTCGTCGCCCGCGAGACCATCAGCGCCATGCGCAAGGACGTGACCGCCAAGTGCTATGGCGGCGACGTCACCCGCAAGAAGAAGCTGCTGGAGAAGCAGAAAGAGGGCAAGAAGCGCATGCGCACCTTCGGCAAGGTGGAAATCCCGCAGGAAGCCTTCATCGCCGCGCTGAAGATGGACGACTGAGGCACTAGCCTCTCCACGCCACGCGTCCGAGCCGGCCACGGCTGAGGCCGGCATGGGCCATGGCGCGGTAGACGTCCTGGTCGCTGACCCCGTCGCGAAGCATGACCAGCCGCACGATCGGATCCGCCAGCATGTCCGCGACGCTGGGCTCAACGCCCGGTCCTCGCCTGACGGCGGCAGCGCCGGAAGGCGGCCAGTCCGGGCCGAGACCGTCCAGTTCATGCAGCGCACGCCTGATCTCGTCATAGGGCACCGGGTTCGGCGCGCCGGGCGGCTGCCTAAGCTCCGGCCGCGAATCGACCGCACAGGCATCGGATGCCCAGAACGCCAGAATTTCCCGCTTTCCGGCCGGGGACAGGCCCGTGTCTTCCATCACTTCCCGGGGCGTCGCATAGGTGCTCGCGGGCATCGCCGGCAGGCCGTTCACGGACCGCGCACGCAGGGAAGCGGGATGCTGAATGATCGTATCCATCATCATCTCTCCGTTGCTCACGCATCTCCCGGAAGGCGGCCGCCTCAGGACAGGCCGCCCTCCGCGATCAGGAAATGTAGGAAGCGGAACTCCGCGTGCAAGAGGTGCGCGGCGGCTCAATTCAGGACCGGTGCATCGAGGGCAGGATCGCTGGCGCGCACGCGGTACCGGTAGGTCACGTTCACCCGGCGGGACAGCAGCACATAATAGGTCAGCAGCGGCGCGGTCGATGTGGAGACGATGGTGGCGGTCAGGGCCATGACCGGCATGATCCCGAGCATCAACAGTCCGGCATCGAGCGCGACACTGGCCCAGATGCAGGCAATGGAGGCGATCGGCATGGCCTGTCGCCAGACCAGCGAGAGCACCAGAAATGGCAGCGGCAAACCCATGCCCGCTGCGAGCAGCGCGGCACTGATCTGCACATCCGCCGGATTGAACAGCGGCGAGAAGGTCATGGCGACAGACAAGGTCGCGACCCGCATCAACAGGCCGCCCAGGGTCAGCACGTAGAAGCACAGCAGAATGAGGTTCAGTCCGTACAGGGGATGCTGCCGCGCCTGCCGCGCCGGAACGGCCACCCAGTCCCACATGCGCCATAACACCATGCTCAGGCGACACCGTCGACGGGCAGCGCTGCCGCCGGGGCATTGCCCGCAGGCACACGGTGCCGGTAGGTGACGTTGACCCGCCGCGAGCGCAGCAGATACAGCGTGAACACCGCGCCCCAGACGAACCAGACCAGGACACGCGCCAGGACCGAGGCATCCATGTCCACCGATGACGGCAGGGTGACGACCATGCCCAGGCTGAACACCATGCCCACCCAGTAACAGCCGATGGCGACCGCCGGCATGGCACGCGCCTTCATGGGCGCCATCAGCAGGAACGG
The DNA here is from genome assembly GCF_039655875.1 of Emcibacter sp. SYSU 3D8. Lineage (NCBI taxonomy): Bacteria > Pseudomonadati > Pseudomonadota > Alphaproteobacteria > Emcibacterales > Emcibacteraceae > Emcibacter > Emcibacter sp. SYSU 3D8. Next base: position 259,057 of record NZ_JBBYXK010000004.1, on the reverse strand, counting down.
CAGGTTGAGCAGCACCTGCAGCCAGACCAGTCCGAACCCCGGATTGGCCAGTTGCCCGGCGCCGGCCTCGTCAACCACCCGGACGATGCCCTCGAGCGTCAGGGCAAGGCCGAGAACCTCGACGGCATAGACGGCGTAGAGCCAGCCGCCAAAGCCATAGAGCGGGTGCAGCATCGCCTCGTCTTCGGTCACGGACGTCCAGTTCACCGGCATTCCTCCTGCCGCGTTGTCGCGCATCAGCCTACGCCATTCCTGCGCCCGAAGAAATTGCCCAACACCCGCCCGGAACCGTTGCCAGAAGCGATTGATCGGCTATAGTGCGCCCCTTCGCGGAGGGGTGGCCGAGCGGTTGAAGGCGCACGCCTGGAAAGTGTGTAAGGGTGCAAGCCCTTCGTGGGTTCGAATCCCATCCCCTCCGCCAGAACATCATCTCCCCACATTCGCCATCATCCGAATAAACCAACTAAACAGCGGTCTTGAGGCACATTAGGGTGCGTCAGCGTCCGTTGACATTCGCCCCCAACCACTCAACTATGTGGGGACAGGTGTGGGGACGAATGAGGTTGGGTGATGGGAAGCCTGAATGCCACTCAGGTTCGGGCGCTGAAAGAGCCAGGCCGCTATTCCGATGGCGACGGGCTGATGTTGAACGTGAAGGACGGCGGCTCAAAGAGCTGGCTTCTTCGGATTCAGCATGACGGAAAGCGGCGGGAGTTTGGCCTGGGCTCACTGAAAGACGTTTCGCTGGCAGGTGCTCGGGAAAAGGCGGGCGAGATTCGCAAACAGGTTCGCCAGGGCGCGGACCCGGTGGCGGAGAAGCAGAAGCAGCGCGAGCGTGTCCCCACATTCCGGGAGGCCGCCAAAGCCGTTCACAAGGAACACAAGCGCGGTTGGAAGAACGGGAAGCATCAGGCCCAATGGCTCGCGACCCTCGAAACCTACGCCTTTCCGGCCATAGGCGACCTGAGCGTTGAGGCTATCGAGGGCCGCATGGTTCGGGACGTTCTGGCTGACATTTGGCTGGAGAAGCCGGAAACGGCGCGGCGGGTGCGCCAGCGTATCGGCGCGGTGCTGGACTATGCCTATTCCAAGGGCTGGCGGACGCAGGAAGCCCCCATGCGCTCCGTCACCAAGGGTTTGCCGCGCCAGCCGCGAAAGACTGGCCGCTTCGAGGCCATGCCCTATTCAGACGTTCCGGCCTTTCTGGAGAAACTGCGCGAGCGTGACAGCATGGGGCGGTTGGCGCTGGAGGCGTTGATTCTGACGGCGGCGCGTTCGGGTGAGATACGCGGCGCGACATGGGACGAGATCGACGTGGACGCTGCCTTGTGGACCATCCCAGGTAAACGAATGAAGGCGGGAAAGGCCCACACCGTTCCCTTGTCCCCGGTGGCTGTAGAGGTATTCAAGCGGGCGGCTGCCCTCCGCCTCAAGGGCAGCGAACTGGTGTTCTATGGGCAGAAGCCGGGGCGACCGCTATCGGACATGACGCTGTTGAAGGTGCTGCGGGATATGGAGTTGCCATTCACGGTTCACGGCTTTCGCTCTGCGTTCCGCGATTGGGCGGCAGAGGAAACCAGCTTTCCCGGTGAAGTGGCAGAGGCCGCTCTCGCTCATGCAATTGCGAACAAGGTCGAGGCCGCTTACAGGCGCACCGACTTTCTGGAGAAGCGGCGTGGGCTCATGGAGGCATGGACGAAATACTGCGCGGGCGTGCCGGTGTCCCGTGTGGTTAAGTTGGTCGCTGATAGCTAGTTTCTAAATGCGACTCCGATGCGAGTGGACGCCGATAGACCAGTTGAAAGCAGCCGACAACATATTTTCCTGATGGCTCCCAAAGCTATTTTTGGGTCTTAAATTATTGTTTTTATTAAATAATATTCCACAGCAACATGCACCCGCTTGACCCGCCTCCGGCGCAGGCACAAAATCTGGTAGTCCGCGTGCCCCCATATACCTCTGCTTGCGGCATCACGTGTATCGGCAACCAACCATGGAGGAATGATTTGCAACCTATTTTATGTTCGATAAGCGAAGCCGCAAAGGCGTTAGGCCTCGGCAGGTCTAAGACCTATGAACTCATTGCTGCTGGCCGACTTGAAACTGTCTCAATTGGGCGGCGTCGGCTGATACGCATTGAGAGCGTTAAGACTTTCGCTGAAAATCTGGAGGTGTGACGTGCCCCCAGACATAAGTACCCCCAGCACTGCGCCAACAGTGCCAGGGGCTCATATCGTCGTCGAGATTGTGCGTTCCTCATCGACACCAAATGTTGACACACCTTCGACCCTGATTGCTACCCGCAAAAAGCGGTTAGCGGTCACGGCGATGGTGGATGGCTCGACGCTTACCGTCACTGGCCAGGTTGCCAAGGCGCTGTTGGCGCTCACGGTGGCTGGCTCGAAAGGTGTCACCGCGATGGAGGTGGCAACCTGGGCCTATCGCCTGGGAGCCTATGTCCACACGCTGCGGCATGAATGCGGTCTTGCCATCGAAATGGTGCGTGAACCGCATGAGGGGGGCTGGCACGGTCGCTATGTGCTGCGCTCGCCGGTCTCGATCCTGGAACCTTCACCATGAGCGGCGTGGTTCTGTTCGAGCATAGCCATCGCGGCAACGTGTGGCGCCTCGAAGTCGCTACGCACAATGGCCGCACGTTCCTGAACTGGCGAAAGTGGTACTGGGACGGCGAATCCTTCAAGCCGACGCGGGAGGGCTGCACTATCCCGCTGGAGCGATTGCCTGACCTGATGGATGGCGTGGCAAGCTGGTTATCCGGGAACGACACCAGCGAGGCGGAAGGCACGCCCTAACTGCAATCGGGGAGCGGCTGGAAACGGTCGCCCCCCTTTTTATTCCGCAATCTTGAAACTTGCGAAAGGGGCCGCAAAGTGGCGTTTTCCCGCTCACGCGCTGTGCCCGGAAGTGGCGGTAATCCGCCAGCTGCCGAAACTGGCACGGACCTTGCTCTTTATACTAAGACCTTAGGTGGGGTGCCATTTCCCTCCCCTGCCCGCCAGACATGGGGCGGCGCTCGCAACCGGCGCGACCGTGTAAGCCATGCCCTGACGCTGAAACAGGCCACCAACATCATCGAGGCGGCGCGGTATGCCATCAGGATTGGCCTGCCCTTCAACCGGCACATCACCATCCATTGGGAGACGGCCGGCATCCCCGATAGTCGGGCAGCATGGGCAACTGGTCGCTATCTGAAATTAATGGGTGACTGGGTGGCAAAACAGGGCGGGTGCATTGCCTGGGTGTGGGTGCGCGAGAACGGCGACGGCAAGGGCTCGCACACGCACATCCTGGTTCATGTTCCGGCTGGGCTTCCCATCGGCTCGATACAGCGTCGCTGGCTACGGCGCATCACTGGCAAGCCCTACAAGGCGGGCACAATCCACACGACGCGAATAGGCGGCACGCTTGCGGCGGCGCAGGCGGTCACAGAAGCGTATCTGGCGAATTTGGGGGAAGCAGTGGCCTACGTCCTGAAAGGCGCCTCAGCGGACTCCGCAGCGGCGCTGGGGCTGGACAAGCTGGAACCGGGTGGCAGCATCATTGGCAAGCGGACGGCAACGTCTCAGAACCTCGGTGCAACGGCGCGGCGACTGGCGGAGCGAATGGTTGAGAAGAGACCCGTTGGCATATGTGCGGGTACCGGGGAACTGCCTTCGTGACCAAGGGCCGACTCAGGCTAAGGTGGGCGTGAAGTATAATCTCCATTGTTCTAAGCGTAATGTTCGCTAGTGGATGCCTAGCCCAACCGGGACGAGCGGCGCGCAAGAAACAAGGGCGGCGCGCAAAAAACCATAGCGAGGCGCGCGAGGCGCACTACAATGCGCCGATAATTCAGGGGAGCACGCATGATGGGTCCGCATAGAGACGAAGTGTTTGTCGCTGGAGGCCAACCTACGCACACCTACGTAGAGCGAGAGGCTGAGCACATCGAGCGAACTTTCGCCAGGGCGATAGCCACTCCAAATCAAATCGTTTCTCTCTCAGGACCTACAAAAACCGGCAAGACAGTCCTTTGTCGCCGCATTTTGGGCGAGCGCCAGTACGTCTGGATTGACGGCGGCCAAATCAAGTCTTCGGATGGCTTTTGGGAGAGAGTGTCCGGCGAACTCAGTCTCCCGGCAGAAATTGAGATTCAGACTGGTTCCGAAACTGAAATCGCCATTGAGGGCTCGGTACCCCTTATAACAACGGCCAGCGGCTCCCGCCTTCAATCTCGGTCTAAAACAGAGCGTCGGTTGGTCAACTCCATGTCTGGCGCCATCTCGGCGCTTATTCAGGGCAAAATCGCACTCGTCATAGATGACTTTCACTACATCGACGACGCGTCCAGAAAAGAGCTCATGCGGAACGTGAAGGGCGCGGTCTTCAACGGCCTGAAGGTTGTGCTCCTCTCTGTGACCCATCGCGTGTTTGATGCCATTAAAGATGAAACTGAATTAACGGGCAGATTTACCGCGATTTCCCTGCCTCATTGGACGCTGGAGGACCTCGCGCAGATTCCCGCAAAGGGCTTCAACGCACTTAAGATTAAATGCAGTCCCACTGTCATCGAAACCCTCTGCGCGGAAGCACAAGAGAATCCATTCCTGATGCAGAAATTCTGCTGGGAGCTGTGTTTTGACCTGCAGATCGAACGTCCCAAACTGATGGGCTCGTATGATATATCCGACAGCCACGATCTGACCGGCATGTTTGAGCGCATCTCACTCGATGCAGGGCTGCCGATATATGAAAAGCTGGCTGCGGGCCCAATTAGCCGGAAGGTTCGCGCGAAACGCCCGCTACATAATGGGGACTTTGCCGACATTTACCAAGCCACCCTCTTGGCAATAGCTGAGAGTGGACCTAAGGCTATGCTCCCGTACGACGAGCTTCGCACGCTAATGAACGGCCTACTTTCCGATATGATGCCTCAGAAACACGAAATAACTTCCGCGCTGAAACACCTCTCGAAAATTTCCAGAGATATCGGGGCTGAATCCGCAATTGACTGGGCAGAGGATAGCCGGGAAATCAACGTGGTTGATCCCTATCTCCGCTTCTATCTGCGTTGGCAGATTAGGCAGAAGCGATGAAATGTCTGTACGGCTTCTTTTATGTTGCTGGTTTTTTGCCCCCGATCCCGCTTATGGCGATCCTCGGGTGAAGTTTTCAGCAGCCTGAGGAGCATACGCGAAGCCTCGATTATCGGAACTCGCGCAAGCGTCCAAAGCCAGAAAAGGCTATTTATCTAGGAAAATGTGGAGACCGGAATGGGCGGCTGGAACTCAGGCCGAAGAGGCGGCAGGCCCACCGTTGAGAGCGGGCTAACCATTAGCCTGCCGTGGCTGATACGACGCGGCGGGATGGTATCTGGCGGGGGCGGTTCCGGCACCGTCACCTGGTCGACCAACGGCCAACAGACAAGCTCCATCGGGTACTCCTACGGCATGTGGGAGCCGGACTTTCCGTGGATGGAACTGCGGTTCACCTGCACTCCCTATGGGAGCGAACCGCGCTCAGCAAACCAACGCATTTCCCTCACCTGCACCCGGCCGAACTACGGCGGGCGACGCTGGTGGATGCTCTGTCCACAGACCAATAAGCGAGTGCTGAAACTGCACCTGCCCCCTGGAGGCGACAAGTTCCTCAGCCGCGAAGCATGGGGGCTAGGCTATCGCTCTCAACGCGTATCTCACAGTGAAAGAACGCTGGAGAAGCTGTTCAAGCTGCAACAGAAGCTGGGCGGCGAACCCGGTTGGGATAGGGGCTTGCCGCGCCCCAAAGGCATGTGGCAACGAACCTATGACAGGCATCTGGATAGATACGACGAGCTCGATGTGGCCGTTGGCGTTGATATGATGCGGCAACTGGACAAGCTACGCAGCATGGCGGGAACAATTGGCATTGGTTAGTCGGCTAGCTTCGATGAACGTTCGACGCCAAACCCTGCCGTTCGCGGTAACGCTATGTGTCCTCCTGGGTGCAACCACCGCTGCCCTGGCTGACCCCTGTGAGGCGATCCCCGATAAGGGGCCGATGCCTGCCTACCTGTCTCCCGGCTCCAAGTTCTCAGGCCCGGTGGTCTATGTCGGCGATGGGGACAGCATATGCGTTGGTGTGGGGCAAGGCTCCGCGAACTGGGTCGAGGTTCGGGTTGCGGACTTTTATGCACCCGAATTGAGGGAGCCAGGTGGCGAGCAAGCGAAGGCGGCAATGAAGCGCACCGCCATGAACAAGCACGTGGACTGTGTCGCGCAGAAGCGAAGCTATGACAGGGTTGTTGCAACATGCACGCTGAGTGGGCGCTCGCTGGGCGAACACATGAAAGCGGCGGGTATCGAGGAAAGCGGTAACGGGCACCAGCATTAAGCAGGGACGGAAGGGGACCCGTGGCTTCGAACAACGCCTACCGGGGGGTGTCTTCGTGGTGGAGCGGAAAAGGCGGTTCGGCATCGCTCACGGAATATTTTCCAAATTCTGACGCCTTAACCCTGCTGCGGTGCGCCATGTTTTGTTTGGCCGCCGTCGTCATCGGCGTATCGTTCTGGGATATTCACCAGGATCGGGGGTTTTAATGAAGATAGTTCAAGCGGGTGTCGTGACGCTGGCGTTGGCTGTGATGCCGGTGTCGGTGTGGGGTGCTGAGGAGAACCTCACCCGCTCATTCACTGACGGAAACAAACTACATATGTACTGTCAGGGCTCTCATGACATATGCGCCAGCTACATTACGGGCGTTGCCGATACCTTGTTCATGAATGGCGGTACTACCGTTACCGGCGGGCGGAATTGTCTGCCTAATGGCGTTACCATCTTTCAAATAAAAGATGTCGTGAAGGCATTCCTGACGGCTCATCCTGAGAAACGCCACCTGGCAGCAGCCTCCCTAGTAGAAACGGCCTTGGCAGAAGCATTCCCCTGCCCGACGCATTAATGCTGCCTATAAAAGGCCACAGAAAGCCCAGGAATGGCCAGTTGCTCATTTCGCCCTTCTTAACACTGTTAAGTCCGACTTCTCACTGGCGCACCCCTCAGAACGGCTGGAAGCCGGTTTGCATCGGCTTTGTTCCTGTTGCCTTTTGTTAACCTTCTAGGTGTTGAGAAAACTTCAGGTTGGGACTAGCCGCTCAATAGCCTTCCAGCGTGTTTCAGAGAACGGTGGGGCAAGAGGGCGCGGTGTTGTCAGGCACAACGATTCTGTGAATGCCCTTCTGCCTCGGCAGGAGCATGCGCGATAACGTATTGCTCTCCCTGCATATTTCACCACTCGATTGTGGACGATAGGTTGGGTGCTATCATGGAGACAGACGCAGGTAGGTGGTTCCATAAACTCCAATGAGCGAGCGGTTATCGTCAGCTGGCGGACAATACAGAGTTACCATTTACTGCAGTCGCCCTGCTCCGTTCTGCCACCACGGCGCAACGCTCGACATCGAGGCAACTATTAGCCGTTATGGCGACGTCACGTTTCAGTGGCTGCGGGAGCGTGCCAGGTGCCAGAAATGTGGGCACCTTGGGGCATCCATCCGAATTGCCCCGGTGTGGACGGGGCCTGCTGGCTTGAGGACTTCGCGCCTAGCGAAATGAGCGAGACTTACTGCCGCTAGAGAAGCGCCGCGCTGCCGCCATCCGCAGGTGATTGAGGGGTTGAAGAACCTAGAAATTCGCTGGAGGGGCCCCGTGGCTTCGACCAACGCCCACCGGGGGCACCTTCCTGCTGGAAATGGAAATGTCGATTCAGCACCACTCATGAAATTTTTCCCCAATTCTGGCGCCGCCGTGCATTGCTTGATATCCACTAGTTCTAAGCCTGCATCGGCACTCAATGTGGGGACAAGTGTGGGGACACACAAAGAAATATAATTATGTATCTATATAAATCAATGTGTTGGATAGAATAGTTCTACGGACATCCCCTCCGCCATTTCATCCTGCGCGAAACCGCCGACTTCGGCCTGCAATAAAACTCATTATATAATTCAATATCCCACAGCGCGGGCTCATCCGCCTCACAGTTTTCCTATTTGAGAGACACAAATTAGCGTCGACATATCCCGCTGTCTCTGCGGCAGAGAACGGAACACTGACTTGGTAGGTCCAGCCGACCTGGCTGTCCTTTGCCATTCAAAACGCGTCGGATCGGACCGGGGCAGGTGCCAGCGCTCACCGGATGCGATGGCAGCTACAGAGACATGAAAACGTGACATAGATTATAGGCGGTCAAGGCCATGATGGCGCTGGTCCCCAGTCCTGTCAGCAACCGCTCCCCTCTTGGACTGGATTATTGGGTTCCGCTCCATGCATGGAGGGCAACAACAAATTTCCGACGGTTCCCTGCACTGCACGGGGTGATCCACTCCGAGAGTCCCGCGAACGACACAATCTGACGGCCCCTTACACTGTCCTCGGCAACATTCCTTCTGTGGAGTATGCTTTGAAGGGAGGGCCTATGAACGACCCGAAACTTGCGCGGGGCGGGGATGAACCCTTGATGCGCATTAGAAATCCTAGGGGGTCACATGTACGGGACTTCAAACGGCTTCTGCGACCGCACCGTCAAACGTTTCGCGCGTCTTACCCGTGGCATGATTGTTCCCATGATCGCGGGCCCTATCCTGCTTTGGGCCCCTGTACATGCTGCCGCACAATCCGCGCCTGGTTACCCCGGCCTCAAGAAGACGGTCTCCGTAAGCCAGTTCCAGGCTGCTGAATCCGTAGGCGGCGGCGTAACCTCCGAAGGCATGACCGCTATGCTTATCAGCGCCTTGGCCAATGATGGACGCTTCGTCGTCGTGGAGCGCCCCGGAACCTATGGCGATATTGTCGGGGCCGAGCAGATGATGGCCAAAGCGGGCGCGGTCGACGCGGAGACCGCCGCTGGCACAGGCCAGATGAGCGGCGCCAGCGCCGTCATTATCGGTGTTGTCACCAAGTACGACCCCGCTGCCAAGGGTGGCGGCGTAAGCTTGGGCATCATGGGCGGCGGTTCACCCTTTGGCGGCAACGCCAGCCGCAAGAACCAGAAGGCGGTTATCGAAATTTCGCTGCGTTTGGTGGACACCACCAGCGGCCAGATAATCGCCAACGCCAGCGCCCAGGGCGAGGCCAGTTCATCGATCACCAGTGCCGGATTGGTAGAAGAGAACACGGGCGCAACGCTCGGCACCACATCGTTCAAAAGCACGCCCATTGGCCAAGCCGGCGAAGACGCCATTAAAAAGGCGGTCGAGTTCATCGCCGCCAGCATGAACAAGGTGCCGTGGTCGGCGCTGGTGATCGATGCCGCAGATGGCAAGATTTACATCAACGCTGGTGCGGACCGGAATGTCCTGCCCGGCATGGAACTCACCGCCTATAAAAAGGGCAAGGTGTTCAAGGATCCAGGCACCGGTGAGGTGCTGGAGGTCAGCATGGACAAGACTGGCGTTATCCGCATCGATGAAGTTCGCGACAGGTTGTCGGTCGCCAGCCTGGTCAGCGGCACCGCCCCGACGCGCGGTGATGTATTAAAACGCGATTAGAGTCCACTTGGTTCGGCACCCACTTTTTAGTTCTGCCCGAGACTGGAACTGGATGTGATTCGACCTGTGATGACCGACACCCAATGCTCGACAAACATTCCTCAAACTCGTTGAAAGGGCGTCCATCCGTCCTTCCGCTGACGAGGGTTTCTTTAGCGATTCGCGGGCTCGACCCAGCCCGATATTCGGCGTGACCGAACCCGCGAAGCAACGATTCAGCTAGTCCACGAGATGCTATCTTGTAGAAGGCGTAACGCAGTTACAGTCTTATGGTGATGACGATTTTCACCGGGCAACAGCTCGCTTCGATGGTAATCGAAAGCCGGCTCTCTGATCCCATCTGGCCGCCGCCCGTCTTGTCTTCCAGAACGATATCCGCGCCGTCGAGCTGGTCCGTGGTGAAACCGTTGCGCAACAGCACGCGCTTGGCCAAATCGACATTCTTGCCCCGTACAGCCCTCACCATCTCCATTGCGTCTGGCGGAGGGGCATTTAGTTTCGCCTCGACCTGTTTTGCCGCCTGCTGCGCCTTCCTTAGCGCCATGGGGTCAGCCGCAGGAGCGGCGGACTGCCCCTTCATCGCCTTATGGGGCGCTGGGGTAACGGGATCGGCGGCCATGCCGGCGGGTGAGGGTTGATGTTCGTGACTCTCGGCAAAAACAGGGCTTAGGGGCAGCGTTGCCAATCCCACAGCGACGACCGAGAACAACAGGCTAAACCGGTTACTCATGATGATCCCCATTTCTAAAGCCGGGAACAATCCCCAGCGCTCCGACTATACTCCTGCGCGTGTACAGTAGATATCGCGCGTCATTGCCGACCCGTCTGGCCTCAACGGGCCGGTGGCATGGAGAGTTCGCGGCGACCAGGCGTCCGGCCAGACAATCGCTTTAGCGTTGATATTATGGCCGACACTATCGCAGTCGAAGCCAAGCGATATCCCCGGTGGAGGAATGACGAAACGCCCTGTAGTTTACCGCTTATCAGGAAAATCTGGCCTGAGAGGGGTTTTAATCCAGATGGTGCCCTCCGCTACCTAGTCCAACACAATTTGGATGTGAATGGACGAGACAGATTCCCCCATTACTCGCAGGCTTACGTTGGAGCGGCCTACCGGGCCATATTAGGGAAGACGACTATGACGCTGGATGAACTGCTGGCCATCGAGGAGGTCAAACAGGTCAGGCACCTGTTCTCCCATTACTTTGATGGTCGAATGCTCGGCCCCTTGGTCGACCTGTTCACCAACGACGCGGTCTGCGAGTTTGGTCCTGTCTTTGGCGGCGAGTGGATCGGCAAGGATCAGATTCGCGCCAGGTTTGAGGCTGTAATGGGGCAGCCCGGCATGGCCGTGCACGGCGCGCCCTACAGCGTGCTGCACGCGATTACAAATCCCTGGATCCGTGTGCTCGACGACACCACGGCAAGCGGCCGGTGGTACCTTCTCGACCTGCATACGGCCGTAGGCGTCGAGAACCCGCTGATCCTGTTCGGGATCTATGACGACACCTACCGGAAGGTTGAGGGACGCTGGCTGATCCATCGCACGCGTATCGACTTCCTGTGGCCGCGCCGTGACGTCAAGGCCGACCGACAGGACCAGGCATAGCGCTTCGGCGTATCATGAGCGCAGCGCGGCCGAACCCGGAGACCGATGATGAGCCTTACGATCGAGCACCTTCTCGACATCGAGGAAATCAAGCAGGCCAAGTACCTGTATTCCCACTATTATGACGGCGGCGAAGTCGACAAGGCGGTCGATCTGTTTACCGAGGATGCGGTGTGCGAGTTCGGGCCCAGATATGGCGACTGGGTCGGCCGGGACCAGATCCACGAGAAGTATTCCGGCATCTGGGCCAACAACAGGGCGAACGGCGGCCTGCCCTACGAGGTGCTGCACGCATTCACCAACCCGCATATCGTGCTGACCGGGCCGGAAACGGCGCAGGGATGGTGGTATCTGCTTGAGTTCACCACCAGGGCTGGCGCAGAGAGTCCACCGCGCATATTCGGCGTCTACCGGGACGATTACCGCAAGGTCGGCGGTCGGTGGAAAATCGCACGGATGCGGGTCGACTTTCTTTGGCCGATCCGCGCCTTCAAGGGCGAAGAGGCCGTCTAGCCAGGGCAGGCCTGCTGCGCGGGCGCGCCGGACTTCATGCCGTCTTCAGCACGTTGCCTGCCATGGGAAGCGTCCTGATGCGACTCCCCGTCAAGACTGCGACCGCGTTCGCGACAGCGGGTCCGATCGGCGGCACGCCGGGTTCACCAACGCCGGTCGGCTGCTCCGTGCTGTCGACGATATGGACCTCGACAACAGGCATGCGGTCAAGGCGCAGGACTTCGAAACCGTCGAAATTCCCCTGGGTGACAGCGCCCCTGTCGAGCGTCAGTTCTGAATAGAGCGTCGCCGAAAGACCGAAACCGACGGCGCCTTCCATCTGGGCACGGATGATGTCCGGATTGACGACCTGCCCGCAGTCAACGGCTACGACGACACGGTCGACCTTCACAGAGCCGTCATCGGCGATACGCAGCTCGACCACCTGGGCCACATAGGTGTTGAACGATTCATGGACCGCGACGCCGCGCGCCACGCCTTGCGGCAAGCTGGTGCCCCAGCCCGCCTTTTCCGCCGCCAACCGAAGCACGCCCGCGTGCCTCGGCTTTTCCGTCAGCAGGGCAAGACGAAACGCGACCGGGTCCTTGCCGGCTGCCGCCGCGAGTTCGTCGATCATGGTTTCGACCGCATAGGCGGTGTGCGAGTTGCCCACCGAGCGCCAGACATGCACAGGAACCCCGACCGCCGGTGAATGCAGATCCACCCTGGCATTGGGTATCGCATAGGGAATGGTCGCGGCCCCCTCCACCGAAGAGCTGTCGACTCCATCCTTGATCAAGGCGGCGAATGGCGGAAAGCTGCCGTAGATCGATTGTCCGACGATGCGATGCGACCAGGCGGTGATGGTGCCCGCGTCATCGATCGCCGCTGTCAGGCCGTGCACATAGAGTGGCCTGTAATGGCCGGCCCGCATGTCATCCTCGCGGGTACGCTGCAGGCGGATCGGAACCTCGCCGCCCATGGCCCTGGCGATGTGTACCGCTTCGGCAATGTGGTCGCCGTTGAAGGTGCTGCGCCGGCCGAAGCTGCCGCCTGACGGCAAGGTGTGCACGGTGACCTGATCCGGGCCGAGGCCGGCCGCCGCCGCGGCATTGCCCCGGTCCAATGACGGGGCCTGGTGCCCCGACCACGTCTCCAGTTTGCCGTCATGCAGCCAGGCGACGCAGTTCATCGGCTCCATGGCGGCATGGGCCAGATAGGGAAACTCATAGACCGCCTCGATGATGGTCTGGCCCGAGGCCAGGCCTGCCGTGACGTCGCCATTGTTCAGCGCGACGGCGCCCGGCGTGTCGAGGAGAGCCTTGTATGCGGCGACCAGATCGGCACTGGAGCGCGTCTCGGCCTTCGCTTCGTCCCAGATGATCTTGAGCGCATCGCGTCCCTGGATCGCCGGCCACATGCCTTTGGCCACGACCGCCACGCCTTCGGGAATTTCAACGACCTTCACCACGCCCTTGATGGCCAGCGCGGCCGACGCATCGACTGACTTGACGGTCGCACCAAACTTCGGTGGATGGGCCGTGACGGCGGTCAGCAGTCCGGGAAGCTGCAGATCGCTCGTATAGGTTTCCGTGCCCGTGCTCTTGGCCGGCACATCCAGCCGAGGCACCGACTTGCCGATATAGACATAATCTGCGGGGGTCTTGAGCGTGACGTTCTCGGGGGGCGTGAGCGCCGCCGCGGCGGCTGCCATCTGGCCGAATGTCGCTCGATAGGCGCCCACGGACAATTCACCCTTCGACACGACGATGGAAGCCGCCGCGACGCCCCAGTCCTTGGCGGCGGCGGCAACCAGCATGGCGCGCGCCGTGGCGCCGGCCATGCGCATCTGGTCGAAAGAATTGGCGATCGACGTGGAACCGCCGGTGGCTTGGAAGCCAAAGATCAGGTTCTTGTAGAGCGCGTCGTTTGCGGGCGCGTATTCGGTGCGAATCTGGCTCCAGTCAGCATCCATCTCGTCGGCAACAAGGGTCGCCAGGCCGGTCGTTACGCCTTGCCCCATCTCGTGGTGCTTGATGATAACGGTCACGGTGTTGTCGGGTGCGACACGAACAAAGGCGTTGGGCTCGAAGGACTTTGCCAGGCCAGCGGCGATCGCGCGGCCGGCTCCGGGCAGGGAAACCCCGATGACGAGGCCCAGCGCAGCCGTGGCTTTCAGGAACGTCCTGCGATCAAGATCGTGCTCGTGAATTGGCATGCCGGTCAGCCTCGCATCCTCGGGCGCTATTTTGTTCTCAGCCGTGAGTCTGGCCATCACGGCACCAGCCTCATACGCCTCGGGTTGTCGATTGCAGTGCTTTCTCGAACGCCGCATCCCACAGTCTGCCCGCGCTTTACGGCGCCGTCACTGTATGCACGAGCGAGCGAGGTTTGTCGCGGCGCAGGCGCTCAGATCGCCGCAGCCAATTTCGATTCGTGCTCTTCTATCGTACAGAAACGGTTCTTGCTGCGGTCGAAGAGCTTTTCCTCATCCTCGGCGATCTCGGCGGCGACCTCAGGAGCCGAAAGCGCCGTCATCGCGGCCTCGAACGCTTCACGGGTCTCGAACCACATCTCCGTCAACACGTCATAATCGAGTTCTGCCGCTTCACCCGTAACAGGGTTAGGAACCGGACGCAGGTAGCGCCGCATGTACCGGACACAGGTTGGCAGCACCTTTTCACCGATCTTGCGGTGGTGGGTTTCGTAATAGGTGACGAAATCCTCGAACGACATTCCCTGCCGACGCTTCAACAGACAGACCGTCTTGAACATCACAAGCTCCTTTCCCGCTATGGCACTCGGCTGATGCCGCTATTCCCTGCCCTGAACCGATCGGCAGCAAGTTGCGCGTGGGATTGGTGACATATTGATCAGCGAACCCGCCGCACGCCAGGAACTGTAACGAGTTACCGGCAGGGAGGTAAGACGCCAGATCAGCGTTGCCCGCCCAAAGGTCATGCGCACTGGAACGGGCCGCAGATCGCCAGCGAACAGCGCAGGACCCGGAGTCGGGTTTACTGTTCCCGCTGGCCCTGCCTACACTGCACGAGGAAACCGGGCAGAATTGCTCCGACAGCGAGGTGAGAACATGCGAGCCATCCAATTGCCAAGGATCGGACTGTTGATAGGCATCGCTATCCTCGCAAGCGCAACCGCAGCGGCCGCGCAGGATGCGACACCCGACCTGACCGGGGTGTGGTCCGGCAAGGTTGAGGCCGGCGTCAGCCAGGGCATGCAAGGCCACGAATCGGATGTCGCCGAACCTACATTCGGCAATTACGAACTGACGATGACGCTCGAGATAAGCCGGCAGGAAGGACGCGCCCTCATGGGAACGTGGTCTTCGCCGAACCAGAAAGAAAAGATCTTCGGCGTCCTTCGCCGGAATAACAGTGATCTCGTCCTGGTTGACGAGGATTCCCATTTCAACGGATCGTTGCTGTCGCCGACTTCAATGGAATTGTGCCTCGCCGAAACCCATGCGGACGCCATGGGCGTCTGGTGCCTGTTGATGGAAAAGCAGGCGCCATAGCGCCGGGAAAGCCTGCCGCCAGAGCGCGGCTTTCGTCGGAAACTGCCGGCGCGCGCTAACCACCGCGTGACGTCAGCGGCCCGGTAGCACCATCTGAATCGGCGTTTACTGTTGTTGAGAGGCCCTTGCCGGCCACCCTAACCGGCCGTGAGGTTCACCAGGCACGCCGCTACGGCAGCCTGCGCCGTCCAGATATGCGAACTGGCGACATGACCCTAGATGACGGGGAGCGCGCGCTCGAGTTTCTGCAGCGCAACCACGATTTTGGTTTTGGCCTTGTCCTGGACGTGCGGCGACATCGCGCTCGGCCCGAGCGCCACCATGAGGGCAATCGCGATCACGATGATTACTTCGCGTTTCATCCAAGGACCTTACTATAGCACCACATCTGGTGGAGACATCCTCCACAATGGCTCTATTTATATGTATGCACGGCATTTGCGTAAAATACAATGTTTCCGTGCGGCCTGGTTCCGGTCTTTCGCCGGCTTGCCCCCACTGCTTCTGCCCGAATCTACCGCCGATGCTCCGCAATCTGCTCAGTGATTGATGTTCCGAAGCTGCTCCTGCACGGAATCGATCTTGCGATCCCGTTCGGCGTCCTCGCGCGCCTTGTCGGATGCGGCGCCCGATGAGGTGCCGCCGGACTGGCATGACGCCAGCAGGACGGCGGCGATCACGATCCACAGTCGTTGCACGGACCCCTCCCACGGTTGACTGCCCTATCATAGCGCAGCCGCGGCATCCCGTCAGGACGGCGCGAGCGGGTGGCCGTTGCGCGCCCCGCGGCAAAAAACTAGCATGGGTGCTGAAAACGGCTGCCGACACCACCGGACGCAGGGGAAGCCACATGAACCGAACCATCTTTACCAACGCCAACCTGCTGGACGGCGAGAACCCCGCCCGCAAGGGCGCGACCGTGGTTGTCGAGGATGGCCGCATCGCCTCCACCAACCCGGCGGCGCCACGCGACGGCGACATGGTCATCGACCTGAAGGGCCGTACCCTGATGCCAGGCATGGTCTCGGGCCACTATCACGCGGTCTATGGCCGGCCCGGCGGCAAGCCCGGCTACACGCGCGACGCCGATCCGGTACAGCATGCCTACTGGGCGTTGGGCAACGCGCAGGTTGCGCTGCGTGCCGGGGTGACGAGCGTGGTCGGCGCGGCGACCTTCGACACCATCGACGCAACCCTTGCCGCCACCATCGAGGCAGGTGACGTGCTGGGGCCGCGCTTCGTGCCCGCCAGCCGGGCATTGTCGCCCACGGTGAAGGACAACAGCGGCCAGATCATCTCCCACGTCCTGCAATGCGACGGCGCGGAAGCGTTCCGCCGCGGCGCGCTGCTCGAGATCGAGCGGGGTGCGAAAATCATCAAGATCTTCGCCGGCGAAGGCCACGGGCAGTTTGTCGGGCGCGACATGACCGAGGCCGAGTTGCGCGCCGCCGTCGATGCCGCCCACGAGCATGGCGTGCGCACCCGCGCCCACGTGGCAGGACGCGACAACGTGCTGGCCTGCGCGCGGGCAGGTGTCGACATCCTCGATCACGCGGACGGCATGGACGAGGCCTGCATCGACGCGATCGCCGAGGCCGGCGCGTTCGTCGTGCCCAGCCTCTATCTGCCCTGGGTAGCGATCAGGAACGGTGGCAAGGGCGGCACCGGCTTGTTCGACCAGGCCAGCCTCGACCACAGCCGCGCCATGCTGCCGCGGGCAATCGAGGCTGGCGTGCGGCTGGTGCCGGGCGACGATTACGGCGCGGCAGAACTGCCGCACGGCTCCTATGCCCGCGAACTGTCCTGCTATACGGACTATGCGGGCATCGATGCGCTGGAGGTGATCCGCTGGGCAACGCGCAATGGCGGCGCCATGACCGGCATTGCCGATCTGGGCACCATCGCACCGGGAAAACTGGCCGACATGGTGATCGTCGACGGCGACCCGTCCATGGACATCGCGCTGCTGTCCCGGCCCGAGCGGCTCGTCGCGGTCATCAAGGACGGCGTGGTGGTAAGCGGCCATCTACAGGCGCGCCAACGGGAGCCTGCGCTGGCCTGACCGGCAGTAAGTTCGGAACTCCTTCCGCCGGCGGCTGTTTGCTGGGACCGGGTGCAACGGCACCCTCGCCGAGGTCACGAATGCACGCAACAGACCAACAGAAGCACGCGGAGCCGCCGCTCGACATGAAGCTGGCGGACTGGAAGGCCATCCTGAAGCGGCTTGTGGAGGAACTGCGCGACGACCGCGTGTTGCTGGCGGCGGCCGGCGTGACCTATTACGCCATACTGGCGCTGGTGCCCGCACTGTCTGCCCTGGTGTCGGTCTACGGCCTGTTCTTCGACGCAGCCAGCGCGGCCGAACACCTGAAACACCTGGATTATGTGGTGCCCGGCGGCGCCATCGAAGTGGTCCGAGAGCAGGTGTTGCGGCTGGCCGACGAAAAGTCCGGCAAGCTGGGCATGGCCTTCGCGGTGTCTATCCTGGTCGCGCTGTGGAGCGCCAATGGCGGCATGAAAGCCGTGTTCAAGTCCATGAACGTGGCCTATGACAGGCCGGAACAGCGCGGCTTCTTCGTTCTGACGGCCATCACTCTCGCCTTTACCCTGGCCGGCATCGTGGTGCTGCTGGCGCTGGTCGCAGCGATTGTCGCGGTGCCGGTCACCATCCGCAATCTGGGTTTCGGCGGTCTGTTGACCTGGGTACTGGCAGGCACGTTCTATATGCTGGCGCTCTTGCTGATCGCCCTGGCCGTAACCGCGCTCTACCGCTGGGGGCCCAGCCGGCCGCGCGCCGGGATGCGCTGGATCGCACCCGGGACGATCACGACGGTGCTGCTGGTCTCGCTCCTGTCCGTGGGGTTTTCCTGGTATACCGCCAATTTCGGCTCCTACGACAGGATTTACGGTTCGCTGGGCGCCCTGATCGGATTCATGACCTGGATGTGGATGTCCGTCGCCGTACTGATCGCCGGGGGCGAGCTCAATTCCGAGATCGAGCGGCGGGCAGCGGCCACGAACCCCGCGTGAGCACTTTCTTTGTCAATTGACCAATTATGTCTGTCGGGAAGCCGCGCATCCGCCTAAAATCCTGCGAAAGCCGTTGGCTGACCCGAGCAGGAGATTGAACAATGGACGGAGTGGACCTGATGGACGCCGGCGATCTGCCGCTGGGCAAGACCCTCGGCCTGACGCTGCGCGGCGACACGATCAGCAGCGAGGAATATACCTCGGCGGACTTCATGCAGCGCGAGATGGACATGGTCTGGGCCAAGGTCTGGAACGTGGGTGGTCTGGCATCTGAAATCCCCGAGCCGGGTGACTACATCACCCACCAGCTGGGCAAGGAATCGATCCTGATGGTCCGCCAGGACGATGGAGCAGTGAAGGCGTTCTTCAACGTGTGCCAGCACCGCGGCAACCGGCTGGTCTATGGCGACGACGGTTCGGCGGACCTGTTCACCTGCGTCTATCACGGCTGGCAATTCGCCCGCGACGGCGAATTGGTCAACGTCCAGGACCCGGAGGACTTCCGCGAGGGCAATCCATGCGGCAAACTCAACCTGGTCGGGATGCCCTGCGAGGTCTGGGCCGGTTTCATCTGGTACAACATGGACCCGGACTGCCGCCCGCTGGCAGAATTCCTCGGGCCGGTGGTCGATGAACTGGCGCCCTACCGGATCGAGGGCATGACGCGGGTGTTCTACCGGGTCACCGAAGCGCCGTTCAACTACAAGTGCATCCACGACAATTTCTGCGAATCCTACCACCTGCCCACCTTGCACCCGCAGATCGGCAGCTTCGTCGATGACGACTACCGGAACACCGCCTTCATGATGTACCCGCAGGGCCATAACCTGATGAAGATGAAGGGCGCGCTGCCGTCCATGCGCGAGGCGGGCGGCATCGGCGACAGCCTGGCCGCCGAGATGCGCGAATGGGATCTGGACCCGGCCGACTTCGCAAGCCGGCCGCGGGAGGCGCGCGGTGCGCTACAGCGCCAGAAACGGGCGCTGGGCCCGTTGCGCGACCTGCCGCATTTCGCCGAACTGGAAGACGGCCAGTTGACCGACGCCCATCATTTCAACATCTTCCCGGGTACGACCATGACCATGTCTGGTCCGATGATGCTGGGCTTCCAGCGGGCCGAACCCCATCCGACCGATCCCAACAAGTGCATCTTCGAGCACTGGCGGCTTGCCCATCCTGCGCCGGATGGCCGCGACGTGGTGAATTCGACCGGCGTCTTCGCGTTCAGAGTCGCCGAGCGCGAGGTGATCCCCTTCGGTCAGGGCAGCATGGGCAGTGTGTCGGACCAGGACCTGTATGCCTGCTCGGGCCAGCAACTGGGATTCCAGTCGCGCGGGTTCCGGCGCATGTACCTGGCCGGGCAGGAAGACCGGGTACAGCAGTTCCACGAAATGCTGCACGATTACATGGACGACCGGCGGCCCTAGCCTTTCGCCAGCCGGGCGATACCCGCGTCGAAAACAAGCGCCAGCTTCTTTGCCACCGTTTCCAGGTCCGAGGCCCTGCACCGGCCGCCCGACAGGCGGTCGATGCTGCCGTTCTCCACCAGGATGTGGATGAACGCGGAATTGAGGATGTAGAAGCCCCAGTAGACGTCCTCCTCGGCGGCGCCCGGCATCTTCTGGCGCAGCATGCCGATGAAGTCCTCGACGACGCGGGCGTATTCGCGGGCAAAGGTCTTGGTGTGCGGCTCGGAACCGGGCGTATTGGCCGCCAGCGACAACAGCTTCACATAGGCCGCCCAGCCCGGCCCGCCCTCGATCGCCCGCCGCACCACCGGCATGACGAAGGCCGTCACCATGTCGGCGATGCTCGCCTGCTTGCCGCGTGCCGCCACCGCCCGCAGCGAGGCTGCAATATCGGCCGCATGTTCGGCCGAGCGGCGCATGATGACTTCCGAATAGAGTTCACCCTTGGTGCCGAAATAATAGCTCATCAGCCCCAGCGGGACGCCGGCCTTCAGCGCGATGGCGCGTGTGGTGGTGCCCTCGTAGCCCTGCTGCGCGAACAACATCTCGGCGGCGTCGACAATCCGCTCCTTGGCGGTGGGGGCTCCCGCCGCCTGCGACTCATCGGAAAGGGTGGCTGCTCTCGATTTCCTTGCCATTGCGCGCGGTCCTGAGTGTTACCATGGAGAAACAGCGGGCAATACTAGCAGCGCCTCCAGCTTTCCAGGCACTCATTTCTGGAACCTCCCGTTTGCGCGCAGCGAACGGCGGTCCGTTTTCAGGGCGTGGTCACCACTAGGTCCAGTTCCTCGGCCTCGCGCAGGTTGCGTGCGTAATGGGGGCGCGCATACCACAGCAGGCCCAGCCAGACGGGCGCGCAGGCCGCCATCATCAGCATCAGCGAATAGCGGACGCCGTCGGGTTGCGGAAACAGGTTGTCGCTGATCGCGCCGGTCAGCACCGGTCCCAGCCCGGTGCCGATGGCCGAGCCCATCATCAGGTAAACCGCCGACACCTGGGCGCGCAGGCGGTTGGGCACCACCACCGGCAGCGCGCCATAGGACATGCCGAACGGCACATTGATGAAGAACATCAACGGCGCATAGAGCAGCCAGGCGACCTCGACCCAGGGCACCATGGGCGCCGCGATGCCCAGCGGGATCATGGGCCAGGCCCATCTCAGGCTGCCGCGCATGGGCCAATCCTTGTGCCCCGCGCGGTACATGCGGCCGCCGATCCAGGCGCCGAAATAGGTGCCGGCCGTGGCGAAGGTCAGGAAATACAGGCCGTAATAGATGCCGGCGCGGCCCGCCGGAACGTCGTGGATGCGGTAGAAGAAGGTGGGCGTCCAGAAGACGAACGAAAACCCGGCCAGAGCGACGGCGCCGAAGCCGATGTGGTGAGCGAGCAGCGTCCGCCAGTTGGCGCGGTAGAATGCGAGCAGCGGGCTCAGGCCTGCATCCATGCCGCCATACGCCTTCACCACGCCGCGGCGCACCGGCTCGCGGACCAGCAGCATCAGCAGCACGACCAGCACGCCCGGCGCGCCGACGCAGATGAACACCAACTGCCAGGGCTTGAGTATGCCCAGGATTCCGGCATCGACCGGCGGCATCGTCCCCACCAGTTCGACGATCAGCCCGCCGGCAGTGAACGCAATGCCCGTTCCCAGCGTGCCGCTGAGCTGGAACACCGCGACAGCGAGCGGAATCTTCTCTCGCGGAAAATAGTCGCCGATCAGCGAATGGGCCGACGGCGTCAGCGTTGCCTCACCCACGCCGACGCCGATGCGGGCCGCCAGCAGGCTCCAGAAGCCACGCGCCAGGCCGCACCAGACGGTCATCACGCTCCACAGGAAAATGCCCGCGGCGATCAGCCGGCGCCGGCTGAAGCGGTCGGCCATCCACGCCAGCGGCAGGCCCGCGACCGCATAGAACAGGGCGAACGCCGAGGACAGCCAGCCGACCTGGGTGTCGGTGATTCCCAGGTCGATCTTCATCGGAGCCACCAGCAGCGCGATGACCTGCCTGTCGACATAGCTGACCAGTGACGCCAGCACGAGAACGCCGACCACGAACCAGGCGTAGCCGGATTTGGGATAGGGAATCGTGCTCACGCCGCGGCCGCGCCCCGCTGCGGCTTATGCACCGGCGGCCTCCCGGTTCATCAACACGGCGGAATAACCGACGCTGCCCAGTTCGATGGTCTCGATGTCGGCCATGCATTCGCGCAGATCGGGGCTTTTGCCCAGATGATAGTCGGCGTTGTAGTGAAGATCGAACGCCGCCTTGTCCGCATAGGAATGGAAGCCGATGAACGTGTTGGGCTGACGCGGGTCACTGCGCAGCTCGAACACCAGATTGCCCGGCTCCTGCCTGGTATGCTCGGTGATCCCGCGCATGATCTCGAGGAACTTGTCCACCTTGCCCTCGTGGATCCTCATACGGAACATCAGGGTGTATTCGGCCATTCCGGCGCTCCCTTCCGGGCTATTTGTTGAAGTCGGCGATGACATCGCGGGCGACGGTCAAGGTCGGGCTGGGCGCCGGCGCCGAGCCCTTCGCGCAGCCGCGCGAGGCCGCGCTGTCGTCGGTCGTCGGACATGATGCTTCCCCTGTTCCAGCCGCGGCTTGGGTTGCTGCGCCTGCCGCTGCGCCTAGCGGTCCGTCTGCGCCTTGCCTTCGGCAATATAGCGATCGATGCCATTGTGGAACTGCTGGATGCGGTTCTCCTGGCCCGACAGATAGGCCCCCTGGAAACCGCGCGACTGGAAACCGAGCTGCTGGCCGGTCGCCACCTGCAGATCCTGGTCGGCGGTGAAGCCCACGGTTTTCTCGCCGTAGGGGAATTCATCGCGCTCGGCCACCTTGAAGGGGATCATGCCGATGGGGCTGGAGACCATGCCATCCGCGTTCGGCTTGATGGTCATGTGCCAGTGCTCGTAGATGCTGCGGTTCGGATCCCAGGGATGCGGCTCGCAGCGCTGCAGCGAGGCGCCGATCGCCGACACGGTGATCGACGTGCCGGGGAACAGGTTGAAGTGGTAGGCATCGGTCAGCCAGCTGTCCTCGATCTGCAGCCAGTGTTCGAAACCCTGTTCGAGCGCAATGGCGCGCTTGTGCTGCTGCATGGCCTCGCGCACGTCCTGGGCACGGCCTTCGAACGACTTCGGATCAAGGCCCCACTGACGCATCTCGGCGGCCAGGGTCTCGTTGACCACGGTCGGGTCGCTGCCGCGCACCGAGGGCATGCAACCCTTCATCTTCATCAGGCTGTGGTGGCCGTCGAACAGCTCGAACGTGGTGTTCTGGTAGTCGTCGTCGTAATAGTCGGCGAGCTGTGGATGGGCAGTGGGCAGGTGGTAGGATTCACAGAAATTGTCGTGCAGTGCCTTCCAGTTGAACGCGACCTCGGTGACCCGATAGAAGGTCCGCGTCATGTTCTGCAGCTGGTGGGTGTCGAAATAGGCTTTCACCGGGCCGAGAAAGCTGCCCAGCGACGGCGCGTGCTCGTCCATGTTGTACCAGATGAAACCGGCGTAATCCTCGCAGGGAATCTGCGACAGGCCGAGCTTGCCGCACGGGTTGCCCTGCGGGAAATCCTCCTCGTCCTGGACCTTGATCAAGGTGCCGTCAGGGCCGAACGTCCAGCCATGATACGAACAGGTGAAGGCCTCGACCGAGCCTTCGCGCGCCTGGGTCAGGCGGTTGCCCCGGTGCGGGCACACATTGTGGAAGGCGCGGATCGAGCCGTCTTCCTGGCGCACCATCAGGATCGAATCGCGGCCGAGCGCATGAACGACGAAGTCGCCCGTCTCGGGAATCTCCGATGACCGGCCGCCAATGTTCCAGACCCGCGCCCACATGTGATCCAGTTCGAGCTCCATGAACTCGCGCGAAGTATAGCGATCGCCGGTGATGCGAACCTCTTCCGGCACGATGCGGTTGGCTCCGCCGGAAATCACCCTGTTGAGCGTCGTCGACATGGCGTCCTCGTTCGTCGTTGAACTGCGTTGTCCTCAATGCCGTCTACATTAATCGGACGATCGACCAATGCAACGGAAATCATGCACGTTGCTGTTCACAATTCTGCCAGCCGGGTGATCCCTGCCTCGAACAATATGGCCATTTTCTCGGCGACCGTATCCAGGTCGGACGCCGAGCAAAGTCCCTCGGAAAGCTGCTCCAGGGTGCGGCTTTCGACCAGCATGTGGATGATCGCCGAACTCATGACGTAATGAGCCCAATAGATGTTCTCGGGCTGAGCCTTGGGGAACCGCTCCTTCAGCAGGCGGATAAATTCCTGCGGCACCGAATTGTAAATTCTGCGGAAGGCCGCGACATGCGGATGGGTCGGCGACTCGTTCGCCGTGCGCGACAGCAGCCTGATATAGGAGCGCCATCCTGGGCCGCCGTTCATCGCCTTCTCGACGATCGGCCGGAAGAAGGCCTCGACGAGCGCCCGCACATCTATTTGACCGTCGCCGGCGCGCTGCTTGACGGCGGCCATGGCGGCAAGGATGTCTGCGACGTGCTGCTCGGCGCGGCGGTCGATCACCTCGGTGTAAAGGTCGTCCTTGGTGCCGAAATGATAGCTCATCAGGCCAAGGGGGACGCCAGCCTCGCGGGCAATCTCCCGCGTCGTCGTGGCGTCGAATCCCCGGATCGAGAACAGCCGCTCGGCCGCATCGAGAATCTTGCCTCTCGTGCTTGCGGTATCGTCCGAACTGTCTGCTTTTCGGCGTGCCATGGCACCCGTCCGGTTAAAAAATGCGCCGGAGGCTGAGGCCGCCGGCGCCACAGGAGCGCCCCTTGGGGAGGTTGTCGGAACGCACTAATCCGTATCGGGGACCGTCCGGTCCGTGCACAGGCACGAACCGGACGGCTGATCCCTAGTAGCGGTAGGTCAGCTCGAACTTCACCGTCCGGGGCGGTAGCGAATAACCGGTCAGATCCGAGCGGAAGGCATTGGCCGTGCCCGTGTTGCCGCCGGTGCTGGCCGCGTCGCGGACGCCGACCAGAACGTATTCGTTGGTCAGGTTCTTGCCGATCACCGCGAAGGTCCAGCGGCCATCATCGGTACCGAAGCGGATCGCTGCATCGAACTGCACATAACCCTTCTGGGTCGCGTCGGGGATGAACTCGCTGAGTGAATACTTCGACTTGAACTTCATGTTGCCCGACAGGCCCCAGACGAAGCCGTTGCCGAAGGGCATTTCGTAGTTGAAGCCCATGTTGCCCGCCCACTTCGGCGCCAGGTTGCGGGGCGCACCCGCCAGATCCTGCTTCTTGAGCGGAAGATTCAGGTCGACATTGCAGCCTTCGGCGATCGACTGGCCACCAGAGCAGGGTGCCAGAAAACGGGTGTAGTGGGAATCGTTGTAGGCGAGAGCCGCGTTGAGTGTCAGGCCATCGACATTCTCCGGTGCCCAGGTGACCTGCAGTTCCCCGCCGGTCGTGCGCATATCGCCGTTCAGCGTCTGGTAGGCGAAGATCGGGGCGTTGAAGAAGTTGAGCTGCAGATCGTTGTACTTGTACATGAAGGCATCCAGCTCGATGCTGACAGTGCCATCCGCCAGCAGCGTCTTGATACCAGCCTCGAAGCCTTCAACACTCTCAGGGTCGAAGGTGATGTCGTCAAGCGGGCTGGTATTCAGGGTGCTGTCGATGGTGCCGTTATCGAAACCGCCCGATTTATAGCCCTGCTTGTAAGCTGCGAAGATCGTCAGGTCTGGGCTGGGCTGCCAGGTCACCGTGGCTTCCGGAATGATATCATCGAACTTCTGCTTCACGGCGAGGGTGCGGTCCTCGACGAACAGACCCGCGAACGCCGGGTTCACATAGGGCTGGATGAAGTAGGAGTCCTTGGTTTCCCAGATGTAGCGTGCGCCACCCGTCAGGGTCCACTGGTCGGTGATGGACCACTTCACTTCGGCATAGGGCGATACCGTCTCGCCATCGGTCTCCGAGTACTTGTCATAGGCCGTATAGCGTTCGTATGCGGGCGCAGCCGAGTTTTCGGCACCGGCGAAATGCACGCTCTGCTCGAAGTAACGGTGAGTCTTCTGATAGTAGAAGCCGAAAACCGCATTGACCGGACCATCGAACTTGGTCGCCATGCGCGCTTCAGCGGAGTAGTTGCTGAAGGTGTTGAATTCCTGGGCAAAAACCGACGTGTCGGCACCGCCATCATTGTCACCCACCCAGGCGTTCTTCTGCCGATGATAGTTCAGCACCAGCTTCAGGTCCGCCCAGTCCATATCCCAGTCGACATCGCCGGAAATGATGAACGACTTGTACATCTCGCCGAGCTGGCCGTTGCCGAACCGGTCCAGGCCGGGGCTGTCAGGGTTCGGGCCGCCACCGGTGGCGGCGATATCCGGCGGCTCGTTGTTGAAACCGGTTTTCCAGTCCTTGTTGCATTCGCCGGTACCAGCCGGCACAGGCACCTGATTAGGCGCAGCGCCACTGACGCGGTGCGGCTGGCCGTTCAGGGTCGGGCACGAGACCAACTCGAACAAGCCGGGCGCGTTGGTCAGCACGTCGGCATAGGAGGTCTTCAGGCGCAGCGTCAGATTGTCGGTCGGCGTCGCCTTGAGGGTCAGGCGGGTTTTCCAGGATTCCTCGCCCGGCAATTTCTTGTCGGCCGGGGCCGGATTAAAGTGCGGCGTCGCCGCGAAGCCGTTGGCCGCATCGAGGGTGGTGTAGTTCGTGTCACCGGCGGTGTTCTCGAAGTAGCCGCCCCACATCTTGGTGCCGGCGGCGGCGATACGGAAGCCCCACTTGTCGTTGACCGGGACGGAAATCATCGCCTCGCCGTCCATCTGGTCGGCCCGTACTTCGTAGCCGGCGCGAGCCATTGCCTCGAATTCGTTGCCCGGATCGTTGGTCGTTATCGCCACCACGCCAGCGGTGGCGTTCTTGCCGAAGTATAGGGCCTGGGGCCCCTTCAGGATGGCAACCTGGCTGCTGTCGAACAGGCCCTCGTTGATCACCCGGCCCTGCGGAAAATAGACACCGTCGATGATCACCGAGACTGACTGCTCGATACCAAGCGAACCCGCGCTCGAGGACACGCCGCGGATGCTGATGCTGGTGCCCGTGCCGCTGAGGATGCGGAGGATTTCGAGCGACGGCGTGTGGGCCGCCACATCGCTCAGGCTCTGCATGGAATACTGCTGGAGGGTCTTCGCGTCGACAGCGGTGATCGCCACCGGGATGTCGCGAATCGATTCTTCCTGGCCGCGCGCTTCGACCCGAACTTCCTCGATAGCTGCTTGCGCCGCGAACGGCGTGCCGGCTATTGCGAGGGCGGCAACGCCCTGTAACGCACGACGGGCGATGCGCCGCGCCACCGTGCGGTTGATAAGCCTAGTCATAGGGTTCCTCCCCTGTTAGCGGCCTGAGCGTTCCGTCTTCGCGGAATGACGCCCTGCAAGCCTGTTCCACCCGTGCGCCAGAAACTCTGGCTCCCCTTTTTCCCAGTTTTCAGGGAAAGTTTATTGTTTGTTCGTCCGTCCTAATAATGCACTTAGATAGACGGACGTCAACGGCAGATTGACAGAACTGTCAACAACCTTGCGGCCATATAACAGCTACGTCACCGCACCGGAATAGATTTTCCCCATTCCCGCTCGTAGCGCGCGATATCCTCGGGCAGCGGGTTGCGGCGCAGGGTCAGGCCGCCGTTCACCTGGAGCGCCTCACCCGTCATGAAACATTCGTCGCTGGCGAGCCAGACGGCAGCGGCCGCCACATCCTCGCAGGTGCCGTAACGGCCCAGCGGCGTGGCATCTGCATAAGCGGCCTTGCGCCAGTCCTGCAGCGGCACCTTCTGCATGGGCGAATCGGTGTGCCCTGCCGAAATGGTGTTCACGCGGATATTCTGGCGCCCGTAGAAGTTGGCCACGGCGCGGACCACATGATCAATGCCCGCCTTGGTGCCCACATAGGCTTCGTAGCCCTGGACGGTGCCGGTCCGCTGGGCGGTGGCCGAGCTGATCTGGATGATAGAGCCGCCCTTGTCCATGGCGCCGACCATGGCCTGGAGGAAGAAGAACGACCCCTTGAACTGCAGGGCAATGAGCCTGTCGAGATCTTCCTCGCTGAACGCCTCGAACGGACCGCCGACGGCAATACCCGTGGAGTTCACGGCGATGTCGACCTTTCCGAATCTCTGCTTGGTAAACTCGGCCAGGGCGAAAACGTCGGCTTTCTTCGTCAGGTCGCAAACCGTCGAGGCGCCGCCGATCTCGCGGGCGAAGGCGTCGAGTTCGGCGCCGCGTCGGCTGGTGACGACCACGTCGGCGCCTTCGTCGCGGAAGCGCCGGGCGATCGACTGGCCCATATTGCCCGCGCCGGCCGCACCGATGACGATCGCCACCTTGCCATCAAGCCGTCCCATCTGGTCGCTCCACTCTTACCAAGCAAACGCATAGTTCGGTCTACCGACCTATATTACGCACGACATGCCGCTTGCGCAATCCCGCCGGCACCGGCGGCCATTACAAAGATGTGCGGCATGCCCCTCCCAAGCTGCTACAAGATAGGCATTCTCACGAGACTCCGGGCGACGGTTCACAGCATGACAGCCGCAAGGCGCAAACAATCATCTCCGGAACGGATTCTCGACGCTGCCGAGCGGCTGTTTTCGCGCCGCGGTTTCTACGGGGCCTCGCTTCGCGACATCGCCAAGGACGCCGGCGTGCAAATGAGCCTGGTGAACTATCACTTCGGCCCGAAGGAAGACCTGTTCAGGCAGGTGGTGCGCCGCCGCGCCGACGAGCATGCCAGCGCCATCGCCGCCTCGCTTGAGGCGTTGCTGGAGAGACAGGAACGCGAGTCCGTCACCGTCGAGGATGTCATCCGCGCGCTGCTGACGCCGATCATCGACCGCTACATCAACGGCGGCGAGGGCTGGCGCGACTATATCCAGCTGCTGTCGCGGGCCTCGCACCAGCATCATGATGCCAATTTCATCGCGCCGTTCGTCGAGACCTACCAGCCGATCATGGACCAATACACCGACGAATTCCTGTCGCTGTTTCCCAAGGCCGACAAGCCCGACGTGTTCTGGTCGATCGTGTTCCTCGAGGCCGCGCTCGCCAACATCCTGCTGCAGAGCACCCTGGCCGAACGCGTTTCACAGGGCGCGTTCACCGCAACGGACCTGGACACCGTTCTGGAGCGCATGGTGCGGTTCTTCGGCGCCGGTTTCCGCGAGATCGCACGTCCCTGACGCGGCCTGCCGATATCCATTGAAATTGGTCGATCGATCTAACACCCTGTGCGCGGGGACGAACCGCATCATGAACGGGAGCATCGCATGACCATCGAGGAACTGCTCGAGATCGAGGAAATCAAGAACCTGCGCCATCTCTACGCGCTGTACCTGGACAGCGGCGAGATCAGGCGGATGGTCGACCTGTTCCTGCCCGACGGCGTGGCCGAATGGCCCGAGCATATGGGCGGCTACTGGAGCGGCCACGATCAGATGTTCGAGAACTGGACCAAGGTCTACAAGGACGCCGACCTGCCCTTCGCGCATCTGCACATCGCCACCAACCCGTTCATCCGCATCACCGGACCGGACAGCGCCAACGGGCGGTATTACGCCCTGTCGCTGCACACGACCGAGAAAGAGATCGGCGATGCGATCAGCGTCATCGGCGTGCATGACGACGTATATCGCAAGGTCGACGGCAAATGGTTCTTCGAGAAGACCCGCTACGATTTCCTGTGGCCGGTGCGGCGCTATCAGGGCTTCCGGACTCCGATCTGAGCCGTCTGTCATGGGAAAAATGATCGCGGTGATCGCCAGGGTTCGCGCCAGGGCGGGGATGGCGAAGGCGTTCGAGGAGATGGTGACCGGCGTGGCCGGCACCGTCGAGGCGGCGGAGCCCGGCAATGTGTTCTACCGCGCCTTTCGGACGCCGGACCCGCAGGTGTTCGTCGCCATCGAGGTCTATGCCGACAAGGCCGCGCACGATGTGCATACAGGTTCCGACCATCGCGCCAGGGCCGCGGCCAGGGTGGTGACCCTGCTGGACGGCCCGATCGAGGCCGAGCGGCTGGAGCAGGTCTGGTAGCTCAGGGCTCGTAGACACCCGAGGCAAACAGGGTCGAGACCGTGCGGATCATCTTTTCGGGATCGATTTCCGCATCCCTGAAATTGTGGTCCATGACCAGCGCCAGATAAGCGCCGACGCCGATCAATTGCAGGAACTGGGGATCCAGTTCCTTGTTGCGATGGCGGCCGCCATAGGAGTCACGGATGCTGGGCACCAGAGACTGGAACCAGGGATAGAGATGGCTCCGGTAGAACTGGCGGCCGCGCTCGCTGTCCGAGAACAGCGCCGTCACCAGCAGCGGATAGATCTCGCGGATGGTGTCGAGCAGCCGCTTGTGCGCCTCCAGGTTCAGACGATGCTGTTCCTCCTGGCTGGTGGCGCGGCGGTAGCTGCCGTCGATGTTCATCTCGTTCTCGACCAGCCGCTCCAGCGGCTCGACGACAGCGGCGTCGAACAGGTCCTCCTTGGTCTTGAAATGGGTGAACAGCGTCGCCTCGTTGACGCCCGCCTCGCGCGCCAGCTCCCGCGTGCGCGAGCCGCCCAGGCCACTGCGGATGAACACCTGCTGCGCCGCCTTCAGGATTTGTTCGCGCCGCACGGACGCCGCCAGGCGTTTGCGGCGCTTGGGCAGGCCGTCCGACGCCGGCGCGCCCGATAGGTCGTCCGGATCAGCTGGATTTGGCTTGTTCATGCGATCCCGTGTCATGGTTTGCTCATTGGTGACAGCACCTGCTGGACAGGGTGCTGCAAGTCGGTTCCAGCGCCGGCGATCACGCCTCGATGTAGTCCATCAATGTATGGTGCATGTGACGGATACGGCGCTCCTGGCTGCTGATCCACAATCCCCTGAAGGCGTCCGAATTCATGCCCTTCTGCACGTGGGGCAGGTTGACCGCGTCCTGATCGAGGACCAGTCCCAGCGACCGCTCGCCGAAGGCCACGTGCTCATGATCCGGCATCGGCGGGCGCGGCTGGTTCGCGGGCACCCGGACATGCACGGTGACGTCGTAATACATCTTGTTCGGGTCGGTTTCGTGCGGCCGCTGGCGGAACAGCATCATGCGGTCCGAGAAGATGTTCAGCGTCAGATTGGGGAAGATCATGTAGTGGTAATTGTCGGTGAGCTGGTCGTCGTTCAGCTCGGCATAGTCGACACCCCGCGCCTCCTGACTCTCGCGCTTGTAGACCTGCATGGCATTGCGGATCTCGCCGACCCGTCCGATGTAGTCGTCCGGGTTCATGCCCACGGCCTTGAGCTGGTTCGACAGGATTTCCGGCACCTCGTGCGGTTCGTAGCCCAGCCGCGGGCTGTAGGTGTGGTACGGCACCAGATAGCGGTTGTGCTTGTCGTAGAGATCGATCTGCACATCGACGTCGTCGATGGTGTAGGACAGCTCCGGGTGGATGCACTGGACGTGATAGACCTCATTGAAGGCGTCCACCGACGTCTTCCAGTTACAGTCGGATTCGACGGTGACGTTCATCACCATGGCCATCCGGTCGAAGTGGTACGGGTCCAGGTGATGCGGGATGATGCCAAGATAATCGTGCAGCGGCGGGCCATCGGGATCCATGCAGAACCACACCCAGCCGCCCCAGGTGTCGGTCTTGACGGTCTTCAGGCTGAGCTGGTCCCTGGGGCAGCCCTGGGAAAAATCCTGCTCGTCGGGGACGCTGACCAACCGGCCGGTCAGGTCGTATTCCCAGAAATGATAGGCGCATTGCAGCGTGCGGGAATTGCCGGAATGATCGAACTTCACCTGGTTTCCGCGATGGTTGCAGACATTGTAGAACGTGCGCGCCTTGCCGTCCTCGCCGCGCACGATCAGCAGGCTTTCGGTGCCGATGTCGGTGGTGATGTAATCGCCGGTCTCCGGGATTTCGTCCTCACGGCAGCCGACCAGCCAGACCTTCGTCCACAGCTTTTCCCACTCCAGCGTCATGAATTCGCGGGTGGTGTAGCGTTCCTTGGGAATCAAGGCCGATCCCAGATTGGGCTCCGGCGCCTTCTCGGCCGGGGTGACGATGCTGTGTTTGACCCGCGTGATCGCAACCATGAACGATGTTCCCGTTTCAGCCGCCGCAACGGCGCTCGCTGCAAGATAGAATAATCACTTACTATGTTGTAGGACTAGATAACAAGCGTTGCACGAAACTGGGGAGGATCAATCATGCCGCTGAAGAAACCGTTCCGTTTTTCCTGGCAGGCCTATGACGCCGAGACCCCGGAGGATTGGCGCCGCAAGGTCCAGTCCGCCGAGGCGCAGGGCTTTTCCGCGTTCCACCTGGCCGATCACTATCTCGGCCCGGGTCCGGCCACCTGGGGCCATCCTCCGCAGGATCTGGCGGCGGTGCCGGCCATGGCCATGGCGGCGGAGGCCACCACCACACTCAAGGTCGGCTGCCGGGTGTTCTGCACCGGCTACCGGCCTGCGGCGGTGCTGGTCAAGGAGGCCATGACCATTGATTTTCTGTCGAACGGCCGGCTCGAGCTTGGCCTGGGCGCGGGCTGGATCGAGGGCGAATACGAGGCCATGGGCGTGCCCTACGACCCGATCGGCCGCCGCATCGACCGGCTGGAAGAGACCATCAAGATCGCCAAGGCACATCGCGCCGGCGGCATCATGAACGTGGACGGCAATCAGGCCCGCGCCGTCGGATTCGAGGGGACGCCGCGGCCCCGTGGCAAGGTGCCCATCATGATCGGCGGCGGCTCGCCCCGGGTGCTGCGCCTTGCAGGCCGCGAGGCCGACATCGTCAGCCTCAACTTCAACAACAAGGCGGGCAAGATGGATTCGAGCAACATCGCCGCCTACTCCACCGCCGACGGCACCATGGACAAGATCAACTGGATCCGCGAAGGCGCCGGCGACCGGTTCGACGATATCGAGATCGAAATCGGCATCTATTTCGGCGCGGTCACCGACAACCAGAAGGCGACCGCCGAGGCCATGGCACGGCAGATGGACATGGACCCGGACACGTTCCTGTCGTTCCCGCACGCGCTGGTCGGGTCGGTCGACTACATCTGCGAGGAACTGGAGCGCCGCCGCGAACTCTACGGCTTCTCCTATGTGAGCATCCTCGACCGCTGCGTCGACGGCTTCGCGCCGGTGGTGGCGCGGTTGACGGGAACCTGACCGTCAGCCGCGGGCGTGGATGCCGGTGAGCGATTCGGGCAGCGGCATCAGGCCGCTCTCGGCGAACCGGCTCAGCTTCCAGCCCGACGGCGTGCGGACGTAGTCGAGGAAATATTTGACGTAGACCAGCACGCTCTGGCCGTCGCGGGCCACGCCCATGCCCATCACATAGGCGGTGCAGGCGGCGGCGTCCCCGTCCATCCGGGCAACCCTGAAGTTGCTGATGAAGTGCGCGTGGTGCGTCATGTCGGCGAACACCTGGGTGAAGAACTGCCGGATTCCCGCATGGCCGTCGAAGCGCGGCAGGTGGATGCCGCTCAGGTCCAGCACCGCATCCTCGGTGAAGCAGTTCAGCAGTCCGTCCATGTCGGACAGGGAGTCGACGGCGGCGCAATAAGCGTTCAGCACCTCCTCAAGGGCGAGGCGATCCTCTATCTGCTTCCAGCGATCATCTGACATGTGGTCCTCCCGGTTGGCACAACGATGCCTCTGGGGCGCAGGCCGGGTCAACTGAACAAACAGTCATTTTTCAGCGGCCAGCGCCTGACCGATGAGACACGCCGAGGTCCGCACCGAAATGGTGAAGGCGAAGAACGGCCCGAAATCCCGGGTTGCCGGCATGGAGGTGATGAACAGGCCGGGAATGCTGGTCTGGAAATGGTCGTCGAGAACCGGAAAGCCGTCGCGCACGGCGAGATCGCCGAGCAGTCCGGCGAGGAACGGCACCCTGCCGATCTCGACCTTGTAGCCCGTCGCCAGGATAACGTGATCCACGAGGAGCGTGCGGCCGTCGTCGAGCGTGACCGCAAGGCCGTCACCCGTCTCGCGGCATGACGCAAGCGCGGTGCGCGGCCACAGCGCCACATTCGGCCGCATCACGCGCGGCTCCAGCCACGGCTCCACCTTCGAGCGGCCCTCGATCCACAATCGCCGCGCCAGCGCATCCTGCTCCGTGCCGGAGAGGCTGCGGAACCAGCCGGGATCGTCGGCCATGGCATCGACCAGCGGATTGACCCACGACCAGTCAGACGGCGCGAAGGCGGGCGAATCGTGGCGGTGCGACACGTGAACCTGGGCAGCGCCTTCGTCGGCCAGCAACGCCGCCCATTCGAAGGCGCTCTGGCGGCCGCCGACGATCAGGCACCGTTTTCCCTTCAGCGCCGCGAAATCCACCATATCGCAGGTATGGGACCGGCGACCGGCCGGAATCATGTCGGCCAGCTCGGGAGGCACCTGCGGAAAATTGCTGAAACCGACGGCAACGGCCACGTTCCGCGCCGTCAGCTCGGCGCCGTCATCCAGGACCGCCGCGAATCCGTCCGTCCGTCGCTCCAGCGACCGGACCGTACCGAACAATGGCTCGATGCCGGCCTGGTGCCGAAACCACTCGGCGTAGTCCAGGTAGAGGTCGCGCGACAGGGGTTCGACATCGTCGGGCGTCTGTCCGCGCGCCTGCAGGAACGCCTCGATGGTCAGCCGGTTGTCGGCATCGAGGTGCCAGTCGCAAGCCGACCGCAGGATCATGCCGCGCGGCATGTGCTCCTTCCAGAACCCCATGGGCTGGCCGAACACGACCGTCTCCAGTCCCAGCATGCGGGCGTGGGCGGCAAGCGACAGGCCGAACGGCCCGGCGCCGATGATCAGCAGATCGGCGGGCATGCTCATGGGGTGTGCCGCTCCAGCAGGGCGCCGAATATCGGGACCTCCTCGGGCGCCGGCGGCGCGCGGCCCAGGATCATGTCGGCGGCCTTTTCAGCGATCATGATCGTCGGCGCATTGGTGTTGCCGCCGATCAGCGTCGGCATGACCGACGCATCGACCACCCGCAGGCCGGGCAAGCCCATCACCTTCAGCGTATCGTCGACCACCGCCATCGCGTCGCCCGCCACGCCCATGCGGCAGGTGCCAACCGGATGATAGATCGTCTCGGCCGTGCGCGTGATCCAATCGTCGATCTGGTCGTCATCCTGGATGTCCGGACCGGGATCGAGCTCCGGTCCGCGCACGCCGTCGAGGGCGGGCTGGCCAATGACATCACGCACCATACGGACACCATCGCGCATGGACCTGCGGTCGTTGTCGGAGGCCAGATAGTTCCCCCGGATCGCTGGATCGTCGAACGGATCGGCCGAGCGCAGCCCGACGCTGCCCCGGCTCTCGGGCCGGAGCTGGCACACATGGACGGAAAAGCCTTCCCGGTCCATCGGCACCCGGCCGTGGTCGCGCATCAACGCCAGCACGCAGTGAAGCTGCAGGTCGGGCAGCTCCAGGTCCGGACGCGACCTGAGAAACGCACCGGCCTCGAGGAAATTCTGCCGTCCCGGCCCCTGCCCGCGCAGCAGATAATTGAGCCCGGTGGTCAGCCTGGCGAGCCCCCGGTTGTGGCCGAATGCGGTGATCGGCCTTGGGCACTCCCATGCCAGGATCACATCGAGATGATCCTGCAGGTTCTGCCCGACACCCTTCAGCGGATGCACCGCTTCGACGCCCGCCGCCGCCAGTGCCTCGGGGTCGCCGATGCCGGATAATTGCAGGATATGCGGCGACTGCACCGCACCGGCACAGAGCAGCACCTCGGCGTTCGCCCGGACCGTGTGACGGCGCCGGTTCCCGCCCTGGGCGTATTCGACGCCGGTCGCGCGGCCGCCCTCGATCAGGATACGGGTCGTGCGCGCGTCGGTTTGCGTGAACAGGTTGGGCCGCTTGCCCAGGATCGGGCGCAGGAAACCCGCCGACGCGCTCCAGCGCCGGCCACCATGGATGGTCAGTTGATACGGCCCGAAGCCCTCCTGCTGGTAGCCGTTGAAGTCGGCGGTCAGCTTGTGCCCCGCCTGCTCGCCGGCGGCGATGAACCCCTCGAAGATCGGGTTGGGCGTCGCGGCGTTCGAGATATGCAACGGCCCGTCGGCGCCGTGATAGGCATCGCCCCCGCCCTCCAGCGCCTCGGACCGCTTGAAATAGGGCAGCACCTCGGCATAGGACCAGCCGCGCAGCCCCATCTGCCGCCACTGATCGTAGTCGCGGGCATGGCCGCGGATGTAGATCATGCCGTTGATGGAGGACGATCCGCCCCAGCCCCTGCCGCGCGGCCACCAGAGCCTGCGGTTGCCCAGGCGTGGCTCGGGCTCGGTGCGGAAGCCCCAGTTGAACGGGCCCTTTTCCTTGATCAGCTGGCCCGCGCCCGCCGGCATGCGGACCAGCAGGGAATCGTCCCGGCCGCCCGCCTCCAGCAGCAGGACCGTGGCCTTGCCGTCCTGGGTCAGCCGGTTGGCCAGCACGCAGCCAGCCGATCCCGCGCCAATGACGATGTAGTCGTAGCGGTCCATGCGAAGCGGTCTCCCCTCCGGTCCCTTATGAAGCCTAAGGGTTGCGGGCTGGAATTTCGAGCGCTTCGCGTGACTGGCGCGGGACGCACGGCTTGGCTATCGTCGCGCGGATCACGACTGGAGGAGACGGGCCTTGGAAATCGACGTTTTGAAGCTGAAGGACATGCGCGATACCGGCGAAAGCTACACGCTGCTGGATGTGCGCGAACCGCACGAGATTGCCCTCTGCAAGGTGGCCGGATCGGTCGACATTCCCATGCAGCAGGTGCCGCAGCGGCTGGCCGAATTGCCCAGGGAAGGCACCATCGTGGTCATGTGCCACCATGGCGGGCGCAGCCTTACCGTCACCAACTTCCTGCGCCAGAACGGCTTCGGCGCCATCAACCTGGCAGGCGGGATCGACGCCTGGGCCCGGATGGTCGAGCCCGGCATGGCGCGCTACTGATCGATTTCGGCGGCAGCCAGTTCCGAGAGGCGGCGCACCGCCTCGGTCCGTTTTGGTTCGAAGGGCGGCCAGAGAATGGACAATGCAACCCACGCCAGAACCCAACGGGCGAGTCGTTGCCGGTCCAGCCCCGCTGCAGCGGCGACATGTGAAAGTCGCGTCCGGAACCTAGCGGGATCGGCCGCCGTCTGCGGATCGGGATTGCACAACAGATTGGCGTAATCGAAGCCGCGCTCGCCCAGCAGCCCCTTGGGATCGATGGCCAGCCAGCCGCGATCACCAAAATCCAGGATGTTCCCGTGGTGGATATCGCCATGCAGCACCGTCTCGTCGGACGGCGTGGCGACCAACAGTCGTGCCGTGTCGGCGGCTCTGGCGAAGATACCGCCGCGGCCGGCCGCCTGCTCCAGGTCGCGAAACCAGCGCGTCAGCGGAACAAGGTCCGGCGGATTGGATGGAGATATCTGGTGAAGCCGGGTCACGGTAGCGCAGATGATGCCGGTAGCCTCATCGTCCGCGTCCGGTCATGGACAGGTTTACCAGCGAGCCGCCATGGGCGCGCTCCAGCAGGACGGCGCCGTCCAGGTGCGCCAGCACCCGCGCCGCGCCATTGCCGTTCCACCACGCCATCAGCCGGTTACCGCGCTGCTCCTCCTCATTGCGGGCAATCTTGAGCATGGCAGCCATCCCGCTGCGGCGCACCGGAAGCAGATCGCTGGTGTGGGTATGGATCGGCTCCCCGTCCGGAACCAGGCCCCATGCGTCCAGATAGGCGTCAAACATCCACGCCGCGTCACCGCCCGCCGGAAACCATGATGCATTCGCCGGTGATCCATTCGGCAGCGGGCGAGGCCAGATAGAGCGCGGCAGCGGCGATATCGTCCGGCCGGCCGATACGGCCGAGCGGCGCGGCAAAGGGCTGGAACGCCTGCAGGCCTTCGGGCGACAGGTCGGTGAGGCCCAGCCGAACCTCGGCATGCGCCTTCAGGTAATCCGTCTCGACCACGCCGGGCGCGATGCAGTTCACGGTGATTTTCCGGGGCGCGAGTTCGACCGACATGGTCTTCGACATGGCGACGACGCCGGCATTGCCGGCCGCGTAGGCGCCGCTTCCCGGCGTCGCCACCGCGATCGCCCGCGAGACCACGTTGATGATCCGGCCACCCTCGCCCATCCGGCGCGCGGCCTGGCTGGAGCCCCAGAATTTGTGGCGCATATTGTGGGCGAGCAACTCGTCCCACTTCTCTAGCGACATCTCGGCCACCGGATGGGCGAGGCCATCCGGGTTGCCGCCCGCATTGTTGACCATGATATCCAGTCCGCCGAGTTCGGCGATCACCCGGTCGAGCGCATCGGGAATCGTCTCTGCCAGGGTGATATCCCCGGCGATGGCCAGCGAGCGCCGTCCCATTGCGGACACCTCGGCAGCAACCGAATCCACATCCGGCTGGCGGCGCGCCATCACCGCCACGTCGGCGCCAGCCTCGGCGAAGGCGAGCGCAGTGGCGCGGCCAATGCCCCTGCCGCCGCCGGTAACCACCGCCACCTTGCCCGCCAGGCTGAAGTTCCCGTAGACACCCATGAAAAATCCTCCCCGTTCCAAGCATAGACCGGACCGGGAATCTGCGCCATTGCCGTTGGCCGT
Organism: Emcibacter sp. SYSU 3D8; assembly: GCF_039655875.1. Classification (NCBI taxonomy): domain Bacteria; kingdom Pseudomonadati; phylum Pseudomonadota; class Alphaproteobacteria; order Emcibacterales; family Emcibacteraceae; genus Emcibacter; species Emcibacter sp. SYSU 3D8. The sequence goes on along the minus strand of NZ_JBBYXK010000004.1, from coordinate 220,794 downwards.
TCCTTAAACTAACATAATTGTCAGTTTTGGCGTGCGGCGGGTGCCGCCTGCCTTTCGAAACGGAGAAATGTCATGGGACTTCCGGTCGTTCACCCGCAGGCGCTTGACGGCGGCGATGTCCGCAACGTGCGCGGCGACCCCATCACTGGCGATCGATTCTGGTCGAAAGAGTTCGCCCAGAAGGAATGGGACCACATGTGGAAGCGCGTCTGGCACGTGGCCGGCCGCACCAACCAGCTGCAGGAGCCGGGGGATTATGTGATCCACGACTTCATGCACGAATCGGTGATCTGCGTGCTGCAGGATGACGGGTCGATCCGTGCGTTCTACAACGCCTGCCGCCATCGCGGCCAGCGGCTGGTCTGGAACGACGGGTGCCAGGAGGCGTTCACCTGCGCCTATCACGGCTGGGTCTGGGGCAAGGACGGCCTGCTGCAGGACGCGCCCGACCCGGAGACGTTCCCGCAGGGCGATCCGATCGGCACGTTGCGCCTCAAGGAACTGCAGTGCGACACCTGGGGCGGCTTCATCTGGTACAGCATGGATCCCAACGCGCCGCCGCTGATGGAATTCCTGGCGCCGATTCCCGAGTTGTACAAGCACTGGCCGTGGGAAAAGCTGGTCAGGGTCACCAACCTGACGATCGAGATGGAGTGCAACTGGAAGTTTGCCAGCGAGAACTTCTCGGAGTCGTATCACACCCGCACCGCCCATCCGCAGGTGCCGGCCTGGATCGATCAGGACCACTGGACCTCGGTATTCGAGATGTTCCCCATGGGCCATGGCCGCATTGTCCAGCCGGGCCGGCCATCACTGCGTGACGTGCCGCCGGAGGGCGAAGCCGCGCCGTTCGACAGCTTCCTGACCCCGTGGGGCATCGACCCGTCGAAATACGCCAGCTACGAGGAAAAGGTCACTCAGGGCTACCAGGACCTGATCGACGCCAAGAAGCGGCTGTGGCGCGAAAAGGGCTATCTGCACTACGAGAACCTGGTCGACGGCGAATTGGTCGACAGCCCGCATAACGTGGTGTTCCCCAACGTGACCCTGTCGGTGCTGCCCGACGACGTGATCTTCTTCCGCACCGAGCCGCACCCGGACAACCCCGAGAAGTGCACCTTCGACCTGTGGCACATGGTGTTTCCGGTCGAGGGCATCACCGACGTGGAAACCATGCACGGCCCGCGCAAGGTCGAGGAAGCCGCCTACGAGCGCCGGGCGTTCGACCGCGGCCGCGGCGTGCCCGAGATGCACGGCCAGATCGTCTTCCAGGACCTGAGCCTGGCCGAGGGCCAGCAGCGCGGCTGGCGCTCGCAGGGTTACGAGGACGCCTATCTGTCGAGCCAGGAAGTCCGCGTCCGGCGCTGGCACGAGGTGCTGAACGACTACATCGAGGGACGCCGCTAGAGGTTCTCCTACCGCCGCCTGTCGACGCTGAACGCGCCCGGTCCGGCGGCGGCGATGTACAGGAAGATGAAGCAGAACAGGATCGCCGCCTCGCCGCCGTTCAGCAGCGGGTGGAACCCGGCGGGCGCGTGGGCGATGAAGTAGGCGAACGCCATCTGGCCCGACAACAGGAACGCCGCTGGCCGGGTCATCAAGCCGATCAGCACCAGCAGGCCGCCGCCCACCTCAATCACCGCCGCCGCGCCGAGCATGGAGGCGAGCGGCTGGACGCCCGGAGCCGCGCCATCGGGAAACCCGAACAGCTTCACCAGGCCGTGGGACACGAACAGCGCGGCGGCAACGATGCGCAGCGCCGCGAGCGCATAGGGAGAATACCGGTCGAACGAGACGGCCATGGAGTCACCTTTCGTGAATGCCTGTGCGAATTCTAGCACCGACCCTGGCAGGTATTGAAATCCCACATGCACCATCGCCGCGAGCACCCCGGGAACGTCCGGGGTGACAAGCGGTCGGGGGCGTGGAATGATCCTCGGCGGGGAGACATGGTCATGTTCAAGGTTTTCGCGTTTCTGAAGCGCAACGCCCAACTGACGCACGACGAGTACCGGGCGGGGCACATCGGCTACCATTCCGGCCATTCGCGGCGTATGAAGGGCATGCGAGGCTACTGCGTCAATGTCTGGGCCAACCGCGACTTGAATGAGGCGCTGGGGCCGTTGCACGGCGCGATCACCCGCGGCGCGCCGGCCGACTTCCTCGACCAGTGGGACGGCTTCCCCTGCGTGCATTTCGACAGCTACGACACCTGGGTGGGTTCGAGCGAGCCGGAAAAGACCCGTGCCATGGCCGAGGGCCTTGTCGTCGATCCGGACCGCACGCCTGACGACGCGCCCTATCTGTTCGATGTGGTCCCCGGCACCAACGGCCAGTTCCGCTCCAACCATGTGCGCATGGACGAGCATGTGATGCTGCCGGTCGAGCGCGTGGAGTACAAGCAGACCAAGCTGGTCCAGTTCTTTCGCCGCAATCCGGCCCTGTCGGAAGCTGCCTTCAGCGCCGGGCTGCTGACCCGCCACGGCCCGCTGGCTGCCCGGATGAAGGGCCTGAACGGCTACATCGCCAATCTGCGCGACCGGGATATCGATTCCGCCATCAGGGCGTTCTACCCGCCAGACGACTGGCGCTTCACCGGCGAGGGCCGCACCGAGCGCGAGGCGTTCTGCGGCCAGTGGGACGGCGCCAACGAAATGTGGTTCGACAGCCTGGACGCGTTCCGGGCCGCCCGTACCGATCCTGCGATCGCCCCGGAACTCGACGCACTGGAGCGCCACCTGTTCGAGGCGGTCTGGTACGTGGAGGTGGACGAGAGCGTGATCGTCATGCCCAACCGGGACCCCGCGCCCGCTTTCTATTACCGGTAGGAGAACGGGGATGCTGAAGGTCTTCGGATTTGTCCGGCGCAACGCGAATTTGACCCACGACGAATACCGCGCCGCCCACGTGGGCTACCACAATTCCTATGGCCGCCGCCTGCCCGGCATCCGCGGCTACATCCTCAACGTCTGGTCCAATACGCCGGTCAGCGACAGCTTGGGGCCGCTGGCCGCGCGCATCACGCGCAGTGAGCCCGCCGGCTTCGACGCGATGACCGACGGCTGGGGCCAGTTGATGTTCGACGACCTGACCGAGTACCTGGCCGGCAAGAGCCCGTCGCGCGACCGCGCCGGGCCGAACGGCCTGGCCGACGACCCCAAGGTGGGCGACGTGGGCGGCGACGGCGACTATCTCTACAGCGGCTCGCCGTTCCAGTTCCATATCGACGAGCACGTGGCGCGTCCGGTGCGCCGTCCCGAGCGCAAGCTGTTCAAGCTGGTGCAGTTCGGCAAACGTCCGGATAGCATGTCGCCCGAGGAGTTCCGCGCCATCTGGACCGGGCGCTACGCCGCGCACATCAATACCATTCCCGGCCTGCGCGGCCACATCGTCAACTTCCGCACCGGGCTCGACGCCATGACCGGCTTCTTCCCGCCCAGTTCGGAAGCCTTCACCGAGGCAGGTGCGGTGCGCCGCCAGGCGTTCTTCGACACCTTCGACGGCATGGCCGAGATGTGGTTTGACCGGCCGGAGCAGTTCGTCGCGGGCCGGGGCGACCATGACCTGGGCTCCAAGCTCAATGCGCTCGAGCGCAAGCTTTTCAGCAGCGTTTTCTACCGCGAGGTGGACGAGACCATCGCCGTCCTGCCCAACCGCGCGCCAGCGCCGGAGTTCTATTACCGATAGATGCTTACGCCCGATTTTGCCGCCTGACGGCCCGTGAAAACGCAGGGCAGAATCCGCCCCGCACGCTTGCCCGGATTCTGTCCCGGGGAGAAAATCATGGCTAATCAGGGGCTTAGCGTGTATCATGCTACCTCAGGGATAGAAACGGAGAAAGACATATGCGCAAATTGATCGCAGCAGGCCTGGCGCTCACACTGGCATCCGCCGGGCTGGCGAGCACACCGGCCCAGGCGCAGTACGGACCGCGCGACGCCAAGCAAATCTGCAAGGACGCTGTCCGCGACCGGGGTGCCCGCGATACCACGGGCGTCAATGTGGATGCGCTTGGCGGCAGCCGCTACAACGTCACCGGCTATGCCAAGAGCCGGGGCGGTAAGTCTTATTTCAGCTGCCGGGTGAACAATGGCAGCATCCGCCATGTGGACATGGGCAACTGGCAGGGCGGCAATAGCGGCAGCGGCAACAATGCCTCCACGGCGGTGGCCGTGATCGGCGGCGCGCTGGTGCTGGGCGCCATCGTGGCCGCGGCAACGTCCGACAAGCGCCACGGCGACTATGACCGCTATGACGAATACCGGTACCGCGACCGCCCGTCCTATAACGACCGGGGTGGCCAGTACAGCCCGAAGCGCGGCGTGACCTGCTATCGCTGGCAGCGCACCTGCTACAAGAACGGCCGGGGCTATGCGCCCAACTGGACCGCCCGCGAGTTCGGCAATTGAGGGGAATGGCAATGAAGACCACCATCCGTTACGCGGCAGCCGCCGCGCTCCTGCTGACGTCTCCCGCCCTGGCGGAAACGCCGGCGGCCGAGGCCGCGCCAGTGGCCGCCGACGCAGCCGCGAAGGCAGCGGCACCCGTCGCCGCTGAGGCTGCCGCGAAGGCAGCTGCACCGGTTGCCGCCGAAGCTGCCGCGAAAGCTGCTGCACCCGTCGCCGCCGAGGCTGCGGCAAAGGCAGCCGCACCGGTTGCCGCCGAAGCTGCCGCCAAGGCAGCCGCACCGGTTGCCGCCGAAGCTGCCGCCAAGGCAGCCGCGCCCGTTGCCGCCAAGGCTGCAGCCAATGCCGTCGCGCCGACCGCGGAAGCAGCGGCCGACGACGAGGTGGACAATGTCCGCGAGGACGCGGCATGGAAATGGCTCGACCAGGCCATGGCGCCAACCCTGACCGAGGCGCAGCGCCCGAAGCTGCTGTGGGCGGCCTATAACGCCACCGCCGGCGGCCTGTGCAATGAAGTGACGGTAGACGACGTCAAGATGGGCGCGCTTCTGGCCACCCTGCTGCCGGCCGACGACGACAAGACCTCGCCCGAGCAAAAGCAGTATCTGCAGGACACGCTGCTGGTGCATCTGGGTGCGGCCATGGGCATCTATGCCGCCGAGAACGCCGACAATCTGACCGAATTCTGCGGCGAAGCCGTGGCCTTGCGGGCCTCGCCCGAGGGCAACAGCCTGTTCCTGTCGGCCAATGACGATGCGCCCGATGCGGTAGCACCGAAAGCCGCCGCGCCCGCCGCCGATGCCGTGGAAAAGGCCGCGCCGAAGGCCGTTCTGCCGGCCGCGAAAGCACCGGAGGCCGCAGCACATGAAGCCGCCGCCGAGAAAGCCGCGCCCGACGCAGAGCCGTTGAAGGCGGTCAAGCCGGATGTCGAGTTGCCCAAGGCAGCCGCCCCGGCGAAAACGCCCGATGCCGCCGTGCTGAAGGCGGTGACGCCGGATGTGGAAATGCCGGATGCCGAGGAAGCCCCCGCAGCCGAGGCGCCGGATGCCGCAGCCCCGGCGGAAGCTTCTCCCAACGACGCGGCGCCCGAGTAAAGTCTAAGGCACCGCGAACGGCGCTCTTACGACGCCGAGAACCTGATGACCAACTCCTTCATCGGCAGCCAGTGCAAGCTTTGCCGGTGAACGGGGTTGGGCAGGTCGCCGGCCAGTTCCACGTGCGTCAGCCGATCGAGCAGCGCCGTGAAGGCCACATTCATCTCCAGCCGCGCCAGGGTCGCGCCGACGCAGAAATGGATGCCTGAGCCGTACGCCAGGTGGGCGCCCACATTGGGCCGGTCGACGTCGAACTGGTGCGGGCAGGCGAATTTTTCCGGGTCGCGGTTGGCGGCGCCGTAACGGGCCAGGATCAGGCTGTTTTCCGGGATCAGGACGCCGCCCAGCTCCACATCGCATGTCGCGCGCCGCATCAGGCTCTGCACCGGGCTTTCCATGCGGATCACCTCCTCGCAGAACTTCCTGATGCCGCCGGCGTCGCCGCGCAGCCGCTGCTGCAGTTCCGGATGGCGCACGAGCTGCCACATGCCGTGGGCAAGCGCGCTCTGCACCGTCTCGTAGCCGCCGCCGATGAGCTGGCCCATGACGCCTTGCAACTCCTCCATGGAGAGGGGATCGTCTTCATGGGCGTGGACCAGGTCCGACAGCATGTCGTCCGAGGGATTGCTGCGGCGCTTCTCCAGTTCGGCGGCGATGAAATGCTGCATTTCCAGGGTGGTCTCGGCGCTGGATCGCACCTCGTCCTCGCTCTGCGGCGTGGCCGCGACGATCAGCAGATTATCGGCCCAGCGCTTGAACGTTTCGACATCCTCGCGCGGCAGGCCCATCTGCTCGGCGGTGATGATGCCGGGCAGCTTCATGGCGAACTGGGCGTTGAAGTCGCACTGGCCGTCGCCGATCCAGTCGTCGATCAGCCCGTTGGTGACCTCCTCCACATGGGGCTTCATGGCGGTCATGCGCTTGCCGGCAAAGACCGCGTCCAGCACCTTGCGGTAGCGGGCATGGGCGGGCGGGTCGGTGGACTGGAGCGTGTCCACATGTCGCCAGCCGCGCTCGGCGACGAGGCTTTCATAAAGATCGCCCAGGTCGCCCTTGAGCGCCCTGCGGCTGGGCAAGCTGTTGCTGAACGTCCCGGTGTCGATCAGCACCTTGCGCAAATCGTCATAGCGGGTGACGACGTAAAACCCGGTCTCGGGCATGCGGTAGACCGGACACTGGGCGTGCAGCAGGGCGTGGAAGTCATAGGGATCGCTCTGGACCGCATGGTCCATGAGGCTGTGGCGCGACAGGTCGGCTGTATCCTGGTCCATCAAATGCTCCCCGTATCCGAAGGCGCCATTTGACAACGGATCGCGCCAACGTGCTAGCTGTCAGAAAATCGAGGGAGAGCCAGATGACCGACGACATCCTTTATGACGTGGCCGACAAGGTCGCCACCATCACCCTGAACCGGCCCGACAAGATGAACGCCTGGAGCCCGGACATGGAGGTCGCGTTCCGCGCCGCCATCGAGCGGGCGGCGTCCGACGACGGTGCCCGGGCCATCGTGGTGACCGGCGCGGGCAAGGGCTTTTGCGCCGGCGCCGACCTGTCGCCCGGGCCGGACGGCAAGCCGCGGCCGCGCATCGTGCCGCCGTTCAGCGCCGACGAATTCGGCCAGCGCTATTCCTACCTTCTGGGCGTGCCCAAGCCGATCATTGCCGGCATCAACGGCGCCTGCGCCGGGGTCGGCCTGTGCCTCGCGCTCTATGCCGACATGCGCTACATGGCCGAAGGCGCGAAGATGACCACCGCCTTCGTGCGCCGTGGCCTGATCGCCGAGCATGGCAGCGCCTGGATGCTGCCGCGGTTGATCGGCACCATGAACGCCATGGATCTGCTGCTGACCGGCCGCACCATCGACGCCGCCGAGGCCGAGCGGCTGGGCCTGGTGCGCATGCTGGCGCGCGATGGCTTCGCCGAGGCGGTGCATGCGGTGGCCGCCGAGATGGCGGCGCTGTCCTCGCCCCGCGCCATGGCGGTGGTCAAGCGGCAGGTCTATCTGGCCTACACCCAGTCGCTGGCCGCCGCGACCCAGATGTCGAACGAGGAGCAGCAGAAGTGCTTCACCTCAGAGGACTACATTGAAGGTGTTGCCAGCTTCAGGGAGAAGCGGGCGCCGGCGTTCACCGGGAAGTAGGCGCAGCCCGCTGTCCGGCCAGGGCGGGACTGCGCGGCCACGCAGTACCGCCGTCACGGCATGGGCGAGACGGCTGCACCCTCCATTACCGGAACCGCGGCGGTGCCATGGCGTTGGCGACCCAAGCCCTGGGAGCATTGTTCATGACGCAGCCTGATCCACCGACCGACCGTCAGGCCATCCTGTCGCCGGGACGCAATTGCTGGCGGATCGAACGTGCGTCACGCTTCGCGCTGATCATCGACGCCGAGGCCTATTTCCGCGCGGTCAAGGCCGCCATGCTGCAGGCCAGGCACACCATCTATCTGATCGGCTGGGACTTCGACACCCGCGTACCGCTGGAGCCCAGCCAAGGCGGACAGGAGGGGCCCGCCAAGCTGGGGCCATTTCTGCGCTGGCTGGACCGCAATCGGCCCGACGTCCGAGTCCACGTGCTGAAGTGGGACCTGGGACTGATCTACGCCCTGGGACGCGGCACCACGCCCATCGCCGTGCTGAACTGGATGACCAGCGCGCATGTCAGCTTCAAGCTGGACGGCGCCCATCCGCCCGGCGCGGCGCACCACCAGAAAATCGTGGTGGTGGACGATGCGCTGGCATTCTGCGGCGGCATCGATATCACCGCCGACCGCTGGGACACCCGCGAACACAAGGACGACGATCACCGGCGCCGCCGGCCGAGCGGCCGCCCCTACGACCCATGGCACGATGCAACCACGGCAGTCAGCGGCGACGTGGCCCGGGCGCTGGGCGAGCTGGCGCGGGACCGCTGGAAGCGCGCCACGGGCGAAGACCTGACGCCGCCGCCCCCGCGCACGCCGTTGTGGCCCGAGGACCTGGACGCCGTCTTCACCGACGTGGACGTTGCCATCGCGCGAACGCAGCCCCGAACCGAGGATTGCGAGGGCACATTCGAAATCGAAACGCTCTATCTCGATGCCATCGCCGCGACCCGCCGCAGCTTCTATTGCGAAAGCCAGTATTTCGCCTCGCGCCGCATCGCCGAGGCCATTGCCGCCCGGCTGGGCGAGGCCGACGGGCCGGAATTCGTCATCGTCAATCCGGAATCCGCCGACGGCTTCCTGGAATCCGCCACCATGGACTCGGCCCGCGCCAGGCTGCTCGCCATGGTGCGCAAGGCCGACATCCACGACCGGTTCCGCCTCTATACGCCGGTGACCGAGGCGCGCCAGCCCATCTATGTGCACGCCAAGGTACTGGTAGCCGACGACCGGCTGCTGCGGGTGGGCTCTTCCAATCTCAACAACCGCTCCATGGGCTTCGACACGGAATGCGACCTGATCGTCGAAGCCGCCGCGGACGACGCTGAACGGCGCGACAGCATCGCCGCCATCCGCGACGACCTGCTGGCCGAGCATCTGGGCACCGACTGCGCCAATGTGCGCGAGGCGCTCGCCCGGCATGGCGGGCGCCTGACGGCGATGCTGGACGAGTTGATCGGCAAGGGCCGCTCGCTCGTCCCCTACCAGCCCGAAGAATCCAATTTCGTCGAGGAAACGATGGCCGAGAACGTCCTGCTCGACCCCGAGCGCCCGCCGAGATTCCTGCGCCGGCTGCGCCAGCGTCTGGGATTCAATCACCGGAATTTTCGCTAGGGTCTCCCGACAGATTTTGTCAGGGTTTCGGTTTATGATAATCCGTCGGTGTTCTGCCGACAGGAGCGCTGATGTCTCGCACGACAAGGCTACTGGCACTGATGCAGGCGTTGCGACGACGCAGCCGTGCGGTAACCGCCGCCGCACTGGCCACCGAACTGGAAGTGTCGGAGCGTACGATCTATCGCGACATCGCCTCGCTAGCCGCTCAGGGTGCGCCCATCTCGGGCGAAGCGGGCGTGGGCTACGTGCTGCGTCCCGGCCTTTTTCTCCCGCCGCTGATGCTTGACCGGGACGAGACCGAAGCGCTGTTGCTCGGTCTGCGCTACGTGGAGCAACGCGGCGACGATACACTGGCGAGGGCCGCCGCCGAGGTGCGCGCAAAGATCGGAGCAGTATTGCCGCCCCACGCGCGAGAAGCTATCGACAGCCCCAGCCTGATGCCTGGACCGACCGGACGCGGCTTTCCCCCCAATATGGTCGGCCTCGATACGCTGCGGACGGCGATCGAAGGGCAGCGACGGCTGCGGATTGCCTACACGGACGGCAGCGGCAGCATCACCGAGCGCGTGATCTGGCCCCTGGCCCTGGGCTTCATGAATGACGCCCGGATCGTCGCCGCGTGGTGCGAGCTTCGGCAAGACTGGCGCAGCTTCCGCACTGACCGGATCGCCTCAGCCGATGTCAGCGACGGCCGCTATCCCGGGCGACGGACAGTATTGCTGGATGGCTGGAAGCAGCAGATGGACCCGGAATTCTCTCCTGACAAAAACTGACAGGACAATGAGCTAGCTTCCTCCTTTATCGAAACAGGAGGATTCCATGCCACTATTACTTTCCACCGATACTCTCCCCGCCCCGGTCAGTGACTATATCCAAGCCGCCAACGCGCAGGATGCCGACACCTGTCTTGCCACGTTCGCCAACGACGCCCTCGTCAACGACGACCGCCGGGAATTCCGTGGCAAGGCCGCCATTGGTCGCTGGGCTGCCGCTGAACTGTTCGCCGCCAGCGTGTCCATGGACGTGGTAGAGGCAATCGACCTCCACGGCAGCATCATCGTCACTGCAAGGATCGACGGCACCTTTGACAAGACTGGCCTGCCCGACCCGCTTTTGCTCACATACTATTTCACGCTGGATGGCGGCCACATCGTTCAACTCATCATCATCCACAACCGCAGCCAGGGAGGCTGCGCATGACAGGAGAATTCTCCGGCAAGCGCGCCCTCGTAACCGGCGGCAGCCGAGGCATTGGTCTGGCAATCGCAAAGCGGTTGTACGCGGCTGGGGCAATAGTAGCGGTCGTCTCACGCCAGCCGGTCGAAACGGCGGGCATACACTCCTTGGCCGCAGATGTTGGCAGCGCCTCGGGTACGGCCGCGACTGTCCGGCTGACAAATGACCTGCTGGGCGGGTTGGATATCCTGATCAACAATGCCGGCGGATCGAGTGCCCCGTTCGGCGGCGCGCTCGCGCTGTCTGACGATGACTGGCGACAGGCTCTCGGGCTGAACCTGCTGAGCGCCGTCCGTCTGGACCGCGCCTTCATTCCATACATGCTGAATATGGGTTCGGGCATAATCATCCACATGTCTTCAATCCAGCGCCGGCTGCCCCGCCCAGAATCCACTCTGGCCTATGCGGCCGCCAAGGCGGCGCTGAGCACCTACAGCAAAGGGTTGTCAAAGGAGGTCGGGCCGAAAGGCATTCGGGTCAACTCGGTGGCGCCAGGCTATGTGGAAACCAGCGCCACAGCGCGGCTGGTAAGTCGGATGGCTACGGAAGACGGGACCAGCGAAATCGCCGCCCGCGAGAAATTGATGGACTCCATCGGGGGCATTCCGCTGGGGCGGCCAGCGAAGCCGGAAGACGTGGCCGAACTGGTCGCGTTCCTCGCATCGGACCGGGCGCGATCGATCCATGGCAGCGAATACCTGATCGATGGCGGAACCGTGCCGACTCTTTGACCGCCTGCGTGAGGGCACGGGCTTCGTGCATTTCCCGCGAGGGCATACCGGCTCCAGATCGGCTATGCTGCGAGCAGAACAGAACCGGGGAGTAACATCATGCGCCGCCTGCTGCTGACCGCCGCCATCGTCCTTGCCGCCGCCCTGCCCGCCCATGCGGCGCTGAAGGCAGGCACGGCCGCACCCGACTTCGCCGCGCCGGCATCGCTGGCCGGCAAGCAGTTCGAGTTCTCGCTGGCCGAGGCGCGCAAGACCGGACCGGTTGTCGTGTACTTCTACCCGTCGGCCTATACCGGCGGCTGCAACGTGCAGGCACATGCCTTCGCCGAGGAAGCCGACAATTACCGGGCCGCAGGCGCCACCATCATCGGCGTGTCGCAGGACAGCATCGCGCGGCTGAACGACTTCTCGGCCGATCCCGAGTACTGCGCCGGCAAGTTCCCGGTAGCCTCGGACGCCGACGGGGCCATCAGCAAGTCGTTCGACCTGCAGACCATGCAGGGCCAGCCCGGCATGAAGGACTCGCGCGGCGCCGAGATCGACCATGCATTCACCGAGCGCACCACCTTCGTGATCGGCGCCGACGGCAGGATCGAGGCCGTGCTTTCCACCACCGACGACAAGATCGCGCCTGTCGATCATGCCGCCCGGGCGCTGGAAATCGTCAAGACGATGAAGCAGCCCTAGGACGCGCGACCGGGCGACACGCCCCGGCTTGCGGGAGATCAATGCGCGGCGGCAACGCGGCGGGCAAGCTTTCCGAATTGGCGCCGCAGCTTCGCGGCCGGATCGGGAGCCTGCCATGAAACTGCTGCCTGCCTTGGTTTTCAGTCTGGGCCTTGCCATGTTGAACGTGGCGGGCGCCGCGCCGCCCGATCAAAGCCAGTCCGATCACATGAAGACGCCGCTCGACCAGTGGGACCGGCCCGCCGAACCGCGCATTGGGCCGGGCCCCGCCCCCATGGATTGGGGTGGACTGAAGCCGGACCGCGGCCGCGAGGAGACCTTCTATTTCTGCGCGCCCTGCCATTCCGATACCCGCATCAAGGCAGCGCGCAAGACCCGCGCACAATGGGACGCCCTCGTCGAGCGCATGCTCAAGACCTATCCGGAATACAAGCGGCTGGAACCGGACGAGCGCGAAGCCATCCTGGGCTACCTCACCCGGCAATATGGTCCGGCAGGTTAGATCGCCTGCCCCCGAAGCCTGACGCCAAATACGGGTGACCGCGAGGCCGCTTTTCTGCCATTCTGGGCGTGTCGAGACCTCGAGTGGGGAGACGGTTTCATGAGGTGGCCGCAGGGCGCCAACTGCCACTTTCCGGGATGCGCGGACTTCTGGCCGACCGTCGGCGCGCCGGGCGCCGCATGCCTGTAGCCGCCATGGAAAAGCGGCTGATCAAATTCCTCCTGGGCAAGCGCGGCATGGCGCTCGACTTGTGGCTGGTGAGGGTGTTCGGCCGCTCGCTGCTCAATGTGCTGATGGGCCGGCGCCAGGGGTTCACGCCGCAGCCCATGCTGGTTCTGTCCACCAGGGGTGCGCGCAGCGGCCTGTGGCGCAGGGCGGCGCTGCCCTATTTCCAGATCGGCGAGAGCATCATCGTGGTCGGCTCCAAAGGCGGCGCGCCGGACGATCCCGCCTGGGTGACCAATCTGCGCGTGCATCCCGAGGCAGCACTGGCGATCCGCGGCAGGCGCCGGCAGGTGGTGGCGCACGTCGCCGCCGGCGACGAAAGAACCGCCCTGTGGGCGCACGTCACCAGGGCCATGGAGGTCTACACCCGCTACCAGAAGCGGACCGACCGGGAGATCCCGGTGGTGGTGTTCGAGGCGCAGACTGCCGGCCGGTAACGTTGTTTCCCGGACTTTTATTTCCAACCGCTGTCGCAAATCACACCCGGCCTCATTGACGCCCACCACCCGTTCTGCAATCGTGCATAAAATCTCTGCCGATGGGGAGACGCGGAGCCATGGCGCTTTATGACAATCTGTTCGAGCCGATCAAGGTCGGTCCGATTACCATTCCGAACCGCATCGTTCGATCGGCCCACGGCACCCATCTGGGCGGCGAGGACCTGATCGCCTATCACGAGGCCCGCGCCAGGGGCGGCGTGGGCATGTCGACGCTCGAGGCAACGGGCGTCCATGAAAGCTCGAAGACCCACCTGCCGCTCTATTCCGATGCCATCCTGCCGTTCTACGAACAGATCAGCAGCCGGGTCCACAAGCACGGCATGAAACTGTTCGCGCAGGCCTATCACACCGGCGCCAGCGGCGCGGGCACGCCCGATACCTGGTCGGTCAGCGGCGTGCCCAACCCGATGATCCAGATCATGCCCTTCGTGATGACCAAGACGCAGATCGACGACATTGTCGCGGCCTTCGGCAAGGCGGCGCGGCGCATCCGCGACGGCGGTCTGGACGGCATCGACATTCACGCTTCGTCCGGCTACCTGATCCACGAATTCCTGTCGCCCGCGCTCAACAAGCGCGACGACGAATATGGCGGCAGCCGCGAGAACCGGATGCGCTTCCTGATGGAAGTGATCGCGGCGGTGCGCGCCGAAGTGGGCAGCGACATCGCGGTGGGCGTGCGCCTGCCCAACGAGGACTATGTGCCCGGCGGCCTTGACGCAGCCGAGAACGCGGCCATCGCCGAGATCCTCGATCCGCATGTGGACTATGTATCGCTGCACATGGGCGCCTATTGGCGTTTCCACAAGCTGATCGCGCCGGCCGACGATCCGCTGGGCGTCGAAATGAAGCCGAACAACGTGATCACCAAGGTGGTCACCAAGCCGACCATCGTCGTCGGCCGGATCATGACCATCGACCATGCCAGTTCCCTGGTGGCGAGCGGCGAGGCCGACATGGTGTCCATGGTGCGCGCGCTGATCGCCGATCCTGAGATGCCCAACAAGGCGCGCCGGCTGGAGGAGCACACGATCCGCCCGTGCATCGGCACCAATATGGGCTGTGTCGGCCAGTTGATGACCCGCGGCGTGATCAGCTGCGTCGTCAACGTAGCTGCGGCCCGGGAAGCCCATGTCACCCACGATCCGGCAGGCAAGACCGACCAGCCGAAGAAGCTGCTGATCGTCGGCGGCGGCCCGGCCGGCCTGGAGGCGGCGCGCACCGCCGCCATGCGCGGCCACAAGGTGGTGCTGCACGAGGCCATGCGCCGTCTGGGCGGCCAGGTGGCGCTGGCGGCCGATGCGCCCCACCGGGCGGATGTGGGCACCATCACGCGCTGGCTGTCCGACGAGATCGACACGCTTGGCGTCGAGGTGCACCTCAATTCCATGGTCGACGCCGAGATGGTCGCCGAGATCGCGCCCGACGAGGTGATCATCGCCACCGGCACCACGCCCCGCTATGACGGCTTCCAGGTGTCGACGCCCTCGGTGCCGATCGCCGGGTGGGATCTGCCGCATGTCCATAATTCTTGGGAGATGTTCGGTGTCGGCGGCCAGGTCGACATCAAGGGGCCGGCCGTGGTGTTCGACGACACCGGTACCTTCGAGGGAATTTCGGTGGCCGATGTGCTGCTCAAGGCCGGCGTTCACGTCACCATGGTCTCGCGCATGGAACAGCTGGGCCAGAACGTGCCGTTCCCGCCGGTCACCGTCGGTGCGGCGCGCGAGCGGCTGATGTCGGCCGACTTCGACTTTGTCGGCGGCCATTATGTCCGCAAGATCACGCCTGACGCGGTGGAGATAGGCGTGCTGTTCACCGACCGGGTGCGGACGATCCCGGCGAAGACAGTGGTGCTGGTCAGCTTCAACGAGCCGAACCGCGATCTGGCGAACGAACTCTCGGCCCGCTTCTCCAACGTCAAGGTCCACATGATCGGCGACGTGAAGGGCGGCAACAGCATGATGACCGCAATCCACGAGGCGGCCGCGCTGGCCCGGGTGATCTGAGATCCAGCCACGAAAAAGGGGCGCGGACGGTCACGTCCGCGCCCCTTTTTTGTGCGGTTCAGCTATTCGACCTCGAACACCAGCAGCACGTTGCCGGGCATCTTGCCGGCAAAGCCGTAGCCCGAGTTCATAATCAGCAGGCCATCATGGGCGATCGGCGCGGTGCCGCCGCCCATGGAGCCGCCCCTGGCGACGGTGCCGTTGACGGTGGTGAAATCCGTCACCGTGTCGAACGCCCACAGCACCTTGCCGGTTGCCGCATCGTAGATGCGGATATAGCCGTCATTGGCCCCGGCCAGCACCAGATCCTCGGTGGCGGTGATCGCGCCCGAATAGCCCGGATGGCAGAACTGCTTGCCGCCGCAGATATCCTCCGAGGGCGCCTGCCACTTGTATTCGCCGGTCTTGATATCCAGCGCGTACATGCCCGGGCGCGGATGGTCGCCCTCCGGGTAGCGGTTACCGTCCGGCACGTCCGAGACCGGCGCGAACACCGTATCGCCCGAGGCGGCGATGCCGAAGTGGATGCCGGCGACCACGCCGCCGCGGCCCACCTTGTTCTTCCACACCAGCGTGCCGTCCTCGGCGTCGAAACCGTACATGATGCTCGATTTCTGACCGGCCAGGACATAGTCCTTGCCGTCCACGGTGGCGAGCACCGGACCGGCGCCGAAATCGAAGTCGGGGCCGTCCTCTTCCGGGCAATTGGTCTTGTCCACCGCCTCGCAGGCACCGTTCCAGACGTCATCCTCCAGCACCTGGTGATGCCAGACGATCTTGCCGGTATCGAGGTCCATGGCCACGATGGCGTCGCTCATCTCGGTGCCTGGCGACGAATAATTGTCGCCGGTCGCGATGATCACCCGGTTGCGCTTCTCGTCAATCGCAGGCGTGTTCCACAGGGCGACGCCCGACGGGCCGAACTGCTTGGCGCCGGCCGCATTGACGCCGCGCTGCTCCGGTTCTGGCGCCATCCAGGTGCGCCAGATCTCGGCCCCGGACGCGGGGTCGAGCGCGACCAGCGAGCCGCGGAAGGTGCAGCATTCGTATTTCGGGTCGATCCGTGCCTCTTCCAGCGACGAGATCGGCACCAGCAGCTTGTCCTTGTACAGCACCGGCGCGGCGGTGATGGTCAGGTTCGGGTGATCGCCCGGCCGTATGCGCCAGACCTGCTCGCCGGTGCGGGCCTTGATCGCGTAGACGTTGCCGATCAGGTCGCCGAAATACATCAGCGGATCGGCGGTCTCATCGCCCTTGGTCCAGGGCGCGACGACGATGCCGGTGCGCACTTCGGCGCCGGCGTGGAAGGTCCAGCGGGCGCAACCGGTTTCCCGGTCCAGCGCGAATACGGTGCCGTCGTGGCTGCCGACGAAGATGGCGCCGGCGGCGAGCGCCGGCTGCGAGCGCGACCGCATGGCGTTGGGGAATGCCAGCGACCATTTGAGTTTCAGCTTGCCCACATTGCCGCGGTCGATGCCGGCGGTTTTGGTATCGATGAAGTGGGAGTTGCGCGCGTCGAAGCCCCAATAGTCGAACACCGGCGGCTCGCTGGCGTCGAATGCCGAGGTGCCGGCGGCACACATCAGCGGCGGCGCGACGATGTCCTTGCCACCCAGCTTGCGCTTGGCGAGGAATTCGGCGACGGCTTTCATGTCGTCGTCGGTCAGTTCGGCGGCTTCGGCCTGCTCCTTCATCACGCCGCTCGTCAGGGCGCGGTAGATCGATTCCGGGGTCATCAGCGACAGCATGGCCCGCTGCGGCGCGCGGTTCAGGCCCTTTTCGTGGCAGGTGCCGCACAGGCTGTCATAGACCTCGCCGCCCTTGCCGGCTTGCGCCGGGTCCAGTTCGGCGAAGTCGCCGCCTGACCGGTAGGCCTGATCGGCCGAGGTCTTGCCGCCCGCCGCCACCGCCGGCGCCGCCTGCTCCTGCTCGCTGGGCGCCGGCGTATCCATTGCCGCCAGCGCGCCCGCGGCAAGCGCCACCATGGTCGCGCCGGCCAGCGCGATACCGGCCAGAATGCCGTTCAACTTCATCTCGTCTTCCCCGTTTTCCTCGAGCCGGTTGGCCGACCCCATTGGTTTCCTAAAATTTTACCCGGACCGAGCCACGTATCGTCAGCGGCTCGACCGGGTGGAAGTGGACATCTTCAACACCCGCAGTCTCGCCACGCAAGCGGGATTCGTAGAAGTAGGTTATATCGTTGTCCCTGCTGTTCAGTATGTTCAGCAGTTCTAGCCCCACCTCGAACTCACCAAAATCATACGACAACCCGGCATTGACCAGCGTCGTCGAGCGCGAGCGCATAGAATTGCCCTCGATCAGCGGCGCGTTGCCCAGGTGGCGCACCCGCAGGCTGGCGGTGAAGCCTTCGGGCAGGGTGACGACCGCGCCTCCGCCTAGCACGAAGCCGACCGAGTTGGGGATGCGGTCGTCATCGACATTCCTGAACCGCGCCCGCGTCATCGCGCCCGAGAGGTCGAACACCAGCCAGTCGGTAGCCTTCCAGAAAGCCGACGCCTCTATGCCGTAACGGCGCGTCGCTTCGTTGGGTTCGGTGGCGCCCGCATCGCCGACGAACACGAGTTCGGACTGCAGGTCGAGCCAGAAGCCGGCCACCGTCACGCTTAACCGGTCGTTCGCCTCCACGCGCAGGCCCAGTTCGGCCCCGTCGCTGCGCACCAGCGCCGGCACCGCGCCGACCGGCTCGCCGGTTTTCGGGTCGATACTGATAGTGGCGCCGCGCACGTCGTTGGAATGGAAGCCGCGCCCATAGCTGGCATAGAGCTCCAGCCCGTCCGCAACGCGCCACGCCAACGTGCCCTTGGGGCTGAGGATAGCATCGTCACCGTCGCCCGAATTGACCGGCAGGCTGCGCGCTGCCACGTCCCAACTCAGCCAGTCGACCCGCGCCCCGAAAATTGCGCGCAGCCGGTCGCTCAGGTGCAGCTCGGCCTCGCCGTGCAGGCTCACCATCAACTCTTGTACCTTGTCGTCGCGAACCGTGCCAATGCGCTCGCGGCCCGCAGTATGGAAGAGCCCCACGCTCATGATGTCGTCATAGCGCAGGTCGAGTCCGGCCCGGATCGTAACCGGCATGGCGCCAAGCGTGACATCGTTCACCCAAGACAGGCTGCCGCCGAGGATGGCGCGCTCGTCGGCCTGTTCGAACTGGTCTCCGTTCACCGGGTCTTCGAGGAAATAGGTGAAGTTCGAGAACAGGTTGAGACGGTAGTATATGCCGTAGACCTGTGCCTCCAGGCGGCCCCAGTCCATCCGGCCGCTGAGCGACAGCCGCGTCGTCTGGCCCCCCAGGTCCGGATCGATGAAGCCCTTACGCGGAATGAGCCCGCCGTCGACGGCGCGCAGCGGCACTTGGTCGGTCGAGTCCCACAACGCGCGGTAGGCGGTGGCGATGAACTGCGTGTCGGCGCCGCCAACCTCGCCGGTATATTTCATCAGAGCGTTGAACTTCTCCAGGTTCTCATCGAGTTCCCATGGGCCGCCGTAGAAATGCGCCTCGCCCGCCAGCAGCAGGGTACCGCCGGCCGCGTTCATGGAATCGGCTGCGACGAGCCTGTAATAGCCTTGGTTGCCGATGGAGGCGTGAACGAACCCTTGGCCTAGTCTGTCATAGGTCTTGAACGCTGCAGAGCCGGCGCTGGAGAAATCGCCGACGTCCGCATGATACGGCCCCTTCTCGTAGGACACGTATTCGACAATCTCCGGGATGATGAAGTTCAGGTCGAGATAGCCCTGGCCGTGGCCGTGGGTAGGCATGTTGACCGGCATGCCCTCGAACCGGGCGGCGAAGTCGGTGCCATGGTCGAGGTTGAAGCCGCGCAGAAAATACTGGTTGGCCTTGCCTGTGCCGCTGTGCTGCGTAGCGATCATGCCCGGAATAACTTCGACCAGTTCGCCCGCGCGCAGAATCGGCCGCTTCGATAGGTCCGAATAGCCGACGATACCCTCCGAGGCGGTGAACGCCTTGCCAGCCAGGCTGAACGCCCGGCCCCAGACCACCACCTGCTCGATGTTCTCTTTCTTGTCCTCGGTATGAGCAAAGGCCGGTATGGCAAATGCCGCACTGATACTAATTCCGACTATCGCCTTGAATCCGAACATCAGCCCCCTTCGCCGCGTCTTTGTGGTTACTCAGCTGACGGGTACGAACGCCCACAGGCGTTCGATCATCCAGAACGCCGCGAGCGCGCCGACACCGTAGGCGACCGGCTTCTCCATCCTGGGAAGCAGGGTTTCAGGCGCAATATCCGATTTGCCCAGAATCCACAGCGCTGCGAGCATGACGAGTATCAGCGCGCCAATGAACATCAGCTGCCCCGCCTCGACACCCACATTGAAGAACAGCAGCGCCAGCGGCACCTCGGTCTGCGGCAGGCCGATCTCGGCCAGCACGGCGGCGAAGCCGAAGCCGTGCAGCAGACCGAAGGTGCACGAGACCGCGATGGGATGCCGCCAGGTGATGGTATCGCGCAAGGGCCGGGCGATCTCGGCCGCGAGGAAAATGATGCTGAGTGCGATGGCCGCCTCGACCGGAGGCACCGGCACCCGCACCAATCCCAGCGCAGCCAGCGCCAAGGTCACCGAGTGGGCAAGCGTGAAGCCCGTCACCACAACCACGATGCGCCTGCCCGTGCGTGCGATCAGCAGCAAGCAGGCCAGAAACAGCAGATGGTCGTAGCCCAGCAGAATATGTTCGATGCCCAACCGAAAATACTGACCCGACACGGCCACGGCGTTTTCCTGATCGGGCACGCTGACGCGGGTTTCATCCGGCGGCGCGACCAGCGAGCGGCTCTCGCCCGAGCGCCAGTCGACCCGCACCATGGTCGAGAGCGACGGATTGAATTTCGGCCAGAGCAGCGTGATGTCGCCGCCCAGGCCGTCTGGACAATTATAGAGATCGCGTGCCGTCAGCGCCGGACGGGCCACGCCGTCCTCGCCCATTCGCACGCAGCCCGCGGGCATCGCGACGGTGGGAATGTTGAAGGATGGCACCGATGGCGGCGTCGTCACCATGACCGTATAGACCGCGTCACCCTGTTCCTTGATGGCGACGACCACCGGCCGGCTGTCGTGTGCCGAGACCGGCCTCATGTCGGCTCCCAGCAAGACCAGAAAGATGGCAGAAAACGCTGCGAGTGACCGCGAATTCATCGTGCGGCGGCCTTGACGGCACCCCGGCGATCCAATGTCACCTCGACCTCGTAGTGCTTCAGCATGTCGTCGATCAGTTCGTCGCGCCGCTCGGTGGCGAGGTCGGCCATGTAATCTTCCCGTACGCGGTCCTTGATCTCCTCAAGCGGCGGAAATACCAGGTCCTTGCGCGCCGTCACCATCACAAGGTGAAAGCCATAGGCGGATTCGAGGGGGCCTTGCCAGCGCTCCGGTTCGGCCTTCAATGCGAATAACTGCTGCGTGAAGTTGTCGCCGAAATGGCCGGCAACGGCGTCCATGGGCCGGTCCACATAATTGAGATTATAGGCGAACCTGTCGCCCCAGCCGGGCGCGTCGGCGAACGCCACTTGGCGCCCGTTCATGGCTGCGAGCGCCTTGGCAGCGCGGCCTGAGGCGACGTCCCGGCCCTGACCCGCGTCAAAAAATACGTGGGTGAAGGTGATCGTTGCAGGCTCGGCATAGCGATCCTTGTGGGCCGCAAAATAGTTGTTCAGCCCCGCATCGTTTACTGTCAGCGGTGCGCTGGCGTTGCCAGCCACGAACTCGACCGTCTGCACCAGGCGCCGCTTGATGACGTAATCGGACTTGTCCAGGCCCAGCGCCGTTGCCTCGCGGTAAAGCGCCTCTTCGCGCGCATAATCGCGGATCAGGCTGTCGAGTTCCCGCGGCCCCATGGCGTCGAGCAAGGCGTTCGCCCGTTCGGGCTCAAACGCCTTTGTCCGGAACTGCAGGAACTCGAGCAGTGCGGGACGATCGACGACGATGCGGGACGGATCGTCCTCGGCAGAGCCGTGCGGGTTGAGCGCCATGTATCCGCCGAACATCAGCAGTCCGGCGGCCAGAAAGTGGACCAGCGGGTCCCTCAGAAAACGGCTCAAGGCGTGTACCAGATCGGCGAGGTATAGGCGCGGTCCTGCACGACCATCGGCACGTCGGGCGGCATCTTGACGCCGAAGAACTTGGCGTCGTAGGCGGTCCAACGGGGCTTGGGTATCTCGATCACCCGCCCGTAATAGAATGCCCGTTCAGCCGGGTCGAAGTCGGGGTCGGTCCACACCGCCGCAAGTTCGGCCGTGCCTATGGTATTGGTATAGGACGCGTCGGCGACATCGACCGTCGAACCCACCGGCGGTGCCTTGCCGGTCTTCGGATCGACTTTACGGCCATCGGACAGCGCCAGATCGTAGACCTTCTCATGGGACTTGCCGTCCTTGTCGAGCCAGCCCTTGACGATCTGGATACGGTCCAAGTTGGCGTCGTCGGGGTCCTTCAACGCCAGCATCATGAATACCGGCGCCTTGCCGGCAGGCGCTCTGGTCAGGTCGCCGCCCATGGGCACGCCCTTGCCATAGCCGACCTTGACATAATCGTCGCGGAACACGGCGTCCCGGGCATAGTCCCAGCCGCCGAAGAACCGCACCATGATGCGCGAACCGCTCGTGGCATAGACTTCCTTGCGCTTCATGGCCGCAAACAGTGCCTCTCGGGTATTCTCCGGCGCCCACACGGCCGCGAGGCCCGACGATCCGAGCTGCCAGTCAACATATTTACCGCTGGCCATATGGGTTTCCGACCTGTGCGCGTTCGGTTCGGAATTGGCGAATTTACCGAAGAAGTTGTCCTCGGTCGTGGTCGGGAGGGCGGTATGGTCGTCGGTGCTCCCGATCATGCCGAACTTGTAGGGATTGGCGCCCAACTTCTGTTCGAACTCCAGGCCGCGTTTCAGCGCCGACCGGGCGTAGCTGCCGGGCAGCATCTCCGGCGTGGTTTTTACCCGGCCCATGATGTTCCAGCTGTCCCACCGTTCAAAGTCGGCGAATTCGTCAGTGGGCGAAAGCACCGGATGGGTTTCGCTATCGCCCTTGATCTGGGTGACCTCGACGATAGGCTCCCATCGCATGCGCGTTTCGGCATAGGTCTTTGTCAGCGGTCCGCCCGACAATGTCTTCTCATCGAAGAAAATGCCGTTGCTGAGGTTGCTGTTGTGCGGGATCGACAGAACCTCGACGCCGGCCGACTTCTCGAAGCCTTCGAGGGCCGTCCAAAGCTTCTCAGGATCGATGGCGTCCTGGGCCGAGAACGGCAATATTTTGGACACGGCGTCCGCGCGGTCCTTGAAGAGGATTACACGGTGGAGGTTGTTGCCACCAGTCATCGAAGTCCATTCATAGCCCGCGAATGTCGTGAAACGGCCCGGCGCGTTGTACTGGTCGGCGGTCTGGGCAACCTCGCTCCAGATCGACCGGGCCACCACCTCGGGCAGTTTGTTGCGCGCCGAATCCGGAGTCTCGATGCTGGTGACGAACTCGGCCATCAGCTTTTCCGGCTTGCCCTCCTTCACGAAGCCGCTCCAGCGCTTTCCGACGTTGGATTCCAGTAGCGCAGGGTCACCGGCCGTGAAGCGGTAATAGGCACCGATGAACTCGCCGTGGTCGGTAACCGCGAGGAAATCCAACGGCCGCTTCAGCCGCGCTTTAACGCCGCTGGAGGACAGTACCTCTTCGCCGCGCGCGAATTTGTAGGCATCTGCCGGAGACAATTCCTTGTTGCCCTGACCATAGGCGTCAGGCGAGTTGCGGGTGTGCAGGTGCAGGTCGCCGAAATAGACGCTCTTTGGATAGTCGGTCCCAACACCAGGTGAATATTCCCGTTCGGCGGCGAACGCTGCACCAGTGATCGACGAAACCAGCATCGCACCTGCGATGCCATACAGAAAAGTGCGGTCCGAACCCATTATACTCTCCTCGTTATTCAGCACCCTTCCTAGGGCGCTTCCCCTTCTGACTCCCCGGAAAAGGACGGGGTGCCGCCCTCGAAGGCTTCGCGGCCGGCACCCCAGTGGGGAGGAATTATCGTTGCGTCGTCACAGGTCCCACGAAAGTTCAATACCCCAGCGACGCGGCTCACTGATGCCGTATGTGTCGAAGAGGGCGGCAACTTCGGTGATGTTGTTGAGGTAAATCTCGTTGGTCAGGTTCTTGCCAAAGAGCGAGACGGAGTAACGCCCCTCGATGTCCCGATAGGTGATGCTGCCATCGACCAGGTTCACCTTGCCGCGCCATCCACGATCAGAGCCGCTGGTGGACACGTTCATGTTGCTGATGTGGGTGAAGTTCGCGTTCAGCACGATGGAACCGGTATTACCCACGTCGAACTCGTAGGTGGCCCCGAGACTGATCTGGAACTTGGGTGCACGCTGGAAGGGCGTGTTCGAGAAATCCTCGTCCACGAGATAGTTACCCGGCCCCATACTGCCCGGCATTGTCACGTTGTTGACAGTGCCGCCGCAGTTCGATGTAGGCGCCGACGCGAAGAACGACGGGCCATTGAGATCGGCGCAGTAGGCACCGTAACTGGCATCGAGATACGACGCGTTGGCAGTCAACTGCAGGCCAGGCAGGGGTATCGCGGTCAATTCCAGTTCCGCACCCTTGATGTTGGCCGACGCCGCATTCGACGTCACCGTTTCCTGTGGATTGGCGGCGCCTGGCAGGAACCGGATGACCGTCCGCTGCAGGTTCTTGTATTTGTTCAGGAACAGCGCAAAATTCGCGCGCAGCCGGTTGTCGAACCAGTCGCTCTTCATACCGAATTCGAAGCCGTCAACCACTTCCGGGTCGAACGGACCAAGCGTCGTCGGCGTGCCGCCGCGTCCGTTCCAGCCGCCGCTTTTGAAGCCGCGCGAATAGGTGAAGTAGGCAAGCGCGTCGTCGGAAATTTGATAGGAAAGCCCGGCTTTCGGGCCAAAGTTGCTCCAAGCCTTGGGATCCGGAGTAATGCGTGCGCCGGTGTTCGGGAACGGAGCGAACGGCTCTTGATAGAACGCCTTCCTTTCCCAGCTCCAGCGGCCACCGGCCGTTAGAGTCAGCCGGTCATTGAAGTGATAATTGCCTTCCGCGAAGGCGGAGAACGCCTTGTGATTCTGCCAGGTGTCGCCAACGATGTGGGATACCGCGCTTGCAGGCGTGATTCTTTGGGTCGTATCCCGGTGTAGAAAGAACTCCTGATAGAAGCCATAGACACCAGCCACGAAATCGAAGCTGTCCCAAGCCGAGGAGGCGAACCGCAGCTCGGTCGACGTCTGCTTGTGGGGTGAATCGCGCGACGTCTTGAACATCGGTGCTTCTGTCGAGTCGATATCCAGGAAAATGAATGACTCGGTCTTGCGGTAATTAGACACCCACGTGACAATGCCCGGACCGACATCCCAGACCAGTTCACCGGTGATGCCCCAGGTGGTGTTGTCGATTTCACCATTGTGCGCGAGGCTGGTCGTGACGAGGTAATCGTCCTTGGTGAACTTGCCGTTTAATGGCCGGTCTGGCGGACAATAGCCCCAGGCCGAGCATAATATCTGATTGGAACGGGGAGCCGCGACGCCGGGCGTTGGATCGCTCTTGGTGCGCGTGTACTCGCCGATCAGCGTCAAGGTCAGGTCATCATTCGGCCGGAAGCGGATAATCGGCCGCACCGCGAAATTGCTTTCCCGCCCTAAATCCCCAGTGGACTCGGCATTGGTATTTGTATTGGTGTAATAGCCGTCGGAGTTCGCAGACAGGATAGAGATCTTCGCATCGAGTTTGTCTTGTACGATTGGCAGATCGACCGCCGCGCGAACATCGAGCCTGCCGTACTGGCCAATCGTCAGGCGTCCGCGCGTCCCAAACTCGCCGCTGGGCCGCCGCGTGCGAACCTGAACCGCGCCAGCTGTCGTATTACGGCCGAACAAGGTGCCCTGCGGTCCGCGCAGAACTTCGATGGATTCTACGTCGAACAGGTCGATGCTCGAATTCTCAGGCTGCGGTATATAGACGCCGTCGATGAAGATCGCCACGGGCGGATCGGTCGTGGAATCATTGTCCGAATTGCCGATGCCGCGAATGAATATGGTTACCGCGTTGCTGAACGAGCCCAGCCGCGCCATGTTCACGCTCGGTGCGGGAAATGCCATTTCGTTGAGTTGGGTGGTGTACTTCAGGGCCAGTTCCTGTCCGGAGATCGCGGTCACAGCGACCGGCGCTTCCTGCAATGGCTCCTCGCGCTTGCGCGCCGTAGTCGTCACGGATTCGATGGATGTGATCGGCGTTCTGACCGCCGGCGTGTCGGTGACGGCTACCGCTTTTGCGGGCGCGCCTGCGATCATGCCGCCAAAGACTGATAAAGCCACTGTGGCCGCACGGATCGCGGTAACACTGGATAGCGCGCCAGTAGCAGCTCTTGGGTGCCGGAGCATGGTTTCCCCCTATGTGATTCCCGTTTACCGCGAGTTTTAATCTCGCGTCATTTAACTTGCTGTTTTGGAAAAATCCTGTAAACAATATTGACGTTGTGGGAACCGATTATACTTGCCAATATGGCAATAAATTTCGCGTCCCGAATGCCGAAACCGAAGAAAAAGACATTACTTTCCGGTAACCAAGTGGGCTCTGCAGCAATGAATCTGCCGTCACTGCGTGAGACGAGAGTAAAAAGGGGGCTCACCCTCCAGAAGGTCGCGACTCGTATGGGCGTCAGCGCCCCGCAAGTACAGCGCCTCGAGACAGGAGAACGCCGGATGACGGTGGATCTCCTGGAATCCTACTGCATGGCGATTGGTATCAATCCAGTCGACGTCTTGGTCGGCGAGACCCGAGTGCCCATCATCGGCATCCTGGAAGTGCGCTCCAATATCCTGCCGGTTCCTGCCGGTAGCGCCACAAGCACAAGGGCTCCGAATATTGTTCCGCACCCTGAACGGCTCGCTGCGGTGCGCTGGGAACCTCGCGAAAGGTTCATCGAGATGACGGGACACCTGCTGTTTTTCTACGCCGACGTGAAAGGCGTGCAGGCAGAGGCCTGGGGGCGTCGCTGCATCGTGCGCCGTATCGACGGCACCCAAAGGGTCGGCTGGCTGTCCCACAAGGACGGCCAGTCCCATGTCAGCGACCTAGCCGGCGAGGTCGAATTCAACGTACAGGTGGAATGGGCCAGCCCGATCCTCGCCGTGGTGGCACCGCAGGTTCTCGCCGACTAACCAGAACGGTATTAGCGTTACCGGATAAGACCTTCAGAAGAAGAGTTTACTTTGCCGTTTTTACGTAAATTGAAATTCTCTTCGAGCGCCACTGCAAAGTCAGAATTAATGATTGTTGCGCGCGCCATACAAAACAGCAATGAGGTTTTTTTGTGTTGGGCGAGGGAAATGACGCAGAATTTCTCAAATTAGAACTGCCGGCCGGTAGCACCAATAAGCAGCAACAAAATTTAGCCAAATTCACCAATTATCGATTATTTTACCAATATGGAAAAATATGATGAAAGACCCAGGCTGTTGTGGTATCAGGTACTTCTCAAGGGGGCGAGATGATCGGTGAACGAATCCGAGAACTACGCAAGGAACGAGGTCTGACCCTTCAGGCCCTGGGCGAAACGTGCGGCCTGTCGGTACAGCAGGTCCATCGGCTCGAGCGCGGCCACCGCCGTCTGACCGTAGCGATGCTGGAGCAGATTTGCGACGGCTTGCAAGTCGACATGTTCACAGTCGTACGCGGCACCGAGAAGGTACCGGTCCTCGGCGTACTTGATCACGAATTTCTGGTTCACCCGCTGCCACCCAATTCCGAGGTGACGGTGCCGGCACCCTTTCTCGGGGTCGACCCGAGACGGCTGGGCGCCTACCGCTGGCAGCCACGCACGCGTATCGCAAACATGATGGGCCAGCGCATTTATTTTCGCCGGGACGTGGAGGGCATCGATCCAGCCGCGTGGGGCCACCGCTCCATTATCACGCTCGCCGATGGAACCCAGCGCATGGGCTGGCTGATCCGGCAGGACGAGCATGTCCATATTGGACAGACCCAGGGGATTTCCGAACTGGACGTCGAACCGGTCTGGGCCAGCAAGGTGCTGGGCGTGCTGCCGCCGGACCAGACCTGGTAACGGACCAGCCTACGCCTTCAGATATTTGTCCAGGGTCAGGTGGACCTGGCGGATCCGGGCTTCCTGATAGTTGGCCAGCGATTCCGCCTTCTTGCCCGATGCCTTGAAGCCGCGCTGCTGGCGTTCCAGGTTCGAGGTGTCCTGCTCATAGATAGCGGCCAGCGGCTTATCCATGTTCGGCACCCTGTCGTAGGTCTCGTGCACGTCCAGCTTCACCACGCGCGGCGGTTCAGGATGGTCCTCGCCCTCTTTCAGGGGACGCAGGAACATCAGGTCGAACCAGCAGGTGTCGACATCGTTCCCGGCGGGCCGGAAGCGGTAGATCATCGGCAGGGTTATGCCCGGGAAGATGAACATGTTCGGGAACAGGAAATATTCGATGGAATCGAGCATCTCGCTTTCCGAGAACTTGCTCATGTCGACGCCGTATTTCGGCTCGAGCTTGTCCCGGTTGGCCTGCGCCGCCATGATCCGCTCGGCCATGGCGTTGGCGATGTCTTCCTCGGTCTCGGGCTCGGGCCAGGTCGGCGTCGGATAGCCGATGGTGTGGATGAACCGGTTCACATTGTCGCCAAAGATGTCGTATTGCGCGTTGGTGCAGGCGTTGCCAATCGGCGTGCCGCCCATATGCGTCTCGCGGGAATGATATGCCTCAAGGAAGGCTTCCATGCCGGCCTTCCAGTTGCACGGCAGGGTGCGGCGCAGATGCACCTCGACATAACGCCGGTCCAGCGGGAAGAAATGCTTGAAGTGCTCGGGCAGCACCTCGAGATGCTCCTCCAGCGGCCTGGCGTTGGGGTCCATGTTGATGAACACGAAGCCGCCCCACAGGCCGACCTTGGCCTCGGGCAGGTTCAGCTTGTCCTTGTCGAGATGGGGAAAGTCCCAGTCGCAGGGCAGGTCCTTCAAGGTGCCGTCGATATTCCAGGTCCAGGCGTGGAACGGGCAGCGGAAGTCGCTGCCGGCCAGGGCATAGCCTTCCTCGTCCTGGCCCGGACGCAGCTGGGTGCCCCGGTGCAGGCAGGAATTGTAGAACGCCTTCACCTCGCCGCTGTCGGTGCGGCTGATGATGAACGAATAGTCGCCCACCTCGTAGACCATGTGGTCGCCCGCCTCGGGGATGTGCTCCTCGCGGCACACCCACTGCCATACCTTGGGCCACAGCTTCTTCATCTCGAGGTCGTGGAACTCGCGCGACGTATAGCGGTTGAACGGAATATCGGCGTCGCCCAGGAACTCGTATTGCTCGGTGACCAGCGGGACCGGCGCCGCATTGGGGTCGCGCAGGATGATGTCCTTGGTGCTC
Organism: Emcibacter sp. SYSU 3D8; assembly: GCF_039655875.1. Taxonomy (NCBI): domain Bacteria; kingdom Pseudomonadati; phylum Pseudomonadota; class Alphaproteobacteria; order Emcibacterales; family Emcibacteraceae; genus Emcibacter; species Emcibacter sp. SYSU 3D8. Next base: position 192,225 of record NZ_JBBYXK010000004.1, on the reverse strand, counting down.
TGGCCCGGTGTGCGGGCCTCGCCCGGCTTCATCGCCTTGGGGTTCTGTACATTCATCCGCCGTCTCCTGATCTGTCCCTGCGGTATCAATCCCGCGCGTTGAGGTACTTGTCCAGCGTGATATGCAGCTGCCGGACCCGGACTTCCTGGTAGTTGGCCAGCGATTCCGCCTGTTTGTGCGACGCCTTGAAGCCGCGCTGCTGGCGTTCCAGGTTCGATGTGTCCTGTTCATAGACGGCTGCAAGCGGTCCGTCCATGTTCGGCACCTTGTCGTAGGTCTCGTGCACGTCCAGCTTCACCACGCGCGGCGGCTCGGGGTGCTCTTCGCCATCCTTCAGCGGCCGCAGGAACAGCAGGTCGAACCAGCAGCTATCGACATCATTTCCGGCGGGCCGGAACCGGTAGATCATCGGCAGGCCGATGCCCGGAAAGAGGAACATGTTGGGGAACAGGAAATACTCGATGGAATCGAGCATCTCGCTTTCCGAGAACTTGCTCAGGTCGACGCCGTATTTCGGCTGCAGTTCGTCGCGCTTGACCTGCGCCATCATGATGCGCTCGGCCATGGAATTGGCGATGTCCTCCTCGCTCTCCGGCTCGGGCCATTTGGGCGCCACATAGCCGCGCGTGTGGATGAACCGGGTGACGTTGTCGCCAAAGATGTCGTACTGGGCGTTGGTCTGGGCGTTGCCGATGGTGCTGCCGCCCATATGGGTCTCGCGCACGTGGTAGGCCTCGATGAACGCCTCGGCCGCGGCCTTCCAGTTGCACGGCAGGGTGCGGCGCAGATGCACCTCGGTATAGCGGCGGTCCAGCGGGAAGAACTCCTTGAAGTGCTCGGGCAGCACCTCGAGATGCTCCTCCAGCGGCCTGGCGTTGGGGTCCATGTTGATGAACACGAAGCCGCCCCACAGGCCGACCTTGGCCTCGGGCAGGTTCAGCTTGTCCTTGTCGAGATGGGGAAAGTCCCAGTCGCAGGGCAGGTCCTTCAAGGTGCCGTCGATATTCCAGGTCCAGGCGTGGAACGGGCAGCGGAAGTCGCTGCCGGCCAGGGCATAGCCTTCCTCGTCCTGGCCCGGACGCAGCTGGGTGCCCCGGTGCAGGCAGGAATTGTAGAACGCCTTCACCTCGCCGCTGTCGGTGCGGGTGATGATGAACGAATAGTCGCCCACCTCGTAGACCATGTGGTCGCCTGCCTCGGGGATGTGCTCCTCGCGGCATACCCACTGCCAGACCTTGGGCCACAGCTTCTTCATCTCGAGGTCGTGGAACTCGCGCGACGTATAGCGATTGAACGGGATATCGGCGTCGCCCAGGAACTCGTATTGCTCGGTGACGATGGGCCCGGGCGCGGCGATCGGGTCGCGCAGGATGATATCCCTGGTGCTCTGGCCCGGTGTGCGGGCCTCTCCCGGTTTCATGGCCTTGGGGTTCTGAACGTTCATCAGCGTGCTCCTGGTCGTTCCCGCGACGATGCGGGCAGATGACCGCCACACTAACGCCCGAGTCAGTTTCAGACAATACAGCACACGTGCTGAATCTGCTTCCGGACGTGCTATGCTGCCGCCAATATCGGATTGGGGAGCTGTCGATGACCAGGGAAGCAATCAGCATCAATATTGCCGACGGCTCGGCCGACGGGTATTTCTTCCACGGCGGCGAACCGGCGCCCGGCGTGATCATCTACATGGACGGCATCGGCCTTCGGCCGGCGCTCTACGACATGGCCGAGCGACTGGTCGACAATGGCTATTCGGTGCTGTTGCCTAATATGTTCTACCGCTTCGGCCCGGCAGAGCCGATGACGCTGCCAGGCGATTTCGAGCGGATGATGAAGATGGTGGTAACGGTCACGCCGACCACGTCCATGCGCGATACCGCCGCATTCCTCGATTATCTGGAGACGCGGCCCGAGGTGAAGGGGCGATGGGTGGGCACCACCGGATATTGCATGGGCGGCGCCCAGTCACTGACCGCCGCCGCCGAGTTCCCCGACCGGGTCGTTGCCGCCGCCGCGTTCCATGCCGGCGCCCTCGCCACCGACCGGCCGGACAGCCCGCACCGGCATGTGGGCAAGATCACCGGCGACGTCTATGTAGCCGTGGCCGGCACCGACCCGTTTCTCGGCCCGACCGAGACCGACGACATCCGGGCCGCGCTGGCGAAGGCCGGCCCCCGCCACGTGCTGGAAATCTATCCCGGCACGCAGCACGGATGGACCATGCCGGACCTGCCGATCTACGACCAGCAGGCCGCGGAACGGCATTGGGACAACCTGCTGGCGCTGTTCGCGCGCAAGCTGGGATAGGGCGGCCTATTTGTCGGCGGCGTCCGATACCTTCACCAGCTGAACCCCGAAATTCTCGCCGGTCAGCGTGCGGATCAGCGCCTGGGGCGCCTGCTCGAGGCCATCGAGCACATCCTCGGCGTATTTGATGCGGCCATCGGCCACCAGGGGCGCGAGACGGTTCACCGCCTCGTCGAACCGGGCCGCGAAGTTGGCGATGTAGAAACCATGCATCTCGGCCTGCTTGTAGACCAGGTTGAAATAATTGTGCGGGCCGTACCATTCGGCGTCGTTGTTGTATTGCGACGTGGCGCCGCACAGGACCACGCGGGCGCGCGGCGCGATCAGGCCGAGCGCCGCGTCGAGCGTTTCGCCGCCCACATTGTCGAAGAAAATGTCGATGCCGTCGGGGCAAAGCTGGCGCAGCCGCATGGGCAGATCGTCGTTGCGGTAATTGACCGCGCCGGCGCAGCCAAGTTCCTTGGTGAGCCAGTTGCACTTGCGGTCGCTGCCGGCGATGCCGATCACCCGGCAGCCCTGCATCCGCGCAAGCTGGACCAGGATCGAGCCCACATTGCCGGCGGCGCCGGAGATCACCATGGTGTCCCCCAGCCTGGGCTTGCAATATTCGGTCAGGCCGAAATAGGCGGTGCGCCCGCCGCTGCCCAGCACATGAAGCAAGGTCCGCGCCGGCAGGCCTTCCCGTGCCGTCACCTTGGCGACAGGCGCCTTTGCCGCGCCGTCGGACACCACGTAGCGCTGCCAGCCCATGTCGCCGGTGACAAGCTGGCCTACGGGAAAGTCAGGGTGCCGCGACTCGACGACCCTGCCCAACCCGGCGCAGCGCATCGGCGCGCCCAGCGGCACCGGCTTGCCGCTGAGGCCGCCGGAGGTGAGCCACATGCGCAGCGGCGGCGTGACGATCAGATAGGCAACCTCGATCAGAAACTCGCGGTCGGCCGGGACCGGCGCCTCGCTATGCTCGACGCGGAAATTCTGCCCCGTCACCATGCCTTCGGGACGCGATGCAACCAGTACCCTGGTGTTCTTCATGCCTGTCTCTCCCCATGTCCTGCGCCGGCACCCGCCGTGCGCGCCCCCAATCTCCGACAAATAGTAATGGACATGCGGCCGGCGATGTCGAGACCTGTCGAGCGTCGGCCGACGGCGGCTACAATGCGCGGGAGGCGGCCACCGCCGGGCGCGCCATGCATGCGCCGAACCATTTGCTGACACTCGGATAGGGCGAATAGTCGAAGTCCATGATCTGGGACATGGACATGACACCGGCCACATTCACATCGGCCACGGTAAAGCGGTCGCCCAGCATGTTGCTGTTCCTGGACAAGTGCTGCTCCAGCACCTTCAGCGGCCGCTCGAGCTTGAGGCGCATGTCGGCCTCGATCTTCGGATCGGGCGGCATGAACGCGATCTTCGGGTGCCGCACCAGCAACGCAATGAACGCGTCTTCCAGTTCGGTCAGCGCCCACATGCTCCACTGGATCGCCTTGCCTTCTTCATGGAGATCCTTCGGCGCCAGACTCCCGCCCGCCTTCTTCACCAGGTAGAGATTGATGGCCAGCGACTCGAACAGAATGTAGCCGTCATCGTCCATGGCAGGCACGCGGCCATTGGGATTGATCGCCAGATATTCCGGCTTCTTGGCGTCGTCCATGAAATGGGTGGGCACCATCTGATAGTCGAAGCCGGTTTCCTGCTTCAGTTCCTCGGCCAACCACAAGGTCCGGTTGGCCCTCGACCCCGGCGTTCCATAGATCTTTACCGCGCTCATTCCCGTCTCCCCGAAACACAATGGTCACCACGCTGGCACTCATCGTGGGTCTGGACAACGAAGAATTTACCGGCAGATCCGGTCAGGGCGGCGCAACGGGACCGCCGCGCCGCGTCACACGGACATTGAGCACCTGCGGTCCGGGTACTTGTGCGGTCAGCCGGGCGATCGGCTGCTGCCCACCGGCCAGCTGGCCGCCATCCAGGGTCACCCGGCTCGGACTCACGGTCTGGGTGGCCGATGGCAGAAGCTCGACCTCGAGACGGTCGTCCGGCTCCACGCCCTGGGCCTGGAACATGACTGGAACGGTCTGTCCAACGCGTGTGACCGGCTGGACGGTCACGGTGAACGCCCAGGTGGGAACCTGCGCCTCGGTGGTGGTGCCGTCCGGCGCGGTTACCCGCACGGGCACGTCGCCGGCCGCCGACAGGGGCACATCGCTGCCGGTGACCGCGATCTCGCCCTCCCGGACCGCCACGGGAGTGAGCGGCTGGCCGCCCAGGGTGACCTGATGCTGCGCCGGTGACATGGCGGGATCCGTGGCCGAGTCCGGCACGCGCAAGGTTTCGCGCACGGCGCCGTTGCGGATATCGAGATCGCCGTCCTGCGGCGTGATCACCGGTTCGGCGCCGGTTGCCGAAGCGGGCGGCGCCCGGCGGGGCTTGAACAACTCGACCGAACCCGTGGTGCCGCCGATAATGATCGCACCGACACCCACGGCATCGCCCGCGTCGAGCCTGACGCTGTCATCGTCGGTCGTCACCTTGGCGCCGCGCTCCTTGTCCGGCATGCGCGTGCCGTCGACGGCGACAAAAGTCACGCTCTGGACATCGCCGATCGCGCCGCGCGTGATCACCGTTTCATTGTCCAGCGCCGTGAACGAAACGGCGGTGTAATTCTCCATGTTGCCGCGCGGCGTGAACACCTTGCCGCCGGCGCCCTGCTGCTGCGAGCTGCCGGTCGGGCCCGGCGTCGTGGCGCTTCCGGCGCCGGAGGGCGTTGTCGCACGGCCACCCCGCTGCCCGCCGCTGTCGTCGTCCCCGGTTGAATCATCGCCGCTGCCGGATTCGTCCGGTGTCGTCGGCGTGCCGGGGCACGGCCGCTGGGCAATGCGCACCAGCATGAAGCCGATCTCCTTCCGGACCACGACCGGTGGCCCGGCAATCAGGAAGCTGCCGTCGCTGTCACGCATGACCATGCCGCCGCCCGCGGTCGCGACGTAGCTCCGGCCACCGCCGCTGCCGGCGGCGTCGCGCACGGCGGGCGGAATCTGGCTGTCCGACGCCAGGCTCCAGGACCGCGTCTCGAGCAGCAGGTAGAGTTTGTGCAGTTCGTGATCCGACCAATGGACCAGACGCGGCTTGTGCGGGTCGTTGATTTCCCACCGGACCGTGGTGGAAACCTGGTTGGTGAACTTGCGCGCATAGGAAGCCGAACTGCTGCGGGACTCCTCGATGGACCGGGAGGCGCTGACGCCGCCTCCAACCTGGACGCCGACAACCGGTATCTCGGCCTTGGCCTCGGCCTTGATGCTCGACGCCTTGCCGCTGGCCTTCGAGACCGTGTCCTCCGCCGCCTGCTCGGTTTCGGTCTTGATCGTGATCTCACCCGCCGTTTCCCGGCGGCATTCCATGTTGGTATAGCGCTCGGGCAGCGAGTCGGGCAGCACGCCCCAGCCCAGGTAGCGGGTCGTGGTCGAGCCGTCGAAGGCCGCCTCTTTCATGCCCGCGCCGCCGCCGAAGAACCGGGCGGCGTCAGGGCCGTCCTTGGCCGCCTTTTCGTTGGGCTTGCCCGCCTTGCAGTCATAGACGTGCAGTCCCTTGGGCACGCGCACCAGATATTCCGCCTTCAGCCGGTAATATTCGTAGCCCGCCGCCGTCTTGCGGACGGCGATCTTGTCGCCGCCATAGATTGTGCGGCCGACGGCGATGGACCGGCTGCCGACGATGTCGAAATACCCCCAGTCGCTGGACGAATCCGACCGGTCGTCATAGGCCGATTGCAGCCCCGGCGCCTCCTTTTCACCGGGGGTGTGCCGTGTCCATTTGCGGATTCGCCAGTACTCGTACCAGCGCAGCACATACGCGCAGTCCGTGTCGTATTCCGGCGTGGCCATCTTGAATTCGACGGTCTGGCTGGTCTCGGACGATGACCCATTGCCGACGCTGGAGGCCACCTCCTGGGCTTCGGTCGACGACACCTCGCCGCTGACCTCGACGCCGACGCCGCCGAACGAGACGCCCCCCGACGCGCCCTTGGTATCGGTCGATGAACTGGAGGACGAACTGCCTTTGGTGCGCATCACCGCCGACGCGGAGCCGGTGGACTTCACCCATTGGGCGCCGTGGTCGCCGCCGCTGAGGATGACGACGAATTCCGCGTCCTGGGTCGACATGCCGCCATCCCCGTTCAGGTCGACGGTGCGCTTGACCAGTCTGCGCTCCATGCCCTCGGACGGATCGCCGGCCGCATAGCGGCTGAAATGCATGACGCTGAAGACGACGTCGGCGCCTTCGCGGGACACCGACGCGCCCGCCGCAGGGCCGTAGCGCCCCGACCGTTCATTGAACAGCAACGGCATCGCCGCAGCCGGCCCGTCGGCGCCGGTCACCGGCACCCGCAGTTTCACGGCCTTCTGGAAGATCAATCCCTCGGGCGCCAGAGCGACACCGGTGACGCGCGTCGGCTGGGGATCCTCGCTCTCGTCATACGACAGGTCAGGTGGCAGAACGGCGGCATGAACGGTTACCGCCTCGCGGACCGCGCCGGGCGGCACGTCCAGCGTCATCCCGTCGCTCCGGTAGACGCCGCCCGCCGGCGTCACCGGGAAGCTGGCGGTGTAGCGTGTGAGCACAATCTCGCTGCGCCCGCCTTCGCCGGTGAACAGGTCGCGGGCCGCCTTGCGGAACGCGACGGCATCCGGATGGGAGACCCGGATGATGGCGGTTGCCGGCACCATGCCGGAAAGGACGAAACCGCCGTCCGACGCGGCGGCTGCGCCCGGTTCGCCGTCGACCGATATCCGGGCGCCTTCCATGGGCGCGCCGCGCTGGTCGACAACGATGCCCCGCAGCGGAAAACGCGCAGGCACTTCATCGTAGGGTGAAAAATCCGCCGAGCGGCTTTCGACGATTCGCAGACCGGGAAGTTCGGCAGACGGAGCCGGTCCGGCCGTCGTCAGGAGAGTGGCGCACAGAACAATCAGGCCGTGGCCTGCTTGTCGGATGTTCGACATCAAGGCCTCCCCGCCGCGTTTGCGGCGACAGCATGATACCACACACCCGCCGCCGAAACGACCCCTGCCGAGAAACCGTCTGGGCACAGACCCTGCCCGCTGTTAAACGGGGTCCGGCAGCCCGGGGAGAATGATGTGACCGACTATGTTTCCGTACACGACGAGCCCATGCACCGCTTCCGGTTCAGGAACGAGTACGCCTTCGTCTATGACGTCCGCATTCCGGCGTCGGCGGTCACGCTCTATCACAGCCATGACGAAGACTCGCTCTACGTGGCGATCAACGGCGTCCATTGCTGCACCCAGGATCTGGGATGCGATCCGGTGACCAGCCAGATCGACAAGGGCACGATCATGGTCGCGCCGTTCCGCAGCACGCCGCTGATCCATCAGGTCACCAATATCGGCGACGACGAAATGCGCATGATCGGCGCCGAAATTCTCGCCTCGCCGCCGGTGACCGCCGCTGCGCCGCTGACGGCGCCGGGCGTGACCTTGCTGGCCGAGAAGCCGCGCATCCGAACCTACAAGATCGAACTGGCGCCCGGCGAGACCACCGGCGACATGGCGTGCGACTTCTCCGGCATCCTGATCGTCATGGCGGGCGGCTGCATCGAGATCGCCGATGGCAGGACGCGGCGGATGTCGCTCGCGCCCGGCGACGCCATCTGGCACGACGGCCCGCTGACCCAGCGCTTCACCAATCCCGGAAGCGTGCCGTTCGAGGCCGTGCTCGGCGAGTGGCGCTGAGCTAGCGGGTTTCCGCCGCCATCGCCGCCTGGGCGGCCTGCACCTTTGGATGACGCTTGACCTTGGGCAGTTGACGTTCGGCGAAATGCTCGGTCATGCCCGGCGTCGTCGCCTCGTCGCGGTAATCGACCGACGCGGGGTCGTTCCAGATGCGCCGCGCCATCCACCAGTAGCGCACGATCAGGCCGACATAGCGGGCGTGCTTTGCCACCGTTTCCCAGGCGTAGCGGGTATGGAACGCGATGACGTTCTCGCGCGGCAGTTCGGGCCGCCGCTCGTCGCGGCTGCGCAGCCGCAGCCAGCCGGCATCCAGCGGATGGAGATTCTCGATGGTCTTGCAGCCATGGAACCACAGCGCCATGCCGACGAGCTGCTCCCAGCCGATGCCGCTGGCCCGGGCCCGTTTCAGCAGGGTGCGGACATGCTCGTGCGTGTAATAGGTGCTCCAGGCAGTCTGGTACGCCTCCCACCACTGATCCTGCGTCATGCCGCCGGAATGGCCGGTGGTGACGTGGTTCAGGTCGTATTTGTTCAGGTCCGGGTCCATCCAGACACCCTTGCCGAACAGCTTCTGGTGATCTTCCGAGCCGGGCAGCGGGGTCAGGATGAAGAACTCCAGGATGTCGAGCGGCAGCTCGCGCTTGATGATCTCCACGTCGCGCCGCACGGATTCCGGCGTATCGGTGGGAAAGCCGATGATGTATCCGGCGAAGACGATGATCTGGTGGTCGTGCCAGGCCTGCATCATCTGGCGATATTCGTCGATGTGGTTCTGGCGCTTGCCCGCGGCCACCAGGGAATCCGGATTGATGCTCTCCAGCCCGATGAACACCTTGTTGCAGCCGGCCCGCGCCGCCTTGTCGATGAAGTTCTCGATCCGGTGGCAGAGCGTGTCCACCTGCATGGTGAACTTGATTTCGATGCCGTCGCGCTCGCGCAACAGGATCAGCCGGTCGAAGATCTCCTCCCAGTCCTTGTTGCGGGCCAGATTGTCGTCGGTGATGAAGAAATCGGTGATGCCCTGATCCACATTGGCACGGATGATGCGCTCGACGTCGTCGGCGCCGCGACGGCGCGACTTGCGGCCCTGGACGTTGATGATGGTGCAGAAGCTGCACTGGAACGGGCAGCCGCGTCCGGCGTCGAAGCTGGTCTGCATGCCCATGCTGCGCACAATGCGCTCGCGCGGCAGGAACGGCACCGGTTCGTCGCCAAGATTGGGCAGGTCGTTGAGGTAGTTGTAAACCGGCTGCAGGGTGCCGTTGCGCGCATCGCGCAGCAGCCCTTCCATGCGGCCTTCCGCCTCGCCGGCGAACAGCGTGACGCCGAGATCGATCGCCTGCTGCAATTCGGGCTGCATGCCGGGCAGCATGGACAGGCTGCCGCTGACGTGGAAACCGCCGATCACAACCGGCACGTTGGCCGCGCGGAACCGGCGCGCAAGGTCCATCGCCCGTGGAAACTGGTTCGACTGCACGCCGATCAGGCCGACCAGGCCGCAGCCCGCCGAATGAATCCGGGCAATGATGCCCTTCACATCGACCTTGGTATTGGTCTCGTCGATGGCGTCGCAGGTAATGGGAAGGTCGAGGACATTCCGGTCGGCGCAATCCATGACCAGACCATAGACGGCGGCCAGGCTGTTGGACGGAATGACCGAGCGCCGCCAGCGGATGACGTAGCCGTCGTCGTCATAATGCGACGGCTTGATGAGGATGACAGGAAATGTTCCTGCGTCGTGCATCGTGGCTCTCCGTCGGATAGTCTGCCCGCTGCGCTGACCCGGTGCCCCGCAGCGGCAGTGTCTCACAGATGACATAGGTCGGAAACCCGTCGGTACGAAACCGTTCCCTGGCGCACCGAATCTCTTGACGTGGCCACGGGGAAACGGGAAACGCTGGTGGCGATCATGATCGGAACACCAGCATGTGCGGACGGTTCACCAACGCGCTCACATGGGAGCAGATTTATCAGCTGTACCAGTTGACGCTGGATACGCCGATGAACCTGCGGCCGCGCTACAATATCGCGCCGACACAGGACGTGCTGACCATCTACGCGGGCGACGACGGGCGCCGTACGGCCACCATGCGATGGGGCCTGGTTCCCTTCTGGGCCAAGGAAATTCCGAAAGCCTCGACTTTCAATGCCCGCGCCGAGGGTATCGCCGACAAGCCCATGTGGCGCGATCCGTTCAGGAAGCGGCGCTGCATCGTGGTCGCCGACGGCTTCTATGAATGGACCGGCAAGGTCACCGATCGCCAGCCCAACTACTTCACCCGCGCCGACGGCCAGCCCCTCAGCTTCGCCGGCCTGTGGGACCGGAACACGGTGTTGGACACCGTGTCGTGCACCATCGTCATCACCGAGGCCAACAAGCAGATGCGCGCCTTTCACGACCGCATGCCGGTGGTGCTCGAAGAAGGCGACATCGGCCGATGGCTCGCCGAGCCCGATGCGAGCCTGCTGAAACCGTCGAAGGCCGAGCTGCACATCCACCCGGTGTCGAAAGCGGTGAACAACGTCAGGAATGACGGCCCCGATCTGACCGAGCCCATGGGACAGGATTTGCTGCCGGGACTGATATGAGGGTGCTCCGCCGCGTAACGTTCACCATCCTGCTCGTGCTGTTGGCGTGCAGCGGGATCGGCCTGCTGGGCGGGTTGAACTGGTTCCTCGACCTTTTCAACAGTTTCCGCCCGCAAGCGGTATGTGTGGCCGCTCTGCTGATGATCTATGCCGTGTACTTCCGCTGGCGCTCCTGCATAGCCGTTGGCCTGGTCGTCATCGTTCTGAACGGCAGCCTGATGGCCGCGCGCATGATCGCGTTTGGTGGCGCCGAGGAAGCGGATCAAGCGGCAAAGCCGGTAAAGCTGATCTCCGCCAATGTGCTCGCAAGCAACAGTCAGTGGTCGAGCGTGATGAATCTCGTCGCGCGCGAACGGCCGGATATCATTGTTGTCGTGGAAGTGACCCACGAGTGGGCAGACGCGTTGAAGCTACTACCCAAAGAGTACTCGCACAGTCTGGTCGAGGCCCGTTTCGGCGTATTCGGTATGGCGGCCTATTCCCGCCTGCCCTTTACCGGTCACGTCCTCCGTGTGGGCGCGCGGAAGCTGCCGCTGTTCTATATGGATTTCGGCTCATTCGTGGTGATGGCGGCGCATCCACCCCCGCCCGTGACCACCGAACTCGCCACCGAGCACCGCCTGTACATCGAGGAGATCGCCGATCGGGCCAGGCAAGTGGCCAAGCCGGTGATCGTGGCCGGCGACTTCAACGGCACCCTGTGGAACAACAGTATGCGCCCGCTGCCCAAGGCTGGTCTGCGCTCGAGCCATCCGTCGGGTCTGGCCTTTACCTGGCCAAGAGGCTTCGTGCCGTTCGCCATGCAGATCGATCATGTCCTCGTGCGCGACGCGGCGGTGAGCGACTTTCGAGTTCTGATGGATATCGGCTCCGATCATCGTCCGATCACGACATCGTTCGCGCCGTTAACCGGTCGCTGAAGTCGCGCAGGTTTGGGCGCTTGACCAACCACGGCCGGTCCACCAAACTCCGCCGCGTGGAGAAAGTTACGCATGAATAAAATCCGCGCTTCGGCCGCCCTGTCGCGGTTCACGGTGATCGACCTGACGCGGGCGCGTGCCGGGCCGACCTGCGTGCGCCAGCTGGCCGACTGGGGCGCCGACGTGATCAAGGTCGAGATGCCGCCTTCGGCCGGCGAGCCGCAGGATTTCGCCAACCGGGCGGACTCGGACTTCCAGAACCTGCACCGCAACAAGCGCAGCCTGACGCTGAACCTGAAGACCGCCGAGGGCGTCGCCGTGCTGAAGCGGCTGGTGGAGACCGCCGACATCCTGGTCGAGAACTACCGGCCCGACGTCAAGACACGGCTCGGCATCGACTATGAAGCCATGCGACAGGTGAACCCGCGCCTGGTCTATGCCAGCATCTCCGGCTTCGGACAGGACGGCCCCTACGCCGACCGGCCCGGCCTCGACCAGATCGCCCAGGGCATGGGCGGGCTCATGTCGATCACCGGCGAGCCGGGCCGCGGTCCGATGCGCGTCGGCATCGCCATCGCCGACGTGGCCTCGGGCATCCTGGCCGCCTCGGGCGTGCTGACCGCGTTGCTGGAGCGCGAAGTGTCGGGCGAAGGCCAGTGGGTCGCCACGTCGCTGCTGGAATCGCAGATCTTCATGCTGGATTTCCAGGCGGTGCGCTGGCTGATGAAGCAGGACGTGCCCGGCCAGGTCGGCAACGACCATCCGACCGCCGTGCCCATGGGCTGCTTCCGCACCGCGGACGGCCACGTCAACATCGCGCCCATGCCCGGCGCCTGGGGAAAATTCTGCAAGGTGCTGGGCCTCGACCACCTGGCTGAGGATGAAAACTTCAGTTCGCCCGGCCGCCGGGTGCGCAATCGCGACACGGTCAACCAGCTGGTCGGGGCGGTCACCGCCACGAAATCCAGCGCCGAGTGGATCGACCTGCTGAACAGGGCGGGGATTCCGTGCGGCCCGATCTATGCCATCGACGAGACCTTCGACGATCCGCAGGTGCGCCACCTGGGCATCGCCCAAACGGTGGAGTCGCCCACGCTGGGCGCGCAGACGCTGGTCGGCCAGGCGTTCCATCTGAGCCGCACCGACAGCAGCCTCGCCAGCGCCACGCCGGAGCTGGGCGAGCACACCGACGACATCCTGGCCGGTATCGGCTACTCGGCCGCCGAGATCGCCGGCCTGCACGAGCGCAACATCATATGAGGCACCCCATCATGAGGTTCCAATGACCGAGCATGTCCTGACCCGCCGCGACGGCGCCGTGCGCTGGCTGATCTTCAACAAGCCGGAGAAGCACAACGCCCTGTCGCTGGAGATGAACGAGGCGGCCCTGAAGATCATCGAGGCGTTCGCCGCCGCGCCCGACGAGCGGGTGCTGGTGGTGGCCGGCGCCGGCGGCAAGGCGTTCGTCTCGGGCGCCGACATCTCGGAGTTCGAGGACCGGCGCTCCAATGCCGAAAAGGCCGACGAATATGGCCGGCTGACCCAGCGCATGTTCTTCGCCCTGCGCGATGTGGAAAAGCCGACCATCGCCATGATCCAGGGTTATTGCCTGGGCGGCGGCGTGGCGCTCGCCACCTGCTGCGACATCCGCATCGGCGCCGAGGCCTCGGTCTACGGCATTCCGGCGGCGCGGCTGGGCATCGGCTACAGCGCCGATTTCATCAAGCTGCTGGCCGATCTGGTGGGCCCGTCCTGTGCCAAGGAATTTCTCTACACCGCCCGCCGCTATTCTCCGGCCGAGGCGTACCATATGGGGCTGCTGAACCGGGTGGTGCCGACAGCGGGACTGGAAGACTATGTCGCCGAATATGCGGCCACCATGGCGGCCAACGCGCCCTTGACCCAGCGGGCCACCAAGATCGTCGTCTCCGAATTGCTGGCCGATCCGGACCGGGAGGGCGCGCGCGGCCGCAAGGCGGTGGCCGACTGCGCCAACAGCGAGGATTTCCGGGATGCGCGGCGCGCCTTCATGGAAAAGCGAAAGCCGGTGTTCCATGGCCGCTGAGATGGCAGCGCTGGAGAGCTTCCGCCTCGACGGACAGGTCGCCGTCGTCACCGGCGGCGGGCGCGGCATCGGCGAAGCCATGGCGCGGGCCCTGGCCGAGGCGGGCGCGGCCGTGGTCGTCGCGGCGCGCCGGGCGGCCGAGGTCGAGGCCGTCGCCGCCTCGATCAATGCAGGCGGCGGACGGGCGCTCGGCGTGGCCACCGACGTGACCGACCCCGACGCCGTTGACGCGCTCACCCAGGCGGCCGCCGACCATTTCGGCAGCCTGTCGATCTGGATCAACAATGCCGGCGGCTCGCGTTACTTCGGGCCGCTGGGCGGCATCTCGGCGAAGGACTGGAGCGACTGCGTGGCGCTCAACCTGACCGCCGTTGTCACCGGCACCAACGCGGCGGCGCGGCGGATGACCGGCGGCGGATCGATCATCAACATCTCCTCGCTGTCGGCGCAGGGCGCCTCGCCGGGCAGCGGCCATTACGGCGCCGCCAAGGCCGCGGTGAACAGCCTGACCAAAACCTATTCGCGCGAACTGGCGCCCCACATCCGGGTGAACGCCATCCAGCCGTCGACCATCCCGACCGAAGTCTACAAGGACGCGCTGGGCCTGTCGGACGCGGACCTGCCCGCATTGCTCGAGCGCAAGCAGGTGCCGCTGGGCAGGCTGGGCCGTCCCACGGACGTGGCCGGCGTGGCGGTGTTCCTGTCCTCGCCGGCGGCAAGCTGGATCACCGGCGAAGTGTGGACGGTCTCCGGCGGCCTCATGTAAACGCCTCTGAACGAGACCAGTCGGTGTTCCGGCAGGCCGAATTTCCCGATAGACCAGCCGGCAACCGTCATATAACGTGCGTCATAAATGATGGCACGGAGACGGGGAATGCAGGAATATGATGTGGTGGTGCTGGGCACCGGCGCGGCTGGCCTGACGGCGGCGATCACCGCGGCCGAGGGCGGCGCGACGGTCGGCGTGTTCGAGAAGGCCGACAAGGTCGGCGGCACGTCGGCATGGTCGGGCGGTCAGGTGTGGATTCCGAACAATCCGCACATGAAGGATCACGGCATCGATGACAGCCGCGACAAGGCCTACACCTACATCATGTCGCTGTCGCGAGACCTGATCGACGAGAAGCTGGCCGCCGCCTATGTGGATGCAGGGCCGGAGATGGTGAACTTCCTCGAATCCCGCACGCCGGTGCAGTTCTATTCGGTCAAGGACATGCCCGATTATCATCCGGAATTCCCCGGCGGCAGCCCCAAGGGCGGGCGCACGATCGAGTGCCCGATCTATGCCTATGACGAGCTGGGCGAGTGGGCATCCCGGGTGACGCCCTCGCCCTATTATCCCAACCCCCACATCACCATGAGCGAGACGCCGCTGGGCAAGTCGGTGCCGCAGCCGGCCTCCGCCGAGGAAATCGCCCGCCGCAAGATCCGCAACGAGCGCGGCTGCGGCCAGGCGCTGATCGGCCGCTTGCTGCGCGGATGCCTGGATCGCGGGATCGAGCCCAGGACCGATCATGCGGCCAAGGAACTGATCCTGGAGCATGGCGCCATCACCGGCGTGGTGTTCGACACGCCGGGTGGCGAAGTCCGCGTCCGGGCGCGCAAGGGCGTGATCCTGGCGACCGGCGGCTTCGAGTGGAACGACGACCTGAAGCGCGCCTTCCTGCGCGGCCCGCTCACCCACCAGGTCTCGATCAGGACCAACACCGGTGACGGCCTGAAGATGGCGATGAAGGCCGGCGCCATGCTGGGCAACATGCGCGAGGCGTGGTGGACGCCGGTCGCGTCCGTCCCGGTGGAGGAGAACTCCATGGAGCGGATGATGATCATGGGCCAGCGCACCATGCCGGGCGCGATCATGGTCAACCGCAAGGCCCGCCGCTTCACCAACGAGGCCGCCAACTACAACGCCTTCGGCAATGCCTTCCATGTCGAGGACGTGGCCAGGTTCGAATACGAGAACATCCCGAGCTGGCTGATCTTCGACCAGCATTACCTGGAAAACTACGGCTTCGGCATGCTGTCCGCCGGACCCGGCGAAGCGCCCGACTGGGTGATGCGCGCGCCGACCCTGCAGGCGCTTGCGGACAAGCTGGGCATATCCGGCGACGCACTGGAAAAGACCGTCGAACGCTGGAACGCCAACTGCGCCGCCGGCTCCGACCCGGATTACGGGCGTGGCGAGAGTGCCTTCGACTGCTGGTGGGGCGACCCCTACAAGAAGGGCACCAAGGAGGCGACCCTGGGCCCGCTGGTCAAGGGCCCCTATTACGCCGTCGAGGTGCGCTCTGGCGCGCTCGGCACCAAGGGCGGTCCGAAGACCGACGTCCACGGCAACGTGGTCGATATCGACGGCAACGCCATCCCGGGCCTGTACGCCGCCGGCAACGTCATGGCCTCGCCGTTCGGCATGACCTATGGCGGCCCCGGCGGAACGCTTGGGCCCGGCATGGTGTTCGGCTATCTTTCCGGCAAGCACGCGGCGGAGCGTCTCACCAACCGCTAGGCGTCAACGGGAAACATCGCATGGACGCGTTCGACTACATCATCGTCGGCGCCGGCTCAGCCGGCTGCGTCCTCGCCAACCGGCTGTCGCAGAACCCGGCGCACAAGGTGCTGCTGCTGGAGGCGGGCGGCGAGGACACCAGCCCGCTGATCGGCATGCCCAAGGGCATCGGCAAGCTGGTGAAGGACCCGGCTCACGCCTGGCATTTCAAGGTCGACCAGGAGCGCGTTCCCGGCGTGCCGTCACGCGAAATCTGGGTGCGCGGCAAGGTGCTGGGCGGATCGAGCTCGATCAACGGCATGATCTATTCGCGCGGCCATCCCAACGACTACGAGGACTGGGAGGCGCTGGGCGGATCTGGCTGGGGCTGGTCGGACATGAAGTCGGCGTTCAAGGCGATCGAGGACCACGATCTGGGCGCCACCGACTATCGCGGCGCGGGCGGCCCGCTGCATGTGAGCGCCGGCAAGTTCCGCTATGCCGCGACCACGGCCATGCTCGAGGCCGGCAAGGAGATGGGCCTGCCGGAGCGCGACGAGCTCAACCATCCGGACCTGGAAGGCGTCGGCTATTATGCCCACACCATCCGCAACGGGCGGCGCGTCAGTTCGGCGCGGGCGTTCCTCGACCCGGCCCGCAAACGGCCGAACCTGCGGATCGAGACCGGCGTGATGGTCGACCGCATCCTGTTCGAGGACAAGCGCGCCATCGGCGTCGCCGCGCGCCAGGACGGCCGGCCGGTGGAGTTCCGCGCGGCGGGCGAGATCATCGTCTCGGCCGGCACCATCATGTCGCCGGTGATCCTGCAGCGCTCTGGCATCGGTCCCGCCGCCGACCTCAAGGCCGTGGGCATCGACGTGGTCGCCGACAGCCCGGACTGCGGCCGGCGCATGCGCGAGCATGTGGGCTACGGCATGCCGCACCGGCTCAAGGGCATCAAAGGCCTCAACCACCGCTACCAGGGCATCGGCCTCGCCCTCAGCCTGCTGCAGTACTACGCCTTCCACAACGGGCCGATGGCGACCGGCCCCTATGAGATCGGTGCTTTCGCCCGCAGCACGCCGGAGCGGGACCGGCCCGACATGCAGCTGTTCATGGGCGCGTTCACCTTCGCCCGCACCGCCGACAATTTCCCGGTTCCGCTCGCCCATCCCGACAAGGTGCCGGGCTTCAACATCTACGGCCAGCTGGTGCAGGCGACCAGCGAGGGCAGCATCTCGGTGACGTCCGCCGATCCGGACGCGCCGCCCAGCATCGAGCCCAACTGGCTGAGCACAGCCTACGACCAGGAAACCGTCGTGCGCATGGTCCGCTACATGCGCGACTACGTTCGCCGGCCCGCGCTCCTGCCCTATGTGGGCGAGGAAGTGATCCCCGGCGAAAAGGCCCAGTCCGACGAGGACATCCTGATGTCGGCCCGCCGCATGTCGACCAGCGGCCTGCACGCCACCGGCACCTGCCGCATGGGCCGCGACAATTCCGCCGTCGTCGATAATGAGCTCAGGGTGAAGGGCGTCGAGGGCCTGAGGGTCGCCGACTGCTCGGTCATGCCCGGCCTCGTCTCCGGCAACACCAACGGCCCGGCCATGGCGCTGGGCTGGCGGGCGTCGGGCATCATCCAAGGTAAGTGAGCCTGATGTCCGCTATGGGTGGACGCGGACACCGAGGGCTTTAAGTTCGCCAGCTTGAAGGCGTGCCTTCGAAATTCTGTAGCCTGAGTGAGATTACGTAGGTCGTCATGCAAAGAGACATGTTTGAAGAGCGTATTCTGCGACCGATGATGGCTTGGGCGCACTTGGGCATGGTAGATGATGGTGACGGCATGCGGCTGATTGGCCAAATAAAGCATCTGGGGCCGCTAGCTTATATGCACACGACTTTCCGACCAGTTTCGTCAAAGCAATGTGTCGAATATGGTCGTAACTACGACATATCGATCCCACGCCCAATAATGGAGTTTCTGGAAATTTCGAACGGTCTACGCATGTTTTCGAACGACATCAGCGTTAGTGGCGTCCGCCAGAGCTACGATCGGTCGGACAATGTTATGTTGCGCATGCCCTATGATCTTGCCGATCCAAATCGATTGGAGAGGCCGGCCGCTCTGCCGGAAAATCACTATATCTTTGCCTTCTATGCGTGGGACGGATCGCGAGGCGTGATGAGACCTGATGGCTCTGTCTATCGAGCAACGAGAGGGTTGGGGGACACTTCTCTTGGCTGCTGGGACACCTTCGATCACTGGCTTCTGTCTGAGTTCGAAAGGGTAAAGGCGTTCTTTGATTTAAATGGGCGCCCACTAGCCGATGATGCCGTGATCTACGGTTTTCAATGATTACGACCTGCGGTTACTTGCGGCCTAGCCGACGGACTCTGGATGTCCGCTACAGGTAGCGTACGTTCCAAATCGGGCAGATCTGATCCGTCACATGCGGGGGCGCCACAATATAACGACGGTGGCAAGACGCGCGCCGCCCGGCTATAGACCGGGCCGAGAGCAAACGGGGAAAACCGCATGGAACAGGCCGCCGATTTCCGCGACGAGAGCGACGCGATCCACCGCCTGCTGGAGCCGCTGGCCGACGCCGACTGGGACCGCGCCACCCAGTTCAAGGGCTGGACCATCAACGACGTCATCGCCCACCTGCACATGTGGAACTACGCCGCCTGCCTGACCCTGGTGGACGCCGACGCGTTCCTGAAGTTCCGCCGCGAGCTGGCCGACTACGTCAAGGCCGGCGGCACCCATTTGCAGTTCAACCATGCCTGGCTCGGCGGCATCAAAGGGCGCGCCCTGCTGGCGCGCTGGCGAGACCTCTACCGCGACACCGCCGACCAGTTCGCCGTCGGCGACCCGAAAGCCAGGGTGAAATGGGGCGGGCCGGACATGTCCGTCCGCTCGTGCATCACCGCGCGGCTGATGGAAACCTGGTCGCACGCGCAGGCGGTCTACGACGTGCTCGGCGTGGAGCGCATTGACCACGACCGCATCCGCAACGTGGCGGTGATCGGCATCAACACCTATGGCTGGACCTTCGTGAACCGCAAGCTCGAGGTGCCCGCCGAGCCGCCCTATGTCCGCCTGACCGCGCCGTCCGGCGCAGTCTGGGAGTGGCATGATCCCAGCGACACCAACCGCATCGAGGGCACGGCGATGGATTTCTGCCAGGTGGTGACCCAGGTCCGCAACGTGGCCGATACCGGCCTGCGCGCGACCGGCGACACGGCGACGCGCTGGATGGCCATGGCCCAGTGCTTCGCCGGCCCGCCCGAGGACCCGCCGCCGCCGGGCGCACGCCGCATCCAGCGACCGAACGGCTGAAACCGCTTATCGCTCCATCAGCGACAGCAGACCCTTGAGCAGCGCCGTCGGATTGGGCGGGCAGCCCGTTATGTGCAGGTCGACCGGGATCACCCGGGATACGCCGCCTTCCACCGCGTAGCTGCCACCAAACAGGCCGCCATCGGCCGCGCAGTCGCCGACCGCGACCACCCATTTCGGCGACGGGGTTGCATTGTAGGTTCGCTCCAGCGCCTCGCGCATGTTCCTGGTCACCGGACCCGTGACAAACAGGACGTCGGCGTGCCGCGGCGACGCGACGAACCGGAGGCCATAGCGTTCCAGGTCGTAGAATGCATTGTTCAGGGCATGAACTTCCAGTTCGCAGCCATTGCACGAGCCGGCGTCCACATGCCGGATGGACAGGCTTCGTCCGAGCCGGCGCCGGGCCGCGATATCGAGATGGTCGGCCAGCGCCGCGAGATCCGCCGCGTCGGGAACCGGCGGCGCCTCGGTCAGCGGGCGGCGGAATAATCCTTGGAGCAGCAGGCTGCGCATCATCGGTTCCTAGAGGTCGTGCCCCGCATAGGAGCAGTTGAACGATTTGTTGCAGAGGGGAAAGTCGGCGACGATGTTGCCTTCGATGACCGCCTCCAGCAGCGGCCACTGGAACCACGATGGATCGCGCATGCGGCATCGCTCGATCTTCCCCGATTCACCGAGGCGCAGCGATACCAGGACGTCGCCGCGAAATCCCTCGACCAGCGCCATGCCCTCGCCGCCACCGGCCGGCAGGCCGGTGCAGATGTCGCCCGCCGGCATCGCCGCCAGTATCTGGTCGATCAGCGCGAGGCTCTGCTCCACTTCCCGGATGCGGATCCAGACGCGGGCATTGACGTCGCCTTCAACCAGCAGCGGCACCTCGAACCGCAGCTGGCCGTACGGCGCGTATGGGATCATGCGCCTGGCGTCGAACAGCCGGCCGGACGCCCGGCCCACGAAGCCCCCCGCCGCGAAGCGTTGCGCCAGCGCGGGATCCAGCGTGCCGGCGCCCACGGTGCGATCCTGCAGCGAGGCCGTATTGTCGTAGATTTTCACCAGCGCCGGAAAACGCCGCCGGATCTCGGCCATCAATGCGTCAATCACGGCCACGCCCGGATCGTCCAGATCGACCGCCATGCCGCCCGGCACGATGCAATCCCGCATGAGCCGGTGGCCGAAACAGGTATCGGCGGCGCGCAGGACGCGCTCGCGCAACACCCCGCAATGGGCGTGCATGAAGGCGAATGCAGCGTCGTTGCAGATGGCGCCGATGTCGCCCAGATGGTTGGCCAGCCGCTCCATCTCGGCCATCAGCGCCCGCAGCCAGTGGGCACGGGCAGGAACGTCGACGTCCACCGCCACCTCGGCGGCGCGCGCGAAGGCCAGGGCATAGCAAACCGTGCTGTCGCCGGAAACCCGGCCGGCCAATCTGGCCGCCCGGCCGATATCCGCGCCGCGCATCAACCCTTCGATGCCCCGATGCACATAGCCAAGCCGTTCTTCCAGTCGCACCACCGTCTCGCCATTGGCGGTAAACCGGAAATGACCCGGCTCGATGATGCCCGCATGGACCGGTCCCACGGGAATCCGGTGCAGGCTTTCGCCTTCCGCGGCCAGGAACGCGTAACCGGCGCTTTCTCCGGCAGGCTCGGTCACCTCGCCAAGCGGATGGCGCACTCCCCAGACGCCGTGATCCATCCATGGCCGGGTATCCACCGCACCGTCGGCGATCAACCCGAACAGATCCTGGATGGTCCGCTCCAGCCGGATCGCGGGCGCGTGGACGCTGCCTACCGAGGGAAAGCGCCCCTTGGGACAATCCAGGCTGATCACGGCGACACTGGTTGTCCGTTCCTCGAACAGGGTCATGTGAACCGCGGCGGCCTCGGCGGAAAGATCGAGCAGGCTCCAATGCCCGTCGGCCAGGCCCTGCGCCGCCAGCTTCCAGAGACGGGCCGAGACCATGACGCGGGGCCAGGGTCGGTGGGCCGGGACCGGCACGCCCTGGGAAAGAATATCGCTCAACACCGCCACGGCCCGACTCCCCCCTAACCCAGCTGAAGCGCGACATGCTGGAACCACGCAACCAGCGGCGGCGGCAGATAGATGCCGGCAACGCAAACCAATGCGAGGTGACCGAACATGGGCACATAGGAGGCTTCCACCGGCGCCCTGCTGCCTGTCGGCTCGCCGAACGCAAAGCCCTGCACCCGCAGCAGCAGAGCCCCGAACGCAACCAGCAGCCCTAAAACCAGCAACAGGGCAAGCATCGGCTCGCGCGCGAAGGTCGACGTCACCAGCAGGAACTCGCTGAGAAAGATGCCCAGCGGCGGCATCCCCGCGATGGCGACGACGCCCAGCACCAGGCCCCATCCGAGCAGCGGATGGGTTTCCGTCAGCCCGCGGATTTCCGCGATCCGCTGTGTCCCCTTCACCTGGGAAATGTGTCCGACCGCGAAAAAGATCGCCGACTTGGTCAGGCTGTGCATGGTCATGTGGAGCAGCCCGGCGAAATTGGCGAGCGGGCCGCCCATGCCGAACGCAAACACGATGATGCCCATATGCTCGATGGACGAATAGGCGAACAGCCGCTTGATGTCGCGTCGCCGGTACAGCATGAAGCCCGCGAACAGCAGCGACGTCAGGCCCATGATCGCCATCAGCGGTCCCGGTGCGATCGCTGAATCATTGGCGGCAAGCAGCATCTTGAACCGCAGCACCGCATAGAGCGCCACGTTCAGCAGCAGGCCCGAAAGCACGGCCGAAATCGGCGTGGGGCCTTCGGAATGCGCATCGGGCAGCCAGGCGTGCAGCGGCGCAAGCCCAACCTTCGTGCCGTAGCCCAGCAACAGGAACACGAACGCCACGTTCAGCAGCGCCGGATCGAAGTCGGCGACCCGCTGGATCAGCACTGTCCACACCATGCCCTGCAGCCCCTCGCCCACCACCGGCTGGGCCGCGACGTAAACCAGGATGGTGCCGAACAGGGCGAAGGCGATGCCGACGCTGCCGAGGATGAAATACTTCCAGGCAGCCTCAAGCGCCTCATGGGTGCGGTAGATGCCGACCATCAGCACGGTTGTCAGGGTCGCCAGTTCGATCGCCACCCACATCAGGCCGAGATTGTTGGCGACCAGCGCCATGTTCATGCCGAACATCATCGCCTGATACATGGCGTGGTAGAATCGCAGATAGGCTGGCGTCAGCCGGCCAATCTCCAGTTCATGGGCGATGTAGCTGGCGCTGAACACACTGGTGGTGAAGGCGACAAAGCAGTTGAGCAGGATGAAGACGATATTCAGATCGTCGACCAGGAAATAGCTGCCCGTCTCCGGCTTATGGATCAGCATGGACAACGCGGCCAGCAGGGTCACGAACGAGGCCAGCACGTTGAGCCGGGCCGAAATCCTGTAATTCGGCAGCAATGCCAGCACCCCGGCAGACACTGCCGGCACCAGCAACACCAGGGCGACGGCGTCGATGTGGAGTCCGGTCATCGCTGCTCGCCCCGGACATTGTCCAGGGCCTCCAGGTCCACCGTGTCGAAACGCTCGCGGATGCGAAACAGGAAGATGCCGATCACGATGAACGCGATCAGTACCGAAAACGCCACGCTGATCTCGACCACAAGCGGCATGCCCCGGGCGCCCGTTGCGGCCAGGATCAGTCCGTTCTCCAACGACATGAAGCCGATCACCTGGCCGATGGCATTGCGCCGCGTCACCATGATGAGCAGCCCGAGCAGCAGCACGGACAGGGCAAAGGCAAGATCCTCGCGGGCCAGCGGGTCCACCATCGACGTGACCCGCAACATGACCACCAGCGACAACGCCACCAGAGCCATGCCGACCAGCATGGTCAGGCCGACCCCGACCACGTTTTCGATCTCGCGGTTCAGGCCGAGTCGATAGATGATCCGTCGCAGGGCTACGGGTATGGCAATGGCCTTGAAGGCCAGCGCGATCGCGGCGGTGACATAAAGGTGCGGCGCGTCCTGCGCATGGGCCTGCCAGCTTACCGACAGCGACAGCAGGATGGCATGCAGGGCATAGGTATTGACCAGTGCCAGCAGCCGGTCCTGATACAGCAGCATGAAGCTGACCAGCACCAGGCCGCCAGCCAGCAGATGAGCGATATCGAACGTTATCCCGTGCATTCAGATGCTCCGCGACACGAACAGCAGCAGGGTGCCGAGCAGCCCGAGCATCAGCGCGGCGCCGAGGAAGCCGGAGACCCGGAATACGCGCATCTTGGCGAAGGATGTCTCGAAGACTGCGAGGACGAAGCCGGCGACAACCAGCTTGGCCGCATAGGTTGCGCCGCCGAGAAGGTAGGCCGCAGCCCCCTCGCCTGACGATGCAAGCCCCCACGGCACGAACACGCAGGCAATCAGCGAAATGTAGAGCAGCAGCTTCAGCGACGACGCCAGTTCGATCACCGCCAGATGCCGGCCCGAATATTCCAGCACCATGGCCTCGTGAACCATGGTGAGTTCCAGGTGGGTGGCAGGATTGTCGATCGGAATGCGGGCGTTTTCCGCGATCGTCACCATCATCAGGGCGATCATCGCCAGGCCGAGCGAGACGCGCAGGCCCACATGGGTATTGAGGACGAAATCGGCGACGCTCGACAATTGGGTCGATCCCGCCACCAGTGCCAGAACGAACACGATCATGATCATGGCCGGTTCGGCGAGCATGGCGATCATGCTCTCGCGGCTGGCGCCGATGCCGCCGAACGCGGTGCCCACGTCCATGCCCGCGAGCGCCAGGAAGAAGCGGGCACTGCCCAGCAGCGCCACGATGGCGATCAGGTCCGCGGTCCAGGAGAACATCAGCCCCGTGGCGAAGGTGGGCACGAGCGATGCGGCCACCCAGGTCGCGGACAGGACGATATAGGGGATGACCCGGAACAGCCACGAGGCGTTCTCGGCCATCACCACCTCCTTGCGGCACAGCCGGAGCAGGTCGCGGTAAGGCTGGAAAATCGAGGGCCCGCGCCGAAGCTGGAGCCGGGCCTTCACCTTGCGGATGAAACCAGTCAACAGGGGAGCCAGCACCAGCACCAGCAGCATCTGGGCGCCCTGCACGATGAAATCGGCGATCACCATATGGCCAGAACCAGCAAAAGGATGACAAGGGACAGGAACACCAGGGTGAGGTATCGCCGGATGGTCAGGAATTGCAGTTGATTGAGACGGCCTGCGACCGCGCCCACGATCGCGGCGATGGGCAGGAAAAGCCACTCCCAGATCAGGTCGCGGGACTCCAGGGTGAAGCGCGCCGGCGTCATGTCGCCGGGCTGCGGCATGACGACGATTTCACGCGCATCGAACACCAGCGTCCCCATGACCCGCCTGATCGGCTGGGCGAAGCTGCCGGCGGTGTACTGGGCGGCGGGACTGGGATCGGGCCTGCCGCAATCCCAGGCCGGTGCGCGCCGCGTGGCGCGCGAGGCAAGCCGATGAATGGCGAACGCCGCCAGCCAGCCTGACACCAAGACGAAACAGAAGACCAGCAGGCCATTGTAGGATCCCTTGCCGGCCGCTACCGGAACAAGGGATAGCCAGGGCTCCTGCGACTGGCTCGGCATGCGGGCGCCGACCAACCCGCTGACAACCGGCGCCAGGCCATCGATGACGAATCCGGGCAGGATCCCGACCAGCAGGCACAGCAGCGCCAGCACCGCCATCGCCGCCAGCGACCAGCGGTCCACTTCATGCGCCTGCGCGGCCGCCTCGCTGCGCGGCCGGCCGAGAAACCCGATCCCGAAGGCGCGCACGAAGCAGGCGGCGGCGAGCGCCGCCGCGAGCGCCAGCAAGGCCGCAATGGCGGGCACCATGATCTTCAATCCCCATTGCGGCAATTGCGGGCTTTCAAGGACCGCCTGCAAGGTGAGCCACTCGGACACGAAGCCGTTCAGTGGCGGCAGCGCCGATATCGCCGCGCATCCCACCAGGAACAATCCGGCGGTTACCGGCATGCGGTGTATCAACCCGCCGAGACGATCAAGGTCGCGCTCGCCGGTCGCCGCCAGCACCGAGCCGGCGCCCATGAACAGCAGGCTTTTGAACAGGGTATGATTGAGCGCGTGGAACAGCGCGGCTGTGAATGCCAGCGCCGCTGCGGCGTGCAGGCCGTTCGACTGGAACGCAAGCGCGAGACCCAATCCGACGAAGATGAAGCCGATATTCTCGATGGTGCTGTAGGCCAGCACGCGCTTCAGGTCGCGTTCCATCAGGGCATAAAGCAGGCCGAGCGCCGTGGTGATGCCGCCTGCCGCAAGGACCAGCATGCCCCACCACCAGACCGGCTGCCCAAGCAGATCGAAGGTGATCCGCACAAAGGCATAGACGGCCACCTTGGTCATCACGCCACTCATCAGGGCCGAAACGTGGCTGGGCGCGGCGGGATGGGCGAGCGGCAGCCACACATGCAGCGGCACCAGGCCGGCCTTCGAGCCCGCGCCGACCAGGGCGAGCACCAGCACCAGCGAGGCGGACAGGAACTGGGCATGGCCGGCGCGCATGACGTCGAACGCATAGCCGCCGGCGGGACCCGCCAGCAGGCCGAAGGCGAGCAGCAGGGCCATGGTCCCGAAGCTGGCCATCAGGATGTAGACGTAGCCGGCGCGCGCATTGCCGGCGACCCGGTGCTGCGCCATCACCAACGCCCAGGACGTCAGCGACATGAATTCCCAGGAGACCAGAAACGTGAAGGCGTCGTCGGCGATGACGACGAGGTTCATGGCGCCAAGGAAGGCGGGATAGAACGGCAACGTCCGGTGCGGCGCGTGATCGTGGCGGCCATAGCCAAGACCATAGAGGCTGGCCGCGGCGCCGCCGAGATTGATCAGGCCCATGAACAGCGCCGACAGGCCATCGCTGCGGAAATGCGCCCCGATCCATGGCAGTCCGATCTGCAGCGTCACGTCGAGCGCTGGTCCCGCGCCCAAAAGTTGCATGATGGCCAAGGCAAGCAGCCCGAGGGTCAGAACCAGGCACGCGCCGTAAATGGTGACTCCAGCAGATTTCCAGTGCACCAGCGCCACTGCGGCGGGAGCCAGCGACAGCAACCCCGCGACACACCAGAGAATGATGTTGCCGGACACTCGTCTACCCCGCGGCCATACCGGACCGGCAACAAGCCCGATCCGCGGCGCCAGATGGACGAAGGCCGCCAAACATGGCTATCCCCCACTCTTGAAGCGGATACCCCGCCCGCCGCCGGCGCTGACCGCGCCCTCGTCGATGAGTTCGAGACCGGCGACGCCCAGCGCGCCGACCAGTTTCATCAGGGAATCGACATTGCCGCGGATGACGCCGTCGCTCGATTCCATACGCTGGATGGTCGGCACCGACAGACTCGCCAGATCGGCGAGTTGCTGCTGGCTCAACCCGAGCAGGGCGCGGGCCGCCCGCAATTGCGGGGCAGTTATCATGTTCTATACATCATTAAGCATACTCTGGATGTGACATATGGAATTTATATCCCCCTTCGCCATGCATCAACCATCATGCGCTGCGGGCCTGACATGCGCCGGCCGATGCACCAGAAGACGGGCCGCCTCGCAAAACCTTGCGCGGCAAATCCATTCGGTTCGTGTCACCATGTCGCCGCCTGAAATTTCCGAGGCGATGAGAATCTGATGACTGACAGCGTGCTTGTTGAAATCGCCCTGTTCCTGGCCGCCTCGGTGTTCGCCGCACCTATCGCGCGCAAACTGGGCATTGGATCGGTGCTCGGTTACCTGTTTGCCGGCATCGTCATCGGTCCATTCGGGCTGGGCCTGATCTATTCGGTCTATCAGGTCGAGACCATCCTGCATTTCGCCGAGTTCGGTGTGGTGCTGCTGCTGTTCATCATCGGCCTGGAGTTGCGGCCCAAGAGGCTGTGGACCATGCGGATCCCGGTCTTCGGCCTGGGATCGGCGCAGGTGGCGCTGACCGGCGCCGCGCTGGCGGGGCTTGGCGTCCTTGCCGGCCTGCCGTTTCTGACGGCATTGCTGATCGGCCTGACCCTGGCGCTGTCCTCGACGGCCTTCGCCCTGCAGGTGCTGGAGGAGCAGAAGGAACTGAGCGCCCGCCACGGCCGCACCGCCTTCTCGATCCTGCTGTTCCAGGACCTGGCCGCGATCCCGTTGATCGCGTTGCTGCCGCTGTTTGCGCTCGGCGGCGCAGACACGGTCGGCATGTCGACGCTGGATGCGCTCAAGGCCATCGGTTTCATCGCCGTGGTGGTGGTCGGCGGCAGGCTGCTGCTGAACCGGGTATTTCCCCTGATCGCGCGATCCGGCGTGCGCGAGGCCATGACCGCGGCAGCGCTGCTAACCGTGGTGACAGCGGCCCTGCTGATGGAGTTGGGCGGCCTGACCGCGGGCCTGGGCGCGTTCATCGCCGGCGCGCTGCTGGCCGAATCCGATTACCGCCATGAATTGCAAGCCGACATCGCGCCGTTCGAGGGCCTGCTGCTGGGCCTGTTCTTCACCGCCATCGGCATGTCGCTGAACCTGGCGCTTTTCCTGCAGAAGCCGCTGCTGATCCTCGGCCTCGTGCTGCTGCTGCTCGCCGTCAAGGCGCTGGTCCTTTATGGTCTTGGACGCTTCAGCGGCCTGGGTGACCGGCCCTCGCGGCGGCTCGCGCTGGCCATCTCGCAGGGCGGCGAATTTGCTTTCGTCATCCTGACGGCAGCGACCGCCGGGCAGATCATGCCCGCTGAAACCGCGAGCCTGCTGAGCGTGGTTGTCACCCTGTCGATGATGGCGACGCCGCTGCTTCTCAAGCTCGACTCGCTGCTTTCGTCGGCGCAGGAGGCGGCAAGGACGGATTTCGACGACATGCCCGAGCGCGAGCCCGGCTTCGTGGTGATCGCGGGCCTGGGCCGGTTCGGCCAGATCGTTGCCCGTGTGTTGCGGGCGCGCGGCATTCCGTTCACGGCGCTCGATGTCAGTTCGGAGCAGGTCGATTTCGTGCGACGGTTCGGCAACGAGATCTATTATGGCGATGCCTCGCGTCCCGACATCCTGCATGCCGCGCGCGTCGGCGATGCGAAGGCCTTCGTGCTGGCCATCGACGACACCGAGGCCGCGCTCCGAACCGCCCAGATCGTCCGCAGCAGCTTTCCGCATGTGCCGGTATTCGCCCGCGCCCGCGATCGCAACCATGCCCATGCGCTGATGGAACTGGGCGTAACCAGCCTGCGCCGCGAGACCTTCCACTCGGCGCTCAAGCTGACCGAAGACATCCTGCTTGGCCTCGGCCTGTCCCGCGACCGCGCGGAGCGGACGATCGACACCTTCCGCCGCCACGACGAGGAGCGCCTGGCCAACGATTTCGCCCTGGCCGGCGACGAGGAGCGCCTGCGCCAGCGCGCCCGTCTGGCCGCCGTGGAACTGGAACGCCTGTTCACCCAGGACGCCGCCGAACTGGACAAGGGCGAGGCCGAGAAGAAGGCCGCCGAATAGGCGCCGACGCCGCGCGGAACACCCTGCTGCAGGCGGCGTTAGCGCAGCGACAGCCGGCGGATTGCCGGCGCTGATCCCGGGAGACATTGATGTTGCGCAAGCTCGCTGCCCTGATCGTACTGGGTTTCGTCGCCGCGCCAGCGGCCCATGCCGAGGCACCGCGCCTCTACATGGCGCCCGTCGAGGGTATTTTTTCGTTCACGCCCGGACAGCTTGATCTGGCCGGACCATCGGATGTGGGGCCGGTGCTGCGCGCAGGGCCGGCGGACGCGGGCCGGCTGGAGACCTTTCTCGATGCCAACGACGTCACAACCCTGCTGATCGTGCGCGGCAACCGTGTGCTGCGCGAAGTATCGCAGGACGAGGACCTCTATGACGCCAACGGCGTCATCCGGCTGGTCGAGAGCGGCGTGCCCATGGACGAGATCGACGCGCTGCAGGCGCCGGACCGCATCGATATATGGGCGGTCGGCACCTCCATCGACCTCACGGACAGGATCGAGGCCGTTGCAGAAGGCGAGAACATGCGGGGGGCCGGCGCGATCATGCTGAAGCTGACACCCGAAGGCCGCGCCATGGTAACGGCGCTGACCGCCGACAATTCGGGCCGCCAGATCGCCACCCTGCTGGAGCGAAACATCCTGGCCTCGCCAGTGGTGCAGGGGCCGATCGCCAGCGATTCTCTGGCTGTCTCCTTCGCCTCGCCCGAGGACCCTGCGCGCGAGCAATGGGTGATGGAGACACTGCGCGCCCTGGCGCAGGGTCAGGGCCAGGCGTTGCCCGCACCGGGGCAGTAAGCAGCGGCCGCCTGGTTCAGGCCTCAGCCGCCTTTGCATGCCGCCCGATCAGGGTCGCCAAGCGCATGTTGAGTTGCGGCGGCAGGTTGTGCCCCATGCCTTCGATCACCTCGAGAGCGGCGCCGGGAATGAGCCGGGCCGTGTCGTGGCCATGCTCGACCGGAAGCAGCGGATCCTCGCTGCCGTGCAACACCAGGGTCGGTGCCGTGACCCCCGGCAACAGGGCCTCGCGGCCACCCGAGGACAGGATGGCCGCGTAATGCCGGGGCATGCCTTCTGGATAGAATGACCGATCGTAGGTTCTCTCGGAGAAGGCGCGCAGATGTTCTTCGGGAACCGGATAGGCCGGGCTGCCGATGACGCCCGCAAGCATGACCGAATGATCGACGACCGACTTCCTGTCCGTCCCAGCCGGGCGCGTCAGCAGCTTTTCCATGGCCTCGGGCTTGCCCGGCGGCAGGCCGTAGCGGCCACTGGTCGACATGATCGAGGTGAGAGACGCCACCCTTGAGGCATGATGGATAGCGACGAGTTGGGCGATCATGCCGCCCATGCTGGCGCCTACCACATGCGCCCTGCCGATGCCCAGCGCATCGAGCATGCCGACGGCATCGGCCGCCATGTCGCCAAGTAGGTACGGCACCGGCAACGGCTTGCCCGCCATCAGGCCGGCGATGATCTCCTGCACGCCGGGAACCGCCGCGCCGTCGAACTTCTGCGACAGGCCGATATCGCGGTTATCGAACCGGATGACGCGAAAGCCCTGGTCCGCCAGCATGTCGCAGAACATGTCGGGCCACAGCACCATCTGGGCGCCCAGGCCCATGATCAGCAGGATGGCGGGATCGTCCTTCCTGCCCCGTTCGTCATATTCGAGGGAAAGGCCGTTGGCGGTGATCCGGGGCATGGGCTGATACTCCATTAGCTCGCCGCGAGCATGACATGCGCGGCCGGCAAAAGGAAAGGGCGCCCGGCCATGCCGGACGCCCTTCGGTATCCCGGTGCCGCCCGTTATTCGGAAGGCGCCGTGTCGGAATCGTCATCATCATCCGGACCGCCGGGGCCGCCATAACCACCGTGCGGGCCCTTGCCGCGACGGTGCATCTCGTCGGCCGTGATCTTGCCGTCGTTGTTCTTGTCCATCCGGTCGAACTTCCCGGCGCTGGCGAATTCGTCCTTCGTCACCTTGCCGTCATTGTTGGCGTCCAGATGATCGTACATGCGCTTTTCGCGGTTGGCTTTGCGCTCGGCCATCTTCTTCTCGTGGAAAGCCTTCAACTCGTCCTGGGTGACGTTGCCGTCCTTGTTGGCGTCGGCCACCGTAAAGTCAGCGGCGCGCTTGGCTTCGTATTCCGCCTTGCTGACCGACCCGTCCTTGTCCGTATCCAGCTTCTCGAGCATGCGGCCGTGACCGCCACCGTGGCCGCCACCGTGGCCGCGGCCTTCATGGGAACCCGCAAAGGCCGTGCCGACACCGGCGATAGCACCCGTCGTCAGGGCCATGCCGGCCACCAGCGCGGTAATCAGGGCTTTGTTAGCCATCTGTATCTCTCCGTATTGCCTGAACTTGACAGGGGCTTTAACGCACGCACGCGGAAAACCCTTCGCTGGCCTGTCACTGGCCCGGATCGTCGGCGACCTTCACCAGCTGCTTGCCGATGTTGCGGCCCAGGAACTGGCCAAGCGCCGCGTCCGGGTAGGCATCGAATCCCTCGGCAACATCAAGGACTTCCTTGATTTTCCCTGCCTTCAGCAAGGCACCCAGGCGTTTCACGCCTTCGTCAAAGCGGGCGATATAGTCGAAAAAGAAAAAGCCGGCCATGGTGACGCCGCGCATGGCCAGCGCCATGTGGTTCTGCAGGCCGGGGCCCGGCGCGTTGTAGGTTGCAATACCGCCGCAGATCACGATGCGTCCGCCATGGGCCATGTTGGCCAGCGCCGCGTCGAGGATCGCGCCGCCCACATTGTCGAAGAACACATCGATGCCCTCGGGGCACAGCGCCGCCATGCGGGTCATGACGTCCTCGGACTTGTAGTCGATGGCGGCGTCGAAGCCGAGATCATCGGTCAGCATCGTGCATTTCTTCGCGCCGCCCGCAATGCCGATCACCTGGGCGCCGGACAGTTTCGCGAGTTGCCCCGCCACGCTGCCGATAGCGCCCGCCGCGCCGGACACCACCACCGTGTCGCCCGGCAACACATGACCGATGTCGCTCATGCCGAAATAGGCGCAAAGGCCATTCATCCCCAGGGTCGCGAGGCCCGAGGCCAGCGGAAAGCCTTCCGGAATCCGCTGCAGCGCCGTGCCGGTGCGGTCCATGGGTCCAGTGGCCACATAGTCGGCGAACTCCATGAAGCCGGTCACCGCGTCGCCCGGCTTGAAGTCGGGGTGACGCGACTGCACCACCCGACCGGCGACGCCGCCGCACATGGGCGCGCCGACGGGTATCGCCTTGAAACGTTCCTCCATGCCCTTGACCCAGGCATGATTCATGGGATCGCAGGAGAAATAGACACTGCGCACCAGCATCTCGCCGTCGCCGATCTCGGGCACGGTGGTCTCGCAATATTCGAACTGGTCCCGCGTCAGGCCCAGCCCGTTGCCGCCCGCCGCATCCGCGACGACCCATTGCCGGTTCACGTTCGTCATCTTCGTCTCCCCTGTCTGGAAGAGGACCGTACTACATTGTACGCGCGTCTAAAAACCCTCACGTGGCTGGCTTTTGCATCAACGGATCGTCGCTGGTCCCGACGATCCGGTTGATTGCCTGGACAGTGATTTCAAGGCCGCCAAATATATTCCGGCTCCAGACAGGAGCGCGACCGGGCCTTGCACCCTCATTTTTATTTGCGTTTTCATCGTTACTTATACTTTCACTTGCACTTGCACTTGCACTTGCACTTGCAAATACGTCATCAAGACACAATCATCTTTCATGGATTTAATCATTTTCGGATGGTTGCCGCCGATATTCGGGTGTACGCTATTAAACAAAGAGATCTACGATTTCGATCGCATATATCCTTGGGATAATGGGGAGTTACCAGCGCATTGCGGGTAAGGTTTTGTGATGAACGAGGACGTTTTCCAACCTGACACTGGCAAGCATGCACGGACAGAGGCCGCACTTCGGCTGAGCGAGAAATGGTTGCGTCGGGTCATAGACGCTTCTCCCACGGCCATGGTCATGATCAATCCCGCCGGCCTCATGGAACTCGTCAACGCCCAGGCCGAGATCGTCTTCGGGTACAGCCGTGACGAGATGCTGGGCCAGCCGGTCGAGATGCTGGTTCCGGAACGCTTCGGCACCGCGCATCCGGCGCTGCGCAACATGTTCTTCGAGAATCCCCTGTCCCGCCCCATGGGCGCCGACCGCGACCTCTACGCCGTCCGCAAGGACCGCAGCGAGTTTCCCGTCGAGATCGGCCTGAACCCGATCGAAACCGATAGCGGCACCCTGGTCCTGTCGGCGATCGTCGATATCACCGACCGCAAGCAACGCCAGGGCCGCATCGAGGCGGCGCTGCGGGAAAAGGACGTGCTGCTCCGGGAAATTCACCACAGGGTGAAGAACAACCTTCAGGTGATCGACAGCCTGCTGGGCCTGCAATCGGCGATGATCAGCGATCCGATAGTCCAGGAAATCCTTCGGGAAGGCCAGAACCGGGTACGGTCGATGGCGCTGATCCACCAGACCCTCTACCAGTCCAACGACTTCGCCGAGGTGGATTTCGGCCACTTCCTGGAGTCCCTCGTACGGACTCTCGCCAGTTCCTACGGCGTCGACGCCGACCGAATTGCGCTGACAGTGGACGCCGAGACCATAACGCTGCCTATTGACACAGCGATCCCCTGCGGCCTGGCAGTGAACGAAATGGTGTCAAACGCACTCAAGCACGCCTTCCCCAACCAGGCGCAGGGCCAGATCACGATCACCCTGCGGATGGAACAGCCAGGCACCATGGTCGCGGTCACCGTGGCCGACAACGGCGTGGGCCTTCCCGACACGTTCGATATTTCCACGACCCCGACGCTGGGTCTTCAACTCGTCAGCCTGCTGACCGATCAGCTGGCGGGATCGTTCAGCATGCGCAGGTCTCCGGCGACGGAGTTTCTCGTAAAATTTCCCCTAACCAAGTGAGGCCGCCCGATGACACCCTCCCGAATCATGGTGGTGGAAGACGAGCGGATCGTCGCCCTGCACATTCGCCAGCAACTTGAAAAACTGGGATACGAAGTCCCGGCCGTGGTTGCTTCAGGCGAACAGGCGCTCCAGTCCATAGACAGGGACCGGCCCGATCTGATCCTGATGGACATCCGTATCGACGGAAGCATCGACGGGATCGAGACAGCGTCGCGGGTGCCGCCCGAGCACAAGATTCCCGTTGTCTATCTCACGGCATACTCGGAGGAGGCCACGCTCACACGGGCGAAGACAACGGCGCCTTACGGCTATCTGCTGAAGCCGTTCTCCGAGCGGGAGTTGCACGCCACCATCCAGATGGCCCTGGAGCGAAACAAGGCGGAGAAAGCTCGGGAAACCCAGGAGGAGCAGCTTCATCAGTCCCAAAAACTGGAAGCGATCGGTCAACTCGCCGGCGGCGTCGCGCACGACTTCAACAATCTGCTGGCGGTCATCCAGGGCAATCTCGAACTGATGCAGGAGCGCGCACCGAGTCCGGAAATGAGCGAGATGATCCGCGATGCGCTGAAGGCCGCTGGCCGGGGAACCAGCCTGACCCAGCAATTGCTTTCCTATTCCCGGCGCCAGCCGCTGATGCCGCAAATCCTGGAAATCCCGAACCTGGTGACCGAACTCACCAGCCTGCTTCGCCGGCTGCTCGGAGAAACTATCGAGATTCAGACGCGGCTTCCGGACGGGATGTGGAAGATCCGAGCCGACCAGAACCAGCTGGAAAGCGCCCTGATCAATCTGGCCGTGAACGCCCGGGACGCCATGCCGGATGGCGGCACCCTGTCTATCGAGGGGACCAACACCGAAATCGACGGACCACGTCCAGAGCTAACCGGAGACGTCACGCAGGGGCGTTACACATCCATCGCCGTGTCGGATACCGGAACGGGCATGCCCGACGATGTGGCGGAAAGGGCGCTGGAGCCGTTTTACACCACCAAGCCGCAAGGCAAGGGAACCGGCCTCGGCCTCAGCCAGGTGTTCGGCTTCGTCAGGCAATCCGGTGGCGCGATGCATATCACTAGCGCCTTGGGCATTGGAACCAGGGTGGACTTGCTGTTTCCCGCCGTGGATGGGCCGGTTTCGGCGTTGAAGCCCCGTCTAAGCCTGCTGGATTTGCCGATGGCGCAGGCCGGAGAATGCATACTTTTGGTCGAAGACGACGAGATGGTTCGCAGCCTCGTCAGCCGCATCCTCACCTCACTGGGGTATCAGGCCATCGAAGCAGAGGAAGGCCATGAAGCGTGCCAGATCATCGAGAGCACCCGCAGAATCGATCTGATGATCACAGACCTCGTCCTGCCCAAAGGCATGAACGGCGCGGTGCTGGCACGGAACGCCCGGGAACGCCGACCAGACGTCAAGGTGCTCTTCATGTCAGGGTACGCCGCCGATACCATTCAGCAGGCCGAGGACATGTCGGATACCTTCGAGTTGATCCAGAAGCCGTTCACCAAGGTGGCGCTGGCGAACAAGATCCGGGCCATCCTGCACGGCAACTAGTCCGACGGCTAATTCTGCAGATCGTCGCCAATCTTCACGATCTGCTTGCCCATGTTGGCGCCGCTGAACAGGCCGATCAGGGCCTTGGGCGCCATATCGAAGCCCTCGGCGATGTCGACCGTCTCCTTCAGCTTGCCCTCGGCGATCCACTGGCTCATGCGGACCACGCCTTCCGGCCAGCGCGGCATGTAGTCGACGACGAGAAAGCCTTCCATGCGGGCGCGCTTCATGACCAGCTGCATGTAGTTCGCCGGGCCGGGAATGATCTTCGTGTAGCCGGCGATGCCGCCGCACAGGGCGACGCGGGCATTCATCGCCAGATTGGCCAGGCCCGCCTCCATCACCGCGCCGCCGACATTGTCGAAGAACACGTTGACACCGGCCGGCGCCAGCGCGGCGATCCGGTCGAGCACATTCTCGGTCTTGTAGTCGACACAGGCATCGAAACCCAGGGTCTTGACCACCCAGTCGCACTTCTTCGGACCGCCCGCCGTGCCGATCACCCGGCATCCGGCCAGCTTGGCCAACTGACCGACCAGCGAGCCCACCGCACCCGCCGCGCCCGACACCAGGACCGTATCGCCCGGCACCGGCCGGCCGATGTCGAACAGGCCGAAATAGGCAGTGAGGCCGGTCGTGCCCAGCGCGCCCAGCACCGATTGCGGCGCCGCGCCCTTCGGCGGCTTGTTGACGGGCACGCCGTTGCGGTCGACGCCGTTGGAGACGTAGTAGTCCTGCCACCCGAACACGCCGTAGACCAGATCGCCCACCGGATAGTCCGAATTGTTGGATTCGACCACGCGGCCGACCGCGCGGCCGAGCATCACGTCGCCCATGCCCATGGCCGGCATGTAGTCGGCGAGCTGGCGCATCCAGCCCTGCATGGCCGGATCGATCGACAGATACAGCGACCGGACCAGGAACTGGCCGGGGCCGATTTCGGGCCGCGGCGATTCGGCATATTTGAAATGATCCTCGATGACGACCGGGTTGGTTTCCTCGGGCCGGCCGTTCAGCAGCCACTGGCGATTGACGTCGTTCTTCATTTCCGGAATTCCTTGATCAGGTTGCGCGCGATCAACAGCTGCTGAATCTGCGAAGTGCCCTCGTAGATGCGGAAAATGCGCACGTCGCGGTAGAATCGCTCCACCGCATATTCGGACATATAGCCGGCGCCGCCGTGGATCTGCACCGCCCGGTCGGCAACCCGGCCGACCATCTCGGAGGCAAAATATTTGCAGGCGGCGATGTCGCCCACATTGCGGTTGCCGGCGTCATAATTGCGCGCGGCGTCGAGCACCATGCACTGGGCCGCATAGGACTCGGTGCGGCTGTCGGCCAGCATGGCCTGGATCAGCTGGAAATCGGCGATGGCTTGGCCGAACTGCTTGCGGTCGATAGCGTAGCGGACCGATTCCTCGACCAGCCGCTGCGACACGCCGACGCACAGCGCCGAGATGTGCAGGCGGCCGCGGTCCAGCGTCTTCATGGCGGTCTTGAAGCCCTGCCCCGGCACGCCGCCGATCAGGTTTGCGGCGGGAACCCGGCAGTCCTCGAAGATCACGTCGTACACATTGGCGCCGGCCTGGCCCATTTTCCTGTTGGGCTTGCCGACGGTGAGGCCGGGGCTGTTCTTCTCGACGATGAACGCCGACACGCCGCCCGCGCCCTTGTTCGACGGATCGGTGCGCGCCATCAGGGTAAAGATCGAGGCGTCGGCCGCGTTGGTGATATACCGCTTGGTGCCGTTCACCACGTAATCATCGCCGTCGAGGATCGCGGTGGTGCGGATGCTGGCCGCGTCGGAGCCGGCGTCAGGCTCGGTCAGTGCGAATGACGCGACATATTCGCCGGCCGCCACCTTGGGCAGGAAGCGGGCCTTCTGCTCGGGCGTGCCGTCAATGACGATGCCCTGCGAGCCGATGCCGTTGTTGGTACCGATCTTCGAGCGGAATGCGGGCGAGGCCCGGCCCAGTTCCATGATGATGTAGGCCTCTTCCTCGGTGGTCAGGCCCAGGCCGCCATATTCCTCGGGCACGGTCATGCCGTAGAGGCCCATCTCGCGCATTTCCTTGAGGATCTCCGCCGGCACGGCGTTGTCCTCGACAACCCTCTCCTCGGCAGGGATCAGACGTTCGTTGACGAAGCGGCGGATGGTGTCGCGCAGCTGGTTGAAGACTTCCTGGTCGCGGATCATGGCATCTTCCCGGTTTCTTGCTGGGGCCTTGAATGGTTGCGGACGCTTATAATCGGTTCCTCTGACGGCGCAAACCCGGCACCGTTCGTGAAATCATCGCGTTGACCGAATAACATAGCGCCAGCGCCCCCGGAGGTTGCCGACCATGCCCGACTATTCGCCGCTTATCGAACTGGCCATCGCGCTGGGAATTGGACTGATGATCGGTGTGGAACGCGGCTGGACCCAGCGCGACAAGCCGGACTCCGGGCGCATGGCCGGGCTGCGCACCTTCACGGTAACCGGGCTGTTCGGCGGTGTCGCCGCGGCGCTGGCCACCACCTATGGAGTCTGGATAATTGTCGCCATGGGTGCGCTCGTCGGACTGATCGTCGCGGCGGCGTTGGTGCGCATCCCCTTTGAAGCCGGCAATCACGGCATCACCACCGAGATCGCGCTGATCCTGACCTTCGCGCTGGGGGCGCTGGCCGGATCGGGCAGGGAAGAAATCGCCGTGCCCGCCGCCGTCGTCGTGACAATGCTGCTGGCGTTCAAGCCGCCGCTGCACCGATGGGTGGAAAACCTCGAGCAGCCCGAGATTTATGGCGCGGTGCGCCTGCTGGTCATGTCGCTGGTGGTGCTGCCCATACTGCCCAACGAAGGCTTTGGCCCGTGGGCAGCCCTCAATCCCTACGTGATCTGGCTGATGGTCGTGTTGATCTCCGCGCTGTCCTTTGCCGGCTACATGGCGGTGAAATATGCCGGGGCACGCTGGGGCCTGATCGTGACCGGACTGATGGGCGGGCTGGCGTCTTCAACCGCCGTGGCGGTTACCATGGCGCGGCTGGGCAAGGGCGGCGGCGCGGTGCAACCCTCGGCTGCCACTGCCGCCGTCGCCAGTTCGACGGTGGTCTATGTGCGGCTGCTGGTGGTCTCGGCAGCCTTCGCGCCGGTGCTGGCCTGGAAGCTGGCGCCGGTGCTGGGCGCCATGGCGCTGACCGGCGCGGTATGCGTCGCCATCATGTGGCCGCGCGAAACCGCCGCCGGCGGCGGGGGACAGCAGGCCATGGACGACATGAAGCCGTTCAGCCTGGCCACGCCACTCCGCTTCGCCGCCATCCTTGCCGTGGTCATGGTCGCCTCGGCCGGCCTGCAAACATGGCTTGGCGATGCCGGCCTGCTGCTGGTGTCCGCCGTTGCCGGGCTGACCGACGTTGATGCACCGTCCTTGACCGCGGCTGAAAGGGTGGCCGGCGGCATGGAGGCGTCGGTCGGCGCGCTCGCCATTCTCGCCGCCGTGGCGGTCAACATCGTCACCAAGTTCGTCATCGTCGCCTCGATCGGCGGCGCGTCGATGGCCAGACGGGTCGCGCCAGGACTGCTGCTGGCGCTGCCCGTGGGTGTCGCCGTCTGGTGGTTTGTCGCCCATTAGCCGCTAATCGCGCCAGAACGGATCGGCGCCGCACAGGTTGTCCCAGGCCATGGACAGCGCCTTGTCCGAGACATGGCCGCGCTGCTGGTGGAACGTCACCAGGGTGGCGGCGCCCGATGCCAGCGTCTCGTCGCCTTTGGTCAAGTCCATCAGATGACCGCAAAGGTGCTTCGCCACGGTAAGGTCATTGAGCTTGCCGAGCAGCTCGAGCATGGCGGTGAGCGCATCGCGGAACTTCCTGACGTCCTTGCGCGGATAAAGGCTCCGGAAAAACTCGCCCGCGTAGCGGAGCTTCTTGAGCGCGATACGCAGTTCGTGCTTGGCCTCCGAATCGAGATCGTCGAAACCGTCGCCCGCGTCCATCGCCCGGTGATAGAGCCGGTCGAGCAGATGCCCCGCATGATCGGTCATGGGCCGTTGCATGGCTTCGATCTGGTCGCCGCACAGACCGACCCGCCAGCCGGACCGCTCGACCCATCCCGCAAGCCGCAGCGCGAACACGGTATAGGCCGGCGATGTCATGGCGACCCGCGCCTGGGTATATCCGTCGTCGCGCATCCGCAGCGCCTCGTCGTAGAGCGCGCGCAGGCCGCGGTGTTCGGGCCACAATTCCATGACGGGCGGCAGCGTCTCGAGCAGGAACACGTCCCAGTCGCGCGCCGGCCCCAGACAATTGGCCGCCCATTTCGACTGGTCGCGGAACTCCTTGAAGGGCGGCTCGGGAATGAAGTCGCGGAAGAATTGGATCGCCGAGCGCAACCGGCGCAGCGCCACCCGCATCTGGTGCACGCCCTCCGCGTCGCGGCCGTCGAACGCCGACGCCTGGTTGGCCAGCCACTGGCGGATGCAGGCCAGCAGGCTCTCGCGCATGCCATCCTCGAGGGAGACATGATCGGGGAACTCCAGCTTGTCCGCCTTGGCCGACGACGGCGTTGCGTTGTCGGCGAGCCTGTAGCCGCGCGCCGACTTGGAATCCAGGGACAGCTGCAGCGGCAGCATCTCGGCAAGCCGGGCGCCAAGATCGAGAACATCCGCCGTGCTGCCCTCGATCAGCTCCAGTTCCGCCTCGTTGACCGGCAGCACGCGCCCGCCGGCGCGAATGATGCCGGTGTCGAGCGCCAGCTCGATACGGCTCGGATCGGACCGCCAGGCGGGAAAGCAGACGATCATCTTGTTGCGCTCGATCTCGGTCACGAAGACTTCCGCCAGTGCGTCGCAGGCGCCATCCATTTCCGGGGCGAAGGATGCGACCGGCTTCTCCCACTCGCCGCGGGCGAAGCCGCCGTCCGCCTCGGTCTTGACTGTCTGAACGAAGCCGCCGCCGACGCGGCGCACGCGCAGCGACATCCCGCTTTTCAGGAGCTTTCGGCAGGGCGTGTCGTAATAGCGGCTCTCCAGCCGCTTGACCGCCGGCTCCCGGACGACCGACGCCACTTCCGCCACCGCCCGCATCACGTTGGACAGTTCGCCGGGCCGGGCCAGAAGCTTGACTTCGATTTCCATTTTCAGGGCGCTATCAGGCCGCTTTCCACATAGGCAGGGTCGTAGCTGAACACGACAGAGGGATTGGGCCGGATGACCTTAGGCTTCTTTCCCTCGTAATCGAAGCGCGCCAACAGGTCGGAAATCAGGTTGATCCGCGCCGTCTTCTTGTGGTCGGCCTTGACGATGTTCCACGGCGACGCCGGGGTGTGGGTACGCGCCAGCATGTCGTTGCGCGCCTCGCTGTATTCCGTCCACAGCTTGTTGGCCACGGCGTCGATCGGACTGATCTTCCACTGTTTCAGGGGATCCCGCCGCCGCTCCTTCATCCGATGCTTCTGCTCGGCCTTGGAGATGTCCATGTAGTACTTGATCAGCACCACGCCGGAGCGGATCAGCATCTGCTCGAAAAAGCCGACCGTATCACAGAACTCCTCGAGTTCGTCGTCGGTGCAGAAGCCCATGACCCGCTCGACACCGGCACGATTGTACCAGGAGCGGTTGAACAGGACGAACTCTTCGGCTGCCGGCAGATGCGGCACCCAGCGCTGGAAATACCAGACGGATTTTTCTCGCTCGGTGGGCTTGCCGAGCGCGACGACCCGGGTCTCGCGCGGGCTGAGATGTTCGACGACACGTTTGATGACGCCATCCTTGCCGGCCGCGTCGCGCCCTTCGACAATCACCAGCAGTTTGAGGTCGTTGGCGATATTGTGGCGCTGAAGCTTGACCAGTTCGATCTGGAGTTCCTGCAGGCGTTCCTTGTACTCGTCATCGCTGACGAGATGCATTTCGTCCCTGACCGCCTTTGGCATGCGCTGCTGGTCCTTTGTGATGGGGATGATGGTATGGTCGGCCGACCGCAGTATGTCATAGAAACATGCACGGACAATAATCCGCCGGAGACAGACCATGACCATGAATCGCCAGTGGACGCTGAAGCGCCGCCCGCAGGGCGTGCCCCGGGACGACGACTTCGAGCTTGTCGAAGGCCAGGTTCCCGAGCCCGGCGAGGGTGAATTCGTCACCCGCAACCTGATCCTGTCGGTCGACCCGGCCCAGCGCGGCTGGATGGATGAAGGCGGCAACTATTTCCCGCCGATCCCGCTGGGCGCGCCGGTCAGCGCGGGAGTCATCGGCGAAGTGATCGCCTCCCGCAATCCTGATTTCGCCATCGGCGAGCGGCTCTATGCGGTCGGCTCGTGGTCGGAATACTCGCTGCTCGGCTCGGGCTTCGTGTTCCGTAAGCTGCCGGCCGGCGGCGATATTCCGTTGGCCAAGTACAACAGCCTGCTCGGCGGCATGGGCTGCAGCGCGTTGATCGCCCTGCGCGATATCGGCAAACCCAGGGCGGGCGAGACCCTGTTCATCTCGGGCGCTGCCGGCAACATGGGCACCCTGGCCGGCCAGATCGGCAAGATCTTCGGTTGCCGGGTCGTCGGCTCGGCCGGCACCGAGGAGAAATGCCGCTATCTGGAGAATGAGCTGAGCTTCGACGCCACGCTGAACTACCGCACCGCCGGCGACCTGTCCGCCGCCCTGAAGGGGGTGTGCCCGGAAGGCATCGACATCTATTACGACAATGTGGGCGGCCCCATGCTCGAGGCCGTGCTCGACAATATCAAGTTGCATGCCCGCATCGTCATGAACGGCTCCATTGCCGAATACAACGACACCGAGCCGCGCCCCGGTCCGCGCAACCTTTGGAACCTGCTGGTCAAGCGCGCCTTCATCGAGGGCTTTCTGCTGCCCGACTTCGCCGACAAGATCGACGACGCACTTGTGCTGCTCGAGGAGTGGTACCGCGAGGGCAGGCTGGACGCCCGCGAGGATGTACGCACCGACTTCGCACACATGCCGGCTGTCTTCCGCGCGCTGTTCGACGGCTCGAATACCGGCAAGCTGATGGTTAGTCTTGAATGACCTCGGCAGCCCCATGATGCCGGAGCGCCCCGTTCGCCTGGCAGCCCGGACTTTGGCAGCCGGGTTCGCGGCCCTGCTTCTGGCCTGCAGCGCGGCATTCGCTGCCGCGCCTGCCCATCACACCGACGACCCGGCACGTCCCCAGTGCGGCCCAGCCGGCATCGGCTGCGAGCAGGCTCCGGCCGGGGACCCCGAGGACGGCGTGCGCGAATGGATGGCGGTCAGCACCGCGTTCCAGGCCTACGACTACGCGATGACCCTGAAGGCCATCGACGCTCTGGCGGCACGGCAGCCGTTCAATGGCGACGTGGCGTTCATGCGCGGCTATGCGCTGATGCGTCAGCACAAGGACGCCGAGGCCATCGCCGCCTTCGATCGGGCCCTGTCGCTGGACCCGCAGAACACGGTGGCGCTGGCCCATCGCGGCCTGGTGCGCGCCGGCATGGGCGACACGGCCCAGGGCCTCGCGGACCTGGATGCAGCGCTCGCCATCGTCGGCGAGAATCCGGCAGCATTGGCCTACAAGGGCCTGATCCTGCTACGCGCCGGCAAGGAGAGCGAGGGCCTGACCCTGCTCGACAACGCCGCCGCGGCGGCGCCGGATTTCGTCTGGCTGCGGCTGGTCAAGGCGACCGCCCTCGCCGAACTGGGGCGGCTGGACGTGGCGCTGGCCGACGCCGACAAGGCTCTTGAGGCCGCGCCTGACGACCCGTCACCCTATGGGGTGCGTGCGCGCATCCGGCTGGACCGCCGCGATCCGGCGGGCGCCATGGCCGACGTGGACAAGGCGCTGTCACTGGGCGGGCAGGACCCGTTCCTGCTGGTCATGCGCGGCCGTGCCAAGATGGCGTCGGGCGACGCCGAAGGCGCCATCGCCGACCTGGCGTTGCTGAACCGCGAATATCCCGGCGCCGATCCGGCCATGAAGCCGGAGCTGCCATCGCTGTTCGGCGACGGGCCGGGCGATCCCCTGCCCCGGCTGATGCTCGCGGTGATGAAAATCGAGAAGGGCGACCCCAAGGGAGCCCGCGCCATCGCCGAGCAGGTGCTGATGACGACGCCCTGGGCACGGCCGGCGGTGCTGATGGTCCGCGCCTATGCCTCGCAGACCCTGGGCGACTATCCGCTGGCGCTGGCCGATCTGGACGAACTCGAGTCCAGTCTCGGCAAGACCGCCGAGAGCCAGTATATCCGCGCCAAGGTGCTGTGGGGCAGCGGCCAGCGCGACAGCGCGCTTGCCACCATCGACAGCGCCATCGGCCTGTCGCCCGACGATGACATGCTCCTGAAGACCCGCGCGACCTTCCGGTATGAATCCGGCGACCTGGCCGGCGCGCTGCCCGATTTCGTCAGCCTGCGCGCCTCGGAGGAATATGGCGACTGGGCCTGGCAGATGCAGTTTCTCACCCTGCATTTTGTCGATCGCAACGCCGAGGCGGGCGAGCAGGCGCTGGCCTATCTGCGCAGCGGCAAACCGGTGGACGATGAACTGCTGCGCACCGTCGCCAACCTGATCTGGCAATTGCAGGCCGGCGACACCTGGCTGCTGGCCGATGACCTGCTGGCTGTCGCCGCAGTACCGTCGCAGGGCGAGGATTTCGACCTGTTCCTGAGGGCGCGCTCGCTGGCGCATGCCGGGAACACCGCCGAGGCCGAAGCGCTGCTGCCGCGGATCGGCGCCCATGACGTGTTGTTCACCGCCAGCAGCGATGCCGTTTATGCGCCGCTCTGGGACGCGCCAGTCCTGCGCGCGGCGCTGGCGGATCCTGCCGTCTACCGCCGCTCGTTCGAGGCGGCGTGGAACCATCACCGCCGCCAGCCGGAAAACCTGTTCGCGGCGATCTATGCCATGAGCGTGCTGGCGCAGATGGGCTGCGGCGAGCCGGCCGCCGACGCGGCCCGGCGCCTGATCCCGTCGCTGCCGCGCTATGCGGCACAGGCACAATTCGGCGTGCCGGTGTTCGAGA
The DNA here is from genome assembly GCF_039655875.1 of Emcibacter sp. SYSU 3D8. Taxonomy (NCBI): domain Bacteria; kingdom Pseudomonadati; phylum Pseudomonadota; class Alphaproteobacteria; order Emcibacterales; family Emcibacteraceae; genus Emcibacter; species Emcibacter sp. SYSU 3D8. Next base: position 147,822 of record NZ_JBBYXK010000004.1, on the reverse strand, counting down.
CCATCGCCAGCGAGGCGCTGCAACGCGGCGATGCCGAGGCCGCGCTGGCCGCATGGGACGACGGCATCGCCAGGCTGGGCGCCGACAACCCTTACGCCTTGTCACTGGTGCTGAACGGCGCGTTCCTGATGCTGGGGAACGGCGCCTGGGACGAGGCACTGGCGCGTGTGGCCCGGGTCGAGGCGATCAGCCCGAGCTACGATTATGCCATCGTCATGGCCCATTACGTTCGCGCCATGGCCTATGATGCGCTGGACCGTCCCCGCGAGCGCGACGCATCGATCGACTATGCCGCGGCGCATGCGGCGGACAATCCCATCGCCGCCGTGCTGGGTGTGGGCATGCTGCGCGGTCCGGACGCCGCGGCCAGGCTGGTTGAATCGCTGCAAGAGCCAAGTGCCGCCCGCCTGCTGCTCGACAGCCTGCATATCCGGCCACAGCCGCCGGCGACCTCCGACATCGAGCGCCGCGAACAGGCCCTGCTCGACCGACTGCGCGCCGACCCGCGCGTGATCGCCGCGCTGAAGCCCGCGGGCCGGATCCTGACATTGCCGGAGAGCAAGACCTGTCCGCTATCCAGCCAGGAACTGGCCGAGTGGCCGTTCCAGTATCCGTTCGAGAATGGGGCGGTGACGGGCGAGGCGAGAAGTTCGAACGAGCCCTAGGTTCGATAAACGCACATCGTCACAATCGAGACTATTTCAACGGAATGACGTGCCGGATGCGCTCGGCTTCGCCTTCAGAGCGCTGATGTATCGGGATCGTGTGTGCAGAGCTATCCCAACGGGCACGCAAAGCAGGAACACCAATGCCATCAGCGCGCCAATAAGAAGCCAATCACCTTTGGCCAGAGCGTATATGACAGGCAGAAAAAGCGCGAAGACCAGTGCTTGCCCATACAGACACAGTAACAAGAAGGCCATAAAACTCAGTTCAGAAATCAACGTCCGACCGCAGTTCGTGCAAGTCGTAATGCAACGGCGGTTTAGACACCGGAATGTTCCAAAGGACTGTCCACCCGCTCCGCAGGATGGGCAAGCAGCACGAAACCACTGCTCGACCGTCATGGCGCGGAGTTTCCGGCGGCAGGTTTGCGGTTCCGGTGATCGTGCACTTGACTACCCCATCTCCCATGCCCGCGCACTTGGCGTCGGCCTTCGTTCCCGCTTATATCACGCGAGTTCCAGCTTGATCTCGCGCCCGAGCGCCTCGGCCGCGCGCGCTAGCGTCGAGAGCATCACTTCGTCATTGGTGGGATCGAGCAGCCGATCGAGCTGGCTACGGGAGGTTTCCATGCGCGCCGCAAGTTCGGTCTTGGTGACACCCTGCGACTTCATCTCCTGGCCAATCTGCCACGCAAGCACACGCTTCAAGGCGGTCGATTTCACCGCTTCGTAGTCGCCGGTCTCTTTCATGAACGCATCAAAACTCGATCCGATGCGCCCGCGCGCGGGTTCGGGCTGGGCTTTCATCGCCGGTTTCGCCTTGCTCATCGTTCGATCTCCTTCTTGCGCTTGCGGGCCATATCGAGATCAACCTTCGGTGTTTTCTGCGTGGTCTTCATAAAACCGTGCAACAGCACCATGCGCCCCTCGAGTATGGCGAAGATGACGCGCGCGATGCGTCCGCCCTCAAGGCTCGTGCGCACTTCCCACAGCCCCTCGCCCAATGGCCGGCAGGTGGGCATGCCGATCGGCCAGCCGTGCTCGACGGTGGCGATAGCACGCCTGTCTGCTGGGTCCATCTCCTTCAGCCAGTCGCGCACCGGTTCGGCGTCCGACGCACTCGCATAGAAGCGCACTTCGATGATCTTCGGCCGTCGCGCCACCAAGATTCTCCGCTATGCACCTTATACGGTACGGAAATTCAAGGCCCGATAGGGTTACCCCTCAATCTCCCCTAGCCAATACGTCTCCCTGATCCCTGCGCCGGCGTCGAATTTCGCCTGCACCTCTTCCATTCTGGCGAGGGCGGCGGGCTTGCCGGAAAATTCCTGGAAAATCCTCTGGTCGTTCTTGATGGCCTCGGTGAGCGGGTTCTCTTCCGCCTGGGCCAGCATGCGCTTCATGCCGGCGAGGGCGTCGGGCGGGTGGCCGGCGAGGCGCGTGGCCCAGGCCAGCACGGCCTCGAGCGCCGTGCCTTGTGGCACCACCTTATTGATGCCGCCCAGTTCGTAGAGGCGTTGCGCACTGATCGCGCCGCCGTCCAGCACCATTTCCGCCGCAACCGTGCGGCCGATCAGGCGGACCAGGCGGCTGGCGCCGCCGATGCCGGTGCCGACGCCGATGCGCACTTCCGGCTGGCTGAAATATACCTGCTCCTCGGCGACGCGCAGGTCGCAGGCCCAGCCGATCTCGCAGCCGCCGCCCGACGTATCGCCCGAGATGGCGGCAATGGACACGACCGGCGACTTCGAAAGTTCGTTGATGCAACCGAACCAGCCGTCGGCCGGGCCCGACACCTCCTTGCCCTGGAACATGTTCAGCATGTCGCGCAGCCAGGCATGCTCGAACCAGTGGCCGGGCACGCCGGACGCCAGCACGGTCACCCGCGCGCCGTCCTCGCGGGCCTTCACCAGCGTCTGCCAAAGCTCGTGGATGCCGGCCCAGGACCCGTGATTGTTGATCGCCGGATTGGTCATGGTGACCAGTGCGACCCCGTCGGCCGGCCATTCGAGCGTCACCACGCCCATCAGCGGCGGCCTTCCACGTAGTCGGCCACCACGTTGTGGAACAGCCGCACCCGCAGCTCCTGGTCGCACAGCACCATGCCCTTGAAGCCGTCGGAGCTGAGTCCCTTCTGCACCGCGCCCAGATTGGCGCCGTCCTGCTCCAGCACCTTGGAGATGATCGGGTTGAGGTCCATGTCGAGCACGTCGCGGTAATAGCGCGGCAGCTTGTCCCGGGGAATCACCCGGTGGGTGTATTCGGGCTTGGGCGCGTCGGGCGGCAAATGTCCCATGATGATCAGATCGTAATAACAGAGGTTCGGGTCGGTGGGATGGGGCCGGTAGCGGAAGCCGGTGATCGACTCCGAGGTGACGTTCCACGAGACGTTCGGGAAGAACGTGTAGTGATAGACGTCGGACAATTGCGCGTCATGCATGTTGCGGTAGGGCAGATAGGTCATGACGTCCTGCACCGCGCGCTTCTGCCGCTGGATTTCCAGCCGCACGTCCTTCGGCGTCCAGCCCGGCTCGGGCTCCATCCCGCGCATGCCCATATAGGTGCGCAACTCGGGACCGGGCTTTTCCTGGTCATGGTAGCGCGGATCGGCGGTGCCGTATTCGTTGACCATGCGGCTGTGGATGCCGAGCAGTTCGACGACGGCGATGCCGTTCGACCATTGCATCATCTGCGGGTGCAGCGACTGGAAGTGGTAGCTTTCGTTGAAGGCGTCGCAAGCGGCCTTCCAGTTGCACGGCCATTCGAAGGTCTTGTAGTCGACGATGTCCCACTTGCCGATCTCGTAGGTGTCGAGGTGGGCAGGGAGCGGATCGAGGAATTCCAGCAGCGATTCGCCGCCCGGCTCCATCCTGAAGAACACCCAGCCGCCCCAGCAATCGGTCTCCACCGGCTCCATGCCCAGGGCATGGGCAGGCACGCCGTTACGGAATTGCGGATAGGTTTCTACGTCGGGGATGTGCTGGAGCACGCCCTCGATATTCCACTGCCAGCCGTGATAACCGCAATGGAAGCTGTCGACATGGCCGCAGCCTTCGCCGTTCAGCATCAGCTGGTTCCCGCGATGCTGGCAGACATTGTAGAAACCGCGGATGCGCTGGTCGTGGCCGCGCACGAACACGAAGCTTTCCTTGCCCAGCGTGTAGGTGAAGGTGTCGCCCGGCTCGGGCAGGTCGCTTTCGCGGCACGCCATGTTCCAGACCCGGCGCCACATGCGCGTCCATTCCAGGTCCATCCATTCGCGGGAATGAAAGCGTTCGCCGGATATGCGCTCGCTGCCCAGATCGGGCAGCGGCCTGGCCGCATCGACGGGCGGCGTGTGCCGCACGGCCTCCTCGGGCTTCGTAGCCATTCAGACGTCTCCCCGATATACTTCGACAGCATAAAAAACGGGGTGGAAGTTTCAATGATTAAGCTGACCTTCTGTCTGCGCCGGCTGCCGCGCCTGACGCATGAGGAATTCCACGACTATTGGCTGAACCATCACGGGCCGTTGGTGCGCAGCGTGATGAAGGACATCCGGGTCAAGCGCTACGTGCAGACCCACTCGCTGGGCGACCCCGCATTGTCGGCCGGCCTGCAGGCCGCGCGCCGCGCGCCCGAGCCTTATGACGGTATCGCCGAGTTGTACTGGGAATCGCGCGAGGAACTGGCGGCGGTGGGCGCCGACCCGCTGGCCCAGAAGGCCGGCGCCATGCTGCTGGCCGACGAACGGAACTTCATCGACCTGCCGAATTCGCCGCTCTGGTACAACGAGGAGCACGAGATCATCAGCCGGGAAGAGGTTCGCAATGCGGGCTGACGGCGATTACGGGCGCGATCCGTTCGGCAAATCCGTCCAGGACGCCGAATATGGCGACCGCATCTCGCGCCCCGAAGACCGCGAGCGGCTGGCGCCGCAGATCAGGCAACTGGCCGAGCAGGGCTATGTGGTCATCCCCGATGCCCTGACGCCGGAGCAGCTGGACGCGATCCGGTCCGGCCTCGACGATGTCAACAACGGCACCGGCTTTGCCCGCAGCGCCTTCCTGGGCGAGAAGACCCAGCGCCCCTATGGCCTGCTGGGCAAGTCCCGCGCGGTCTGGCCGCTGGCCGCGCATCCGGACGTGGTCGCCATCTGCGAGGCGCATATGGAGGACCAGATCCAGCTGTCGAGCCTGACGGCCGCTACACTGCATCCGGGACAGCCCGCGCAGACGCTGCACCGGGACGACGGCTTCTACAATCTGCCCGACCCGCACGCGCCGCTTTCGGTGTCGACCATCTGGGCGCTGGACGACTTCACCGCCGAGAATGGCGGCACCCTGGTGGTCCCCGGCTCGCACGCGCCCGCGGCGCTGGCGGAACCGGCAGCCAGGGCGATCAATGTGGAGATGCCGGCAGGATCGGTGATGCTGTGGACCGGCGCCCTGTGGCATGGCGGCGGCGCCAATGTCAGCGCCAACGTCATCCGGCGCGGCGTGATCATCCTCTATTGCCGCGCCTGGCTGCGGCAGCAGGAAAACCAATATCTGGCGGTGCCCCGCGACATCGTCCGCGACATGCCCCGCGTGCTGCAGCGCCTGGCCGGCTGGTGGGTCGTGGGCGCCGCAATGGGCTTCGTCGAAGGCCGCAGCCCGCTCAGACTGCTGGATCATTGAGACGCCCCACCACCCTCGTCATGCACGCGCACTAGAATGACGAGGGAATTTTATGGTTTCCGTGCCAATGCCAGCCCAAAGCCAGCTCCAATTAGAAACCCGCCGGAGATGCGATTGCGCAGCCTGCTACCTGCCGTGACAAGCCGATGCGTCCGCGACGCCAGTAGTGCCCAACCGCTATCAACCAAGAGCGCGATGGCAAGATAAGTCGCCGTCAGCAGCAGCATCTGCGCCATCGGATCCGCTTCCCGCGACACGAACTGCGGCAGGAAGGCACCGTAGAACAGCAGGGTTTTGGGGTTGGTCAACGAAACCAGGAAGCCTCGCGGCCAGATCGTACGTAGCGCGCGAGGCAGCGGCGTAATCCCACCCAGATCGGCGGGGGATGCGCGCCAAGCCTTGACCCCCAGCCAGATGAGGTAGGCCACGCCCAGCCATCGCAGACATTCGAACCAGCTGGCGAGCGTGGCGAGTAGTGCACCGGTGCCGAGCAACGTCAGAACAAGTTGCACCACCATCGCCGACGCGGTCCCCGCCACGGTCAGCAGCCCGTATCGCGCGCCATGGGCTACGCTATTGGCGACGATCAGCGCCACATTAGGTCCCGGGATCAGCATCAGGATCAGGGTAGCCGCAGCAAATCCCAGATAGATCTCGAGCGGCACAGGCCTACCCCAGATATTTCTTCACGGCCTCGATACCGGCCTGGGCGGCGGCTTCATCGTCCTCGGCGGCGGCGCCCGAGACGCCGATGCCGCCCAGCAGCTGGCCGGCTTTCGACCGGACCGGGAAGCCGCCCGGCGTGATGGTAAAATGCTCGACCTGTCCGATACCGAGCGGCCGCGCCGGATCGCCATAATCCAGATTGCCGATGAACCGGGTCGAACTGCCGAGCAGGCCGGCGGTCTGCGCCTTCAGCCGCGAATAGCGCGCGCCGCCCTCGACCACCCCGGTCTGACGATGAAAAAGCAGTAGATTGCCGCCATCGTCGACGATGGCGATACCAAGCGGCGGCAGCCCCTTGGCCGCGGCGAAGTCCTCGACGCCCTCGGCCATCAGCCTGGCGATCTCCAACGTAAGAACCTGTTTCGACGCCAGCGCAGGCGCTTTCGATTTCGACTTGGCCATGATTTCCCCGTTTTCCGTGTCGCGGCAACATTATCCGGCATCGCGATCATTGCAAAGCGCCTGACCATCGGGGACGATGGCCGGAATGTCTTCAGGTCGCGAGGGGGCGGCTGCCGTGATCGAATTTCGCAAGTTCCGTATGGGTTTGATGGTTCCCGTGGTCGCCGGGCTGGTGGCCTGCGGCGGCAGTGGCGGCCCCGTGAGTACCCCGCCAACCCCGACCCCGACGCCCACACCAACCCCGACACCGACACCAACCCCGACACCTGCCCCGACACCGACGCCCACGCCGACGCCGGCTCCAACGCCGACGCCGACTCCGACGCCCACACCAACGCCAACGCCGACCAGCGCGTTCGACACCAACGAGTACCGGCTCAATTATGGGCTTGGCAGCATCAACGCCCTCGCCGCCTATGACGATGGCCTCGACGGCAATGGCATCGTGGTCGGGGTCGTCGACAGCGGCATCGACCCGTCGCATCCCGAATTCGATGCCAACCTGTCGCCGCTGAGCGCAGACATCGTCGGCGCCCGCGACACGCTGCTGCCGGACTCGATGCACGGCACCCAGGTGTCCGGCCTGATCGCCGCCGAGCGGAACGGCGCCGGCATTCACGGCGTCGCGTTCGACGCCACCCTGCTGATGGTGCGCGCCGACACGCCCGGCAGCTGCAATCCAGGCTGCAGCTTCAGCGATTTCAACCTTGCCGCAGCCATCAATTACGCCGTGGCCAACGGCGCCAGGGTGCTCAACTTCTCCCAGGCCGGTAACCGCGCGCCCACCGGCTCACTCCTGGCGGCCCTGCAGAATGCCGCCGACGCGGGCGTGATCATGGTGTTCGCCGCCGGCAATGATGGCGGCACCCTTCCCGAGGCATCGAGCCGGTTCGCCGCCAGCGCCGACGCCAAGGGACTGGGCATCATCGCCGGCGCCAGCACCATCGGCGACGGCATCGCCTCGTTCAGCAACCGCGCCGGCACGACCCAGGACGTGTTCCTTGTCGCGCCGGGCAACAATGTCCGCACCACCGATACGGGCAGCACGACGACCATCGTCAGCGGCACGTCGTTTTCGGCGCCCATCATCGCCGGCGCCGCCGCCCTGCTGCTGGAAAAATTCCCGAATCTGAGCGGCGCCGACGTGGTGCGGATTCTGATCGAGACCGCCGATGACCTTGGCATTGCCGGCATCGACGCCACCTACGGCGCGGGTCTGGTGGATCTGGCGGCGGCGTTGGCGCCCCAAGGCACGTTGTCGCTGCCCACCTTCAGCGGCGGCATTTCAGCCAGCAGCAGCACCGTGGTGCTGGGCGCGGCCTTTGGTGACGCCGTCGTCGGCGACCAGGCTGCTGCGTCCATGCTGCGCTCGGGCATCATCACCGACAAATACGACCGGACCTACGTGGTCGACCTGACCGGCCGGTTCACCCGGATGCCGGACAGCCGCTTCGACCTGGCCTCGTTCGCCCGCAGCAGCGTCTATCGCCGGGGCACCAGCGGCTTCGTGCCGGGCATCGGCGCGTTCCAGATGTCCTTCACCGACGAATGGGGCGCGCTCGACAAGCGTCAGCTGTTCCCCAATCTGTCCCAGGACCACGGCTACGAGAACCTGTCGTTCAGCTTCGTCCATGCGCTTGACGCCAACACGTCGGTGGGCGTCACCCACGGCGCGGCTTTCGCCAACACCTTCGATGCGGCGCCGGAGGCCGGCATGCTGCGCTCGATCGACGGCGGCGGAGCCTATATGCGCTTCGCCCAGGACGGCACCGGACTGACCCTGCTGCACCAGATCGATCCCCGCACCACCATCGGCTTCGCCGCCGCCGCGTCGCATCTTGAACCGTTCGACGGCGCCGAGCGGATCAGCCGCGAGATGGCGGCCGTGCAGGTCAATCGCGCCGTCGGCGACAGCCTCGTCCTGGGCGCCCAGCTCGGCACCCTGCGCGAGCGCGGCAGCATGCTCGACACCGTCGCCACCGGCGCTTTCGACGGCATCGAGGGCGCCACCACCCGCTTCGTAACCCTCAGCGCCGCCTACCGGCTGGGCACGCTGACACTGGTGGCCAACGCCAGCCGGGGCTGGACCGGCGTGTCGGAGCACGGCAGCGCGCTGCTGCATTCCTATTCCGGGATCGAGACCTCGTCCTACAGCGTCGGCGCGGTCTGGCAGACGCCGCTTGCCGGGCACATGCTGGGCTTCGCGATCTCCCAGCCGCTGCGGGTCGAAAGCGGGCGCGCCACACTGGACGTGGCGACCGGCCGCGATTTCATCAACGACAGCATCCTCTATGACAGCCGCAGCCTGAACCTGGCGCCGACCGGACGCGAAATCGACCTGGAACTGAGCCACGGCTTCTGGAACGGCGGTCCGTTCAGCGTGCAGACCAACCTGATCTACCGCATGAACCCCAACCACTTCGCCACGGCGGCCGACGCGCTGCTGCTGATGCTGCATGCGGACATGCGCTTCTAGCCCAGGCTGAAACAGCAAGGGCGGCCCGTCACCGGACCGCCCTCGACTGCCGTCAGGATTGCGCCTCGCGGCGCTTCCCTACTTCTTGTCCTTGTCCGGATTCGCCTTGAGGGCGACGAACAGGAAGTTATCGCCGCGGCGGACCCGCAACAGGATGGTGGTGCGACCGGACTTCTTGCCGGCATCGATCGCCGCCTTCGCTTCGGCCGGAGTCTTGATCTCCCTGTCACCGATCCGGGCAATGATATCGCCGCGCTTGATATCCTTTTGCGCCGCCTCGCTCATCCGGTCGACCTTGGTGACGACCACGCCGGTCGCCTTCTCCGGAAGCTGCATCTGCTTGCGGGTCTCGTCGTTGATGGCCGCCATGGTCAGGCCCAGGGCATCGACCGTGCCGGAGACGGCAGGCGTGGTGCTTTTCTGGCCCGGCACGTCGGCGACTGGCGCCTCTTCATCGGCCTTCATCTGGCCAACCTGGACGGCAAGCGCCTTCTTCGCGCCGTCGCGCCAGACGACGAGCTGCGTCTTGCGGCCCGCCTCGGCATCGGCCACCGCACGCAACAGGGCGCGGGTATCGGCGATCTCCTTGCCATCGAATTCGACAATCACGTCGCCGCTCTTGACGCCTGCCTTGTCGGCCGGGTCGCCCTCGACAACATTGGTGACCATCGCGCCCTTGGGCGTCTTCATGCCGATGCTGTCGGCAATGGCCTGATCGACCTGCTGGATGCCGACGCCAAGCCAGCCACGCTGCACCTGGCCATGCTTGCGCAGGTCTTCCACGACGCGCTGCACCAGCCGCGCCGGGATCGAGAAGCCGATGCCCACATTGCCGCCGGTACGGGAATAGATGACGCTGTTCACGCCGATCACCTTGCCGTCCATGGTGAACAGCGGGCCTCCCGAATTGCCCTGGTTGATGGCCGCGTCGGTCTGGATGAAATCGTCATAGGGACCGGCATTGATGTCACGGTCGATGGCCGAGACGATGCCCGAGGTGACGGTGCCGCCAAGACCATAGGGGTTGCCGACCGCGATCACCCATTCGCCGACCCGCAACGCGTCGGAATCGCCGAACTGGACCGCCTGCAACGGCTTGACCGGCTTGACCTTGAGCACCGCGATGTCGGTACGCCGGTCACGCCCGAGCACTTCGGCATCCATCTCGGTGCCATCGTTGAGGATCACCACGACCTTGTCGGCGTTGTCGACCACATGGTTGTTGGTGATGACCAGTCCCGAGGCGTCGATGATGAAGCCCGAGCCCATGGCGTGGGCCTCCTGCGGAGGAATTTTTCGATTCTCGAAGAACTCCCGGAAAAAGTCGGGGATGCCCGGCGGCAATTGCTGCTCGCTGCCGTCATCGCTTTCGGCGGCGTTGGTGCCGCCCACTTCCTGGGTGGTCGAGATGTTGACAACCGAGGGCATCACCTGCTCGACGAGATCGGCGAAACCGTCGGGCGCCGGCTTGGCGGCAGCCGGCGCGGCTGCCATGAACACGGCGATAGCCGCGATCTGAATTCCCTTGAACATGCTGGTATTCCGGAACCGAACGTCCGGCATATGGTCTGCTAGGCTCACTAAGCCGCTCCTTATCAGTGGACCTGGCGAGAGGGGAACCTCAACGGGCATTGGCCTCCGCCGAGCTGCGCCCGCCGGTCGGGGGGCAAGGGAGAAATTAAGCGCCATGGCCGGCGCTTTCAAGAAACGGCGTTCCGAGGACGCCGAATGGACCTGCACATTAGCTGCGCGCCACCAGCACGACAACCAGTCCGACCACGGCTGCGGCGAGGCCTGTCATGCGGATGGTCTGCTCGGGCTGGCGCAGCGCCGTCTCGAGCATCCGCCGCATGGCGCCCGGCGCAAGCGCGTAGAGGATACCCTCCAGCACCAGCATCAGGCCGACCGCAACCCAGAGGTCCTGGAACATCAGACCGCGCTAGCGGGGATTGACGTCGCGGAAATACTTGAAGAACTCGCTGTCGGGCGAAAGGATTATCGTGTCTTCCTTCCCGACGGTGTCGCGATACGCCTGCATGGAGCGGTAGAACTCGAAGAAGTTCACATCCTTGCCGAACGACTGCGCGAAAATCTTCACCGCTTCGCCGTCGCCTTCACCGCGCAGGATCTGGGACTGCTTGTTGGCTTCGGCGACGATCACGGCCTTTTCTCGATCCGCGTCGGCGCGGATGCGCTGGGCTTCTTCGAGACCGCTGGCGCGCCGTCCGGCAGCCTGCTGATTATATTCCTTCTGCATGCGCGAGTAGATTGCCGCGCTGATCTCGGGCGGCAGATCGGCACGCTTGAGCCGGACATCGACGATGTCAACGCCAAGCCGCTTGGCATCCTCGCCGACCAGATCGCGAATCCGGTTCATCAGTTCGCTGCGCTGACCGGTCAGCAAGGTGCTGAACGCCTCGCTGCCAAGGACGCGCCGCAGATTGGACACCACCGTGGTGGTGATGCGGGCACGTGCCGTGCTCTCGTCGCCCTGCACCGTCTTGTAGAACTGCAGCGGATCCTGAATCTTGAAGCGGACCATGGCATCGACCACAAGCCGTTTCTCGTCGGAGGCGATGACTTCCTGCGGCGGCAAATCGAGCGCCAGGATGCGCTTGTCCGTGTAGATCACGTCCTCGATCAGCGGCACCTTCAGATGCAGGCCCGGTTCCTGGACAGCACGGTTAAAGCTCGAGAGCCGCAGCACGATGGCCTGCTGGGTGACGCTGACGGTGTACACCGACGTGAACACCAGGAAGAGGATAACGCCACCCGCTACGATGGCCGGTACAGCCCATTTCCGGTTCATTGCGGCGTCCCCGTCGTCGGCGTCTGGCGTTTCTGGACTTCAGGCAGCGGCAGGTAGGGCACCACGCCGCCCTTGTTGTCGATGATGACCTTGTTCACGTTGCGCAGAACCTGCTCCATGGTCTCGATATACATCCGCTTCTTGGTGACATCGGAAGACTGACGATACTCGTCGTACACCGAGGTAAAACGCGCCGCCTCACCCTGCGACCGGGCCACGACCTCGGCCTTGTAGGCTTCGGCCTGCTGGACGATCTGGGCCGCCTGGCCGCGTGCGGCGGGGATCACCTCCGCCCGGTATTTCTGGGCCTCGTTGATCTTGGCCTCCCGGTCGGCGCCGGCGGCCTGCACGTCGCGGAAATCGTCGATGACCTCGGCGGGCGTGTCGGCCTTGCGAAGCTTCACGTCGGTGATCAGCACGCCGGCGTCGTAGGAGGTCAGCGTCTGCTGCATCAACTCCTGGGTTTCCTGCTCCACTTCGAGCCGCCCCTTGGTCAGCGCGGATTCAAGCGGGCGTTGGCCGATGACTTCGCGCATGGCGCTCTCGGCGACACCCTTAACGGTATCTTCCTGATCCTGGATATTGAACAGGTACTTGCCGGCATTGTCGATGCGCCAGAACACCTCGAAATCGACGTCGATGATGTTCTCGTCGCCGGTCAGCATAAGGCTTTCGGTGAGCCGGTTGGTTTCCGTCACAGCGCCGCGCACCGCGGGAGACGAGGCGAAACCGATCTCCAGCCGCCGCACTTCCTGCACGCGCAGCTTGATCACTTTGCCGATGGGTGCGGGCGGCGCCCAGTGCCAACCTTCGCCCTTGGGAACCCCGTCCCAGGCGCCGAAAATCAATACCGTGCCCTGCTGGCCCGGTTTGATGAGGTAGGAACCGCTGAAAATCCAGAACACGAACAGCAGGCCAAGGCCGATGGCAATGCCCCGCGCGCCGCCGAAACTGCCGCCGCCGCCTGGAAACAGCGTCTTCATGCGGTCCTGTCCGCGCCGAAGCAGTTCATCGAGATTGGGAGGCGTCGGTCCGGTCGGGCGCGGCCCCTGGCCCCAGGGCCCCCTGCCGCCATTGCCGCCACCGGAATTGTTCTGCCAAGGCATCGGCGGATTGTCCTTTGTCAGGTGGTTGGTCCCCTGCAAACCGGGGACGCGTGATGCCCCTCTATATAGGAAGGGTGCCTCGGTAGACCAGAACCTCTTATCAACTTGTTCCCAACGTTCTATATCAGACGGCCTTTCCGGAGAGAGCCAAGCATGCCCAACGTCAGCGATTCCGACATCATCAAGGCCTTGTCCAGCGTGGTCGATCCGGCCAGCGGCCGCGACGTGGTCAGCGACGGCAGGATCCAGGGCATCCATGTCCAGGACGGCCGGGTGCGCTTCGCGCTCGCGGTCCGGCCGGGCGAAGGACCCGAGAAGGAACCGCTGCGCCAGGCCACCGAGAAGGCCGTTGCCGCCCTGCCGGGTGTGACCGGCGTCACCGCCGTGCTGACCGCCGAGCGCGGCGAAGAACGTCAGAAGCCCGCGCCGCTCGATGCGCCGCAAAAGGGCGACGGCATCGGCAAGGTAAAGGCCATCGTCGCCGTGGCCAGCGGCAAGGGCGGCGTCGGCAAGTCGACCACCGCGGTCAACCTGGCGCTGGGCCTGAAGGCGCTGGGCCTGAAGGTGGGCCTGCTCGACACCGACATCTACGGCCCGTCGGTGCCCCGCCTGATGGGGCTTTCAGGCAAGCCGAAGACCGACGGCAAGGTGCTGCTGCCGATGGAGAATTACGGCATCAAATGCATGTCCATGGGGTTCATGGTCGACGAGCAGACGGCGATGATCTGGCGCGGCCCCATGGTGGTCAGCGCCATCAGCCAGATGCTGGGCGACGTGGCCTGGGGCGAACTCGACGTGCTGGTCCTCGACCTGCCGCCGGGCACCGGCGACGCCCAGTTGACCATCGCGCAGCGGGTGCCGCTGACCGGCGCGGTGATCGTCTCGACGCCGCAGGACCTGGCGCTGCTCGACGCCCGCCGCGGCCTCGCCATGTTCGAGAAGGTGAAGGTGCCGACCCTGGGCATCATCGAGAACATGAGCACGTTCGTGTGCCCGGAATGCGGCCACGAATCCCACATCTTCGGCCATGGCGGCGCCCGCGCCGAGGCGGAGACGCTGGGCGTCGACTTCCTGGGAGAAATTCCGCTGCACATGGCGATTCGCGAAACCTCGGACGCCGGCACCCCCATCATGGTCAAGGACCCGAGCGGCCCGCACGCGAAAGCCTATCTGGAGATCGCCAGCAAGATCGCCGCCAAGATCGGCGCCGGCGCACGGCGCGGGCCGACGATCTCGTTCTCGTAGCTAGCGCCGCTCCAGCACCACGAAATCATAGGCGGGCCCGCCTTCGGGCGGCGTTCCCGGCGTGCGCGATACCTCCCGCCAGTGGTCGTTCAGCACCGGAAAGAACGTGTCGCCGTCGAAGTCGGCGTGGATTTCGGTGAGGTAGACACGGTCGGCCAGCGGCAGCGCCTGTTCGTAGATGTTGCCGCCGCCGATCACCATGATCTCGTCGGTCTCGTTGCCGGCGGCGATGGCGCGGGCCAGCGTCAGCGCCTCGTGGAAATCGTGGGTCACGGTAATGCCTTCGCCGTTCACCTCGCCGGTTCGGGTCACGATGATGTTGGCGCGGCCCGGCAGCGGTCGGCCGATGGATTCGTAGGTCTTGCGGCCCATGATCATCGGTTTGCCCATGGTGACGGCCTTGAAATATTTCTGCTCGCCCGGCAGCCGCCACGGCATGCCTCCCGCCTTGCCGATGACCCGGTTCCTGGCCATGGCGACCACCAGCGAGACCGTCATACGGCGACCGGCGCGGCGATGTGCCCCTGGGCCTGGTAATTCTCGATGAGGATGTCGTCATAGGTAAAGGCGAACAGGTCGGTGACCGCCGGGTTCAGCTTCAGCGTCGGCAGCGGCAGTTGCTCGCGCCTGAGCTGCCTGTCGGCCTGCTCAAGATGGTTCAGGTAGAGATGCGCGTCGCCGAAGGTGTGGATGAACTCGCCCGGCTGCAGCCGGCACACCTGCGCCATCATCTCGGTCAGCAGCGCATAGGAGGCGATGTTGAACGGCACGCCCAGGAAGATGTCGGCGCTGCGCTGGTACAGCTGGCACGACAGCTTGCCGCCGGCCACATAGAACTGGAACAGGCAGTGGCAGGGCGGCAGCGCCATGTCGTCCACATCGGCCACGTTCCAGGCGCTGACGATGTGACGGCGGCTGTCGGGCTTCAATTTGATCTGCTCGATCACATTGGCGATCTGGTCGACGTGCCGGCCGTCCGGCCTGGGCCAGCTGCGCCACTGGTGGCCGTAGACCGGTCCCAGGTCGCCGTTCTCGTCGGCCCAGTCGTCCCAGATACTGACGCCGTTCGCCTTCAGGTAGCGGATGTTGGTATCGCCCGACAGGAACCACAGCAGCTCGTGCACGATCGATTTGAGGTGCAGCTTCTTGGTGGTGGTGAGCGGAAAGCCCTCGGCCAGGTCGAAGCGCATCTGGTGCCCGAACACGCTCTTCGTGCCGGTCCCCGTACGATCGGTCTTGACCACGCCGTGGTCGCGGACATGGCGCATCAGATCAAGATATTGTTTCACCTGCCGCTCCCGCACACTGTCGCTGGAGAGTATATCCGATTCGGATTCTTCAGTCCCGGCAGGATGCGTGTTGTCCTTTAAAATCCCGATGCATGCGCCTATATAAGTCCTGTCGGGGCAACCCGACTATGGCGATAAACGGCTTGTGGAATAATCGTTGCGGACCCGGGGGCGGTACCCGGCGCCTCCACCATCACTCCTCCCTTCGGGGCTGGGTTCATGGGGGCGAAACAGGATCGACGCGCGTGGTAAAGACAAGTTTTTTGCTCGGTATGGTACCCGCCGTTATCGGGCCAATCTCAGAAATGCCAACGATAATGAGGCATTCGCAGTAGCTGCCTAATAAGCATGCTTAAGCGCGGTTCGGCGGGGCACCGGGCAACAGAAGCCCCGTCACTCACATCATCTTCATGCGTAGTCGCCCCGGTACAGGCCGGTCATCACGCCGGTCGCGGCGAGAGAAACCTCCTGCGCCCGGGTCGCGGCGCGGATGATTTCCCGGATGGCAAGGAAATCCACATTGCGGCTCTCTCGCGCCTCGTCGACCAGGTCACGTATGGGCATGAGGAACTCGACGGTAGCGATATAGATGTCGCGGTCGCTGAAAGCCCTCACGGACATGCCTAGACGTTCGGCGGCATCGACCAGCGGCACAAGCTCCGGCTCGCCAAAGGCCGGCGTATCGGTCAGATCGGTGGGCTCGGGCGACGCGACATCCGCCGCCGCCTGATACGCCCTGATGCTCTCGCCGAGCAATTCCCCCATACGTCCCAGCCTGCCAGGTACATTCTGAACGACATCGACCTCGAGCTCGGCCACCAGGCCGTAGAGCGTCTCCAGCGTCTGTGCGAACAATTGACCGCCGGTCCGGGCGTATCCGTCAACCGCCGGGTCGTTGGTTTTATTGGAGAAGTACGGCATCACTTCCCTCCTGGAATGGTTGCCAGTTCATCCCGGAATTCCCTGGGATAGTTGGCCTTGTGGCCTTGCCAATATGCTTGTGCTGCAGACTGGGTCAGCGCGCTCTCGATATCCAGCCTGACGGGCGCCCACATTTCGTCGGTGAAGACGTCGAGCCGTTTTTGCTCGAACAGCGCGTAATACAGATTGAACCTCTCGCCCTCAGACACGGACGCCTGCAGTTCACGCGCATCCTTCAACGCGGTGTAGATCGCCTGGGCGCGCGACTGATTCTTGGCCTGCCGCAGCTGATCGACGCCAATCAGCAATCCAATGGCGCCGACGATCGTGCCGACCATGGAAATCAGGCTGGTGACATTCTGAATTGTATGGTTTTCGGCCGCGATCCCGGCACCGAAACTGACACCGCTCGCCATCGCGACGAACAGATACACGTTGCAACCCACCGAGCCGATCAGCAACGCCGCCAGCACCAGAATTGCCCTGCTCATATCCCCACCCTCGCAGAACCTTCCTGACCGCGCTCTCTAGAGCGGTCATGCATCCACCCATTACTCCGCCGGGTGCGCCCGCAGCCGGTTCCGGCGCAACTCGCCGGTGGCCTGCCGGACGACCAGCCACGCGCTGTGCAGGCTGAGAGCCGCCATCAGGAAACCGACGGCCAGATCCGGCCAGTTGCTGTGCGTCAGATATACCAGGCCGGCCGCGCCGATCACCGCCACGTTGGCGATGGCATCGTTCCGGCTGCACAGCCAGACGGACTGGCGATTGGCATCGCCTGTCCGGTGCCGATAGAGCAGCACAGCCGAGCCCAGATTGGCGGCCAGCGCCATGGTGCCGACGATGCCCATCACCGGCGCCTCGGGCACGCCGCCCGCCATCGCCATATAGGCGGAATATCCCAGCACATAGACTCCGAACACCGCCATGGCGGCGCCCTTCAACAGGGCCGCGCCGGCGCGCCAGGTGACGGCCTTGCCCAGCACAAACAGGGCGATGAGGTAATTGGCCGCATCGCCCAGGAAATCCAGCGCGTCGGCCTGCAGCGATACCGATCCTGCGATGGCGCCGGCCACGGCCTCGACACAGAACATCGCCGCGTTGACCCCGAACACGACCCAAAGCACCTTGCGATAGACGTCGTCCAGATCGTGGTCGTGGCCGTGACCGCTGTCGTGGCCGCCTCCGCAGCAGGCGCTCATGCCGCGCTCCTGCCGGTGTCGAGGCCGGCTTCCTCGGCCGCATGTTCCATCATGTCGGCGACGATGCAGCGGATGTGATGATCCTCGGCCTCGTAGAACACCTGCTTGCCGCGGCGTTCGGAGCGCACCAGCCGCGCCGCGCGCAGCAGCCGCAGGTGATGGCTCACCAGCGACGGCGACAGGGTCAGCTTCAAAGCGATCTCGCCCACCGGCACCGGCCCGTCCAGGCACAGCATCAGGATCGCGAGGCGTGACGGGTCGCCCATCAGCTTGAAGGTATCGGCCACTTGGGGAATCAGGTCGTCGGACACGGGAAACCTATACAATTGAATACCTGTTCATATATTGCTCTGTCCGTCGGGGAAGTCAATGCGTCGCCGGTCGCATATTTGATGATCCCGCATCGGCGCGCGATTGACTCCTGACGGCGCGGCCTTAGTCTTTAGGACATGACTTCCGGGCAAAAAACCTCCGATGGCGGCGCCATCGATTATGACGCATTGATCCGTTCGGCGCTGATTGGCGTCGTGCGCGACCTGCTGTCTGAAACGGTCGAACATGGATTGGTCGGCGACCACCATTTCTACCTGGCGTTCAGCACCACCCATCCTGGTGTGGCCATGCCCAGCCATCTGCGGGCGCAGCATCCGAAGGACATGACCATCGTACTGCAGAACCAGTTCTGGGATCTGTCGGTCGAGCACGATCGGTTCATGGTCAGCCTGAGCTTCAACGGCAAGATGGAGAAGCTGGTAATCCCGTTCGACGCGCTCGTCGGCTTCCTCGACCCCAGCGTGCAGTTCGCCCTGCAGTTCCGGGAGGTCAATCCCGGCAAACCGGCGGCCGGCACCGTCGAGAGCGACAGTGCCGACGACGGCGATCCAGCGGTCGAGTCCGGCACCGACAGCGGCAACAACGTGATTGCCCTCGATATCTTCCGCAAACAATAATCCGCCCGCTGCCTCCCGAGTCGGCGGTATCCTTGACAGCCGGATGGAGCAGCGCCGGTCGTGAGACCGTCCCCCGTGGACCAGATCGCCGGCGCATCGCCACCAGAAATGCGAGCCGAGAACGCCGATGAACGCTTTCCAATTCCAGGACATGTTTCCGCTGGGCGAAGACACCACGCCCTACAAGAGACTGACCACCGATTTCGTGGGACGTGAGAAGGTCGGGGGGCAATCGGTCCTGACCGTGGACGGCGACGGCCTGGCCCTGCTGGCGCGCGATGCCATGCGCGACATCGCCCACCTGCTGCGTCCGGGCCACCTGGCCCAGCTGCGGATGATCCTCGACGACCCGGAGGCATCGGACAACGACCGGTTCGTGGCGCTGGAGCTGCTGAAGAACGCCAATGTGGCCGCCGGCATGGTATTGCCGAGCTGCCAGGACACCGGCACCGCCATCGTCGTCGGCAAGAAGGGCCAGTATGTCTGGACCAGCGAGAACGACGAGGCAGCGCTGTCGCGCGGCGTGCTCGACACCTACACCAACACCAATCTGCGCTATTCGCAGATGGCGCCGCTGAAGATGTTCGAGGAGGTCAACACCAAGAACAACCTGCCGGCGCAGATCGACATCTATGCCACGCCAGGCGACGCCTACAAGTTCCTGTTCATGGCCAAGGGCGGCGGCTCGGCCAACAAGACCTTCCTCTACCAGGGCACGCCCACCTTGCTGCGCGAGGACAAGCTGCTGCCGTTCATCGACGAGAAGATCCGGACGCTGGGCACGTCCGCCTGCCCGCCCTATCACCTTGCCGTGGTCATCGGCGGCCTGTCGGCGGAAATGACGCTGAAGACGGTGAAGCTGGCGTCGGCCCGCGACCTGGACAATCTGCCAACCGAGGGCGGCCCGTCCGGCCACGCGTTCCGCGACATCGAGATGGAAGCCAAGATCCACGCGCTGACCGCCAAGACCGGCATCGGCGCCCAGTTCGGCGGCAAGTATTTCTGCCACGATGTCCGCGTGATCCGCCTGCCCCGCCACGGCGCCTCCGTGCCGATCGGCATCGGCGTCTCCTGCTCGGCCGACCGGCAGGCCAAGGGCAAGATCACCGACGGCGGCATCTATCTGGAGCAGCTCGAGACCGAGCCCGCCCATTATCTGCCCGAGCCCGGCGAGACCGATCTGCACAGCGATGTGGTGCAGGTCGATCTCAACCAGCCCATGGAAGAAATCCTGCGGACCCTCAACCGGTTTCCGGTCAAGACCCGCCTGTCGCTGACCGGCTCCATCGTGGTCGCCCGCGACCTGGCCCACGCCGCGATCCTGAAGAAGATCGAGGCCGGCGAGCCCATGCCGCAATACATGAAGGATCACATCGTCTACTACGCCGGTCCGGCCAAGACACCCGATGGCTATGCCAGCGGCTCGTTCGGGCCGACCACGGCTGGCCGCATGGACAGCTATGTCCAGACCTTCCAGGCGCTGGGCGGCAGCATGGTCATGCTGGCCAAGGGCAACCGCAGCAAACAGGTAACCTCCAGTTGCGCCCAGCACGGCGGATTTTACCTGGGCTCGATCGGCGGCCCCGCGGCCATCCTGGCGCAGAACAACATCCGCAAGGTCGAGGTGCTGGACTTCGAGGACTTCGGCATGGAGGCTGTATGGAAGATCGACGTGGAGAACTTCCCGGCGTTCATCGTCGTTGACAACAAGGGTAACGATTTTTTCGCTAATATCTGACGCGCGGCATCTCTCTGCGCAGAAGGAGAGACGGTGACCGTCACCCGCATCGAAAAGGACAGCTTCGGCGACATTGCCGTGCCGGCCGACCGCTATTGGGGCGCCCAGACCCAGCGGTCGCTGGAGAATTTCCCCATCGGCGGCGAGCGGATGCCGGCTGGCATCGTCCATGCGCTGGGGCTGATCAAGCAAGCCGCCGCCATGGTCAATCGCCGCCACGGCCTCGACCCGACGCTGGCCGAGGCCATCGCTGCCGCGGCTGCCGAGGTTTCGAGCGGCGCGCTTGATGACCACTTTCCGCTGGTGGTGTGGCAGACCGGCTCGGGCACCCAGTCCAACATGAACGCCAACGAGGTGATCGCCAACCGGGCCAGCGAGATGCTGGGCGGCGAGCGCGGCATGGAACGGCTGGTGCACCCCAACGATCACGTCAACAAGTCGCAATCGTCCAACGACACCTTCCCTACCGCCATGCACGTGGCCGCCTCGCGGGCGCTGCATGACCGGCTGATCCCGGTGCTGGAGCAGCTGGAAGCGGCATTGGATGCCAAGAGCCGGGGCTGGGCCGACATCGTCAAGATCGGCCGCACCCACACCCAGGACGCCACGCCGCTTGCCCTTGGCCAGGAATTCTCGGGCTATCGGCACCAGATCGGCACGGCGCTGACGCGTATCAGGCATTGCCTGCCCGAGTTGTACGAACTGGCCCAGGGCGGCACCGCCGTGGGCACCGGCCTCAATGCGCCGCCAGGTTTCGACGAGGAGATCGTCGCGCAGATCGCCGCGCTGTCGGCACTGCCGTTCCGCGTCTCGCCCAACAAGTTCGCCGGCATCGCCGCCCATGACGTGTTCGTGGGCCTGTCGGGCATGCTGACGGCGCTGGCGGCGGCGCTGACCAAGATCGGCAACGATATCAGGCTGCTCGGCTCCGGCCCGCGTGCGGGCCTGGGCGAATTGTCGCTACCGGAGAACGAGCCCGGCTCGTCGATCATGCCCGGCAAGGTCAATCCCACCCAGGTGGAGGCGCTGACCATGGTCTGCGCCCAGGTGATCGGCAACGGCACGGCCGTGACCGTGGCCGACGCTCAGGGACATTTCGAGCTCAACGCGTTCAAGCCGGTGATCGCCTACAACATATTGCAGTCGATCGATCTTCTCGCCGATTCCTGCGACAGCTTCCGTATCCGCTGCCTCGACGGAATCGAGCCGAACCGGGCGCGAATCGCCGAACTTGTCGACAAGTCGCTGATGCTGGTGACGGCCCTCGCCCCCGAAATCGGCTACGACAAGGCTGCGGAAATCGCCAAATACGCACACAAGAATGGTCTGACCTTGAAACAAGCAGCCCTCGACATGCGTTATGTCGACGAACCGACGTTCGACCGCATCGTGCGCGCCGAGCGGATGCTTGGACCATCGGAGGACGACTTTTGAGCGGACCAGTCAAACGTTCCATCACCATCGCGGGGCATCGGACCAGCGTGTCGCTGGAGCCCGTCTTCTGGACGCTTCTGACCGAGGCGGCCGAAGCGGAAGGGAAGAGCATCGGCGGCCTCGTGACGTCGATCGACGAGGGACGCGCAGCCAACCTGTCGAGCGCAATCCGGACCTGGCTGGTCGAGCGGCTTCGCTCGCAGGTCGCCCGGGCAGCGTGAACCCGCCCCGGCGGCCCGCCGCGGCCGTCGACCGTCAGTAGCGTTCATCTGGATAATAGTAGCGCTCGTCGCGCGGCGCGGGCGCATCGCCGCGACCGGCGGAATAGCCCCGATCGGGCGGATCATCATAGCCTCGGTCATCCGGATAGGGGTCGTCGGGATAGAAGTCCTCACCGGCATACCGGTCGTCCGACGGGCCGTCATATTCAGGCGCATCGTCGCGGTAGGCGGGCGCGTCATATAGCCGGGCATCGCGATCTCGCGGATTGCGCTCCAGCCTGTAGGGCGGCCGTTCGCGGCCCCGGCGCTTGTCCAGCTTGTCGAGCAGCCGGTTCACCACCCGCTTGGTCTTCTGGCGCCGTTCTCCGGGGGCGAGTTCGTCGTGGCGAGGCTCGTCGTCTCCCAGAACGTCGCGGATCACCGTCTTCACGAACTGCTTGCCGACGAACTTGCCCATGGCGGTGAGCTGGTTCTTCTGCTGCGGCGAATCGAGCGGCCCGTGCAATCGCATGCCGACAGGCGGTGTCTTCGCATGCTGCGCGCCGGTCAGCTTCAGCGAAAGATCGAGATCGACCGACCAGCGCGGCAAATCGACACTGCCTGTCACCCTGGCGCTGGAGCCATCAAGCCGGGCGTCGAATTTCTGCACATTGGCAACGCCGTCGCGAATCGCCAGAGTGCCGCCAAGCGTCTCGTATTTCGTCTGCCCGCCGGCCAGCGCCGTGTCGGCCAGGTCGATGAAGTCGCTGTACCGGGTGAGCAGTGCCAGTTCGCTGTTGAGCTGCGCCGCGTCAAAACCGCGCAGCACGCCATCGTTCGCCTCGAGCAGCACCGTCCCCGACAGGCTGCGCACCATGGCGTCCTGGCTGCCGCCCGCGGCGGACAAATTGGCCGTCATCGCAAATTTCCCGCTGGCGAAGGGCGTATCGGCCCACTCGCTGAGCGCCTGGTCCACCGACGCGTCCTGCAGCGTGACATCGAGCCTCAGCGCCGGGATATCGCGCGCGTCGACGGAACCCTGCACCGTCGCCGCGCCGCCAAACAGACCGGCGCCGGCCTTGTCGATCCGCAGCTGGCCATTGTCCAGCACGGCGCTCAGGGACGGCTTGGCGAAGGTATAGCGGCGGTAGCGGATTTCGTCGGCCCGGATGTCGATCCGGCCATCGGCGCCGCGCAGGGCGCTGATGTCGATCGGCGCCTGGGACCATCGCTTGCCGCCCTGCCGCGCCTTCTCGGGACCGCTGTCGCGGGGGCCGAGAAACGGATCGAGGTCGATCTTGCCCGCAACGAGGCTGGCGCCGAGCACCGGCCGGTCGCCGGTGCCGTCATAGGACAGGTCGCCGTTGAACATCATCTGCGCGTCGCCCTTGCGGTAGAGGATAGTCGCTTCCTTCGCCGTGAACGCATCGAACAGGACCTTGCGGTTCTTGCCCGGCTTCTTCACCGGTGTGAACTGCCAGCTCCGGCGGCCGTCGGCGAGAACGTCGAGATAGATTTTCGGCTGATTGAGTTCGATGCCGGTCACCCGCAGCTTGCGCGACAGCAGCGATCCCCGGTCCACCTTGAACACCGCGCGGCGCACCCGGATCACGTCCGCCGAGGGCGCGCCATCGATGTTGGCGACGCGCACCTCGTCCGCGGTGATCCGGGGCGACGGGAACAGGTGCATGGTCACGTCGCCGTCGATGAAGGCCTGCCGGCCGGTGCGCGCCTCGATCTGGGCGATCAGCGCGCTCCGATAGTCGATGGCGCTAGGCAGGCGCGGCACGACGATCAGGCCCGCGGCGACCACCCCCCACACCACAGCAATGACGATCAGTACCTTTTTCAGCACGCTCCGCGGCTCCCGCTACCCATCTGAATCCCGGCACCTGTGCCTATATGTAGGGTTTCCATGCCGTTTGGAAAACTACTGACCCGCGGAAGCGGCATGCTATAACCCCGAGGACCATGTCAGACCCCTTCGATCTCGACGATTTTCCGGTCGAACCGGAACCCGCGAACCGCCCCGGATTCGGCGCGGAACCGCCCTATCTGCGCGGCCTGAACGAGCCGCAGCGGCTGGCGGTGACCACGCTCGACGGCCCTGTGCTGCTGCTGGCGGGCGCCGGCACCGGCAAGACCACGGCGCTGACCACCCGGCTGGCCCACATCATCAACAGCGGCAAGGCCTGGCCCGGACAGGTGCTGGCGGTGACCTTCACCAACAGGGCCTCGCGCGAGATGCAGCACCGGGTGGCCGAACTGATCGGCCAGGCGGTCGAGGGCATGCCGTGGCTGGGCACGTTCCACGCGGTCGCCGCCCGCATCCTGCGCCGCCACGCCGAACTGGTGGGCTTGCGCTCGAACTTCACCATCCTCGATACCGACGACCAGATCCGGTTGATCAAGCAGCTGCTGCAGGCCGAGAACATCGACGACAAGCGCTGGCCGGCCCGGGTATTCGCCAGCCTGGTCGACGGCTGGAAGAACCGCGCCCTGGGACCGGACAAGATTCCCAACGAGGACATCTATTCGTTCGACGGCAAGGGCGGCCTGCTCTACCGGCAATACCAGGAGCGGCTGAAAACGCTGAACGCCTGCGATTTCGGCGATCTGCTGCTGCACAACGTCACCATCTTCACCCAGCACCCCGACGTGCTGGGCGACTATCACCGGCGCTTCAAATACATCCTGGTCGACGAATACCAGGACACCAACGTGGCCCAGTATCTGTGGCTGCGGCTGCTGGCTCAAAAGCACCACAACATCTGCTGCGTCGGCGACGACGACCAGAGCATCTATGGCTGGCGCGGCGCCGAGGTGGGCAACATCCTGCGCTTCGAGAAGGACTTTCCCGGCGCCAGGATCATCCGGCTGGAACAGAATTACCGGTCGACGCCGCATATTCTGGGCGCGGCATCGGGCCTGATCGCCGCCAATGCCGGCCGCCTGGGCAAGACCTTGTGGACCGAGGTCGACTCCGGCGAAAAGGTCAAGGTCACCGGCGTCTGGGACAGCGAGGAAGAGGCCAGGACCGTCGGCGACACCATCGAGGACCTGCACCGCAAGGGCATGCACTACAACCATATGGCGGTGCTGGTGCGCGCCGGCTTCCAGACCCGCGAGTTCGAGGAACGCTTCATGACTATCGGCGTCCCGTACCGGGTGCTGGGCGGCCTGAAGTTCTACGAGCGGCAGGAAATCAGGGACGCCCTCGCCTATCTGCGGGTGGTCTACCAGCCCGACGACGACCTGGCGTTCGAGCGCATCGTCAACGTGCCCAAGCGCGGCCTGGGCGACGTGACGATCCGCGCCATCCACGATCTCCAGCGGGCGCAGGGCGTGCCGATGATCGTCGCGGCCGGCATGCTGGCCGAAAGCGAGGACCAGCGCGCCAAGGCCCGCGCCGCGCTGCGCGACCTGGTCGAGAACTTTGCCCGCTGGCGCAAGCTGCTCGACAGCATTCCGCATGTGGAGCTGGCCGAGATGATCCTGGACGAGTCCGGCTACACCGAAATGTGGCAGCGCGATCGGTCGTTCGAGGCGCCGGGCCGGCTGGACAACCTTCAGGAACTGGTCCGCGCCATGGAGCCGTTCGAGAATATGGGCGGCTATCTGGAGCATGTCTCGCTGGCGACCAGCGTCGACGAGATGGCCGATGACGACAAGGTCAATGTCATGACCCTCCACGCCGCCAAGGGCCTGGAGTTCCGCGCCGTGTTCCTGCCGGGCTGGGAGGAAGGCCTGTTCCCCAGTCAGCGGACGCTGGACGAAAGCGGCAATGCCGGGCTGGAGGAAGAGCGGCGGCTTGCCTATGTGGGCATCACCCGCGCCCGCGAGCGCGCCTTCATCAGCGCCGCGGCCAACCGGCGCATCTACAACCAGTACCAGTCGTCGCTGCCGTCGCGGTTCATCGAGGAATTGCCCGAGACCCATGTGGAGCGCGATGCGGCGCCCGGCCTCTATCAGGGCAACCGGTTCGACTATCAGGGCTACAACGCCTATGGTGGCGGCGTCTCACGCTCGAGTGGGATGGGCGCGAGCGGCGCAGGCGGCGGATTCTCCGGAGGCGGCGACTACCGGTCGCTGGGCGAACGGCGAGCCGCATCCCAGCGGGCGCAGACCACGATCATCGCCAAGGCCGACAAGATCATGGTGAGCGAGACCGCGCCGTCGCACTTTGCCGTCGGCGAGCGGGTGTTCCACCAGAAGTTCGGCTATGGCAGCGTCATCGACGTGGAAGGCAACAAACTGGAAATCGAATTCGAGAAGGCGGGCATCAAGCGGGTGCTCGATTCCTTCGTGGAGCCCGCCCCATGACCGACATCGTTTCCTGGCAGGTGCATGTGGAGGTGCCGAGATCGGCCGTGCCTGTCGTCGAGGGCTATTTCGGGACGCTGGGCGCCGACGAGGCCTCTGCCGTCATCATGAGCTTCGAGATCAAGGGCGACCAGCTCTGGGGCGTCGACGTGGTTGTCGACGAGCCGGTGAGTGGCGCGTTTCTGAGCCGGGGGCTGAACAAGGCGCTCGCCGAACAGGGCGCCGACGCGGTCAAGCTGACCGTGACCGAACTGGCGCCGGTCGACTGGGTGGCCGAGTCCCTCAAGCACCACCAGCCGGTGAGCGCCGGACGCTTTTATGTTTATGGCAGCCACCATCCCGAGCCGGCGCTGGACCGCTACGCCATCCTGATCGA
The DNA here is from genome assembly GCF_039655875.1 of Emcibacter sp. SYSU 3D8. Lineage (NCBI taxonomy): Bacteria > Pseudomonadati > Pseudomonadota > Alphaproteobacteria > Emcibacterales > Emcibacteraceae > Emcibacter > Emcibacter sp. SYSU 3D8. Next base: position 121,302 of record NZ_JBBYXK010000004.1, on the reverse strand, counting down.
CGCCGGCATGGCCTTCGGCACCGGCCAGCACGAGACCACGGCGGGCTGTCTGCGCGCCATCGACGCGCTCGCCCGCACCGGCACCGTCCGGAACCCGCTCGACGTGGGCTCGGGCAGCGGCATTCTCGCCATGGCCATGGCGAAGGCCTGGCCGTGCCGGGTGCTGGCCAGCGACATTGACCCCGAAGCGGTGAAGGTCGCCATCGACAATGCCCGCGACAACGGCGTGGGCGGGCGCATCGACGTGTTGACGGCGGTCGGCCTGCATCACCCCGCGATCCGCGAGCGCGCCCCATTCGACCTGATCACCGCCAATATCCTGGCCAAGCCGCTGGTGCAGCTGGCCGCCGACCTGACCGCCGCGCTGGCGCCGGGCGGCACGCTGGTGCTGTCAGGCTTCCTGCGGCAGCAGGAGGCAGGCGTGTTCGCCGCCTACCGCCACCGCGGCATGCGGCTGCTGCGCCGGTTCCCGGTGGGCGAATGGGTGACACTGGTGTTGGGGAAGGCGTAGCTGCGTGCTTGGCTGGTGAGGGTGGAGTGCGGACAGTTCTAATCGGACGGCTGGTTGTGGCCGCTGACAGACCGTCAGCTTTCGAGCAAGGCCGCTCAAAAGCTGACGATGGGTTTGAAATCCAACAACAAGGCTAGATCGACTGCACGCCTATCATATCGTACGCCCCGCCCGATCGCCTTCCCTGAAGGCCAACATGGCACTGCGGGGCGCCACGGCATCGCCTACAACCTTCGTCGGTGCATACTTGCTTAGCGCCTCGCACAGGCCATCCTTGGGCTTAGGCGGTGTCCCCGCAACGACGAAGTCGAAGAACTCCTCAAGCTCCTCGCCGGATACGTGGTTTTTAAGATGCACGCGGCCTTGGCTGATCTTCGTAAGACTGGTCGAAGGCAACTGCCTGATACCGAGTTCAGGGATCACAACGCGGCTGAAATCGTCTGCGTGCGACGCGCCGAGGTTATGACCGAACACCGGTGCGGGCATCGCAACCGTTACCTTGGCACCTCGCCTCGCGAGCGATTCCAGCACGAGTGCGGTCTCGTAGTTTCCGCGTAGATCGACCATCAGCGCGGTCGTTCCCTTCAACTCGAACTTCGTGCCCTCGAACAGGCCGGCTGCCGCATCATCCGACGACAGCACCTGAATAGACCCGTCCGTCGGCACCGGCAACTCGTCGGTTGTGTAGGCGCCCGCCGCGAGGATGATCGCATCGGGTTTGAACTGCCTGACGAAGTCCTCGTCCACCACGGTCTGCATCAGGATCCTTACATCGAGCCCCGCCAACTCTTCCTCGATCCACGCAACGGCACTCAGCAGGTTCTTCGAGTCTCCGGCTGTCTCGACCAGATTGAGACGTCCGCCCAGTCGCGACCCCGCTTCCGCCAACGTCACCATGTGGCCGCGCTTCGAGGCGATCTCGGCGGCCTTCATGCCAGCCGGTCCGCCGCCGATGACAAGCACGCGCTTGGTCTGGGCGATAGGGACGTCGAGCTTCTTGAAGCGATTCTCTTCGCCCACCTCGGGGTTCTGGAAGCAGGTGATGCCGAACGATGCGCGGTCGAAACATCCCTGGTTCGAGCCGGTACAAGTCCGCACACGGTGCGCCTGCCCGCCAGCCACCTTGTTGACCAGATCCGGATCGGCAATCTGTGCCCGTGTCATGCCGACCATGTCGCAGTCGCCGGCTTGCAGGGCCTGCTCGGCCAGGTCGGGGGTCGGAATCTTGCTCACGCCGATGAGCGGCACGGCACCGCCGATCGCCTCGCGCAGGTTCCGCGTCAGCGGCAGGTACTCACCGAACTTGTGGCGGAATGAGCCGATGGCCCTCGCGTAGTGTGAGCCGCCCGCGCCTTCGGAATGGTTGAGATAGTCGAACAGGCCGGTGCCGATAACCTGGGAGGCAATATGGCACAGCCGTGCATGGCCGACGCCGCCATCCTCCGGCCTGATGAAGTCATCCGCCGAGATGCGAAACCCCATGACCTTGTCACGTCCGATGGTGTCGCGCACCCGAGCGGCCAGCGTCTTCACGAAGTACAGGTCTTCGCCCCACTTGTCGTCACGCTGGTTGGCGAACGGGCTGAAAGACTGCTGGATGAGATAGCCGTGAGTGCCATGGAGTTCCACGCCGTCCATGCCGTTCTCAGTGGCAACCTTGGCAGCCAGGCAGAATGCGTCGATGACCTCCTCGATCTCGTCGCTGGTCATCTTGTGCGTCACCTCGCCCTCGAGGGTCGTGGTGCCGGAGAAGCTCCATAGTGGATGGTAGTCGTCGTGCTGGTCTGACTTGGCCTGCGCGCCGAAGTGAAACAGCTGCGAGATGCACTTGGCACCGTGTTTGTGCAGGCGAGCCGATATCTGACGGAACTTCGGCGCCATGGTCTCCGCGTCGAAGACGAAATGGTATGGGATCTGGCTCGACTCATGCACATGCATGGCCGTGAAGATGATCATGCCGGCGCCGCCCTGGGCCCGTCGCTCCTGGTACGCCATATAACGCTCCCCGCTGGAGATCGGGTTGAAGAACTCCAGAAAGGCGGCATGGGCCGTGGACACGACGCGGTTCTTGACCTCGATAGGGCCGATCTGAATCGGCGTCAGCAGCTTCATGATTTTTCCCCTTTGCTCCCGACGGCGAGTTGCTCTCGTCCGTCCGTCCAACGCCCGTTATACAACATACGTTTTACAATAAAAAGCGGTTTGTTCAATCGACCAGTATGCGCGCCTGACAGAGCTTCCGATCCGTAGTCTACGACTGCTAGGCACTAAATGTTGGTCTGGTCCGGGCGGTTGACTTGTCAGTACCGCCGGCCACAGGGCGATACAACCGCCTCGCTTACCGACTATGACGGCAAAGAGATGGAGTGGCTTTTTCCGAGAATGGAGCATCTTCTGGATCTCGATGCCTCGAATACCGGCAAGTTCATCGTCTCTAAGAACACCGTGAACAATGCCTGTCACTCGCGCCGTTCAAGCGCATTCTTGAGCACCTGAATGGCCTATTCCCGCCCCAAGTGTTAAAAGACGTGCTCCGGCCATTGAGGACTTCGCGGCATGAAGAAATTGTATTCTGCCATTCTCGTTGCGAATTTGATGATTGAAGGCGTCGGTGCATCCGTGCTGTTCGCGGCGCCGCAAATCCTCGTCGACACGGGAAACAGCAGCGCGATGTTGTGGGCTTGGAATTACGGGTTCGTGGCGCTTGCCGTCGGCAGCGCGGTTTTCTGGACCTGGTCCCACCGGGACAGCTTCGCGGCCGCAGGCGCCGTTCTGGGCATCCTGTTCAGCTTTCACCTGGCCATCGCCGTCGCGCTGACGATCGCGGACACGCTCTTTGCCGACGTTGTCGTGCACGGTGTGTTCGCGGTGCTGTGCCTCTACCTCTACACCCAGCGGCCGAAATGGTGCCTGAGGCCGCAGGCGGCGTGAGCCTTTGAGCCGTGGCGCGGCCGGCCGCCGCGCCTACAGCCCCGCCATCTCGATCCAGCCGTCCTCGTCGATCACCGCCACGCCCAGCGCCTGCGCCTGCGCCAGTTTCGAGCCGGCGCCGGGGCCGGCGATCACCAGATCCGTTTTCTTCGACACCGAACCGGCCACCTTGGCGCCCATCGCCTGGGCGCGGGCCTTGGCCTCGTCGCGGGTCATTTTCTCCAGCGTGCCGGTGAACACCAGCGTCTTGCCCGCGATGGGCGAGTCGGTCCGGGGCGGATCGAAGTCGCTGACCCGGATTTCCTCCAGCAGGTCGTGCACCACCTGCAGGTTCAGTGCCTCGCCGAAGAAGTCGAGCAACGCCTGGGCAACCTTCGGGCCGATGCCGTCCACGTTGAGCAGGTCGCGCCAGGCTTCGCTTTCGGGATCCTGCGCCGCGCTCACCGCCTCCAGCAATGCGTCGATGGATAGGTAGTGCCGCGCGAGGATGCGCGCATTCTCCTGGCCGATATGCCGGATGCCCAGCGCGTAAAGGAACCGGTCGAGGCCGATGGTGCGGCGCGCATCGATGGCCGCGAACAGGTTGGCGACCGACGTCTTGCCCCAGCCTTCGGTTACGTCCAGCCGCTTCAGCGACGTCTTTTCCGTCTCGGCCAGACGGAAGATATCGGCGGGTGATTGAATGCGCCCGTCGCGCCAGAAGGCGGCGATCTGCTTTTCGCCCAGGCCCTCGATGTCGAAGGCGTCGCGCGACACGAAGTGCCGCAACCGCTCGACGCGCTGCGCCTCGCAGATCAGCCCGCCGGTGCAGCGCCGCACCACCTCGCCCTCCTCGCGCTCGGCATGAGAGCCGCAGACCGGACAGGTGGTGGGGAACACATAGGCCTCGGCGCCCTTGGGCCGCTTCTCCGGCACCACGGCGACCACCTGCGGGATCACGTCTCCCGCGCGCTGGATGATGACCGTGTCGCCTTCGCGGATGTCCTTGCGCCTGATCTCGTCCTCGTTGTGCAAGGTCGCGTTCTGCACCACGACGCCGCCGACGGTGACCGGCTCGAGCTTGGCGACGGGCGTCAGGGCGCCGGTTCGACCGACCTGTATGTCTATCTTCTGGACTGTTGTCTGCGCCTGCTCGGCGGCGAATTTGTGGGCGACGGCCCAGCGCGGCGCGCGGCTGACCATGCCGAGGCGTTCCTGCCAGTCCAGCCGGTCGACCTTATAGACAACGCCGTCTATGTCATAGGTCAGCGACGCCCGAATCTCGCCGATCCGGCGATAGGCCTCCAGCGCCGTCTCCACCGAGTCGCAGACCTTGAGCTCCGGATTGACCTGGAAGCCCCAGGACGCGATGCGCGCCATCATGCCGCTCTGACGGTCGGCGGGAACCGCCGCCGCCTCGCCCCAGCCCCACGCGAAGAAGCGCAGCCGGCGCGAACGGGTGATATCCGGATCGAGCTGGCGCAGCGAGCCCGCGGCCGAATTGCGCGGATTGGCGTAGCGCGCCTTGCCGGCCGCATCCTGCGCCTCGTTGAGTTTCAGGAAATCGGGCTTGGTCATGTAGACCTCGCCGCGCACCTCGAGCACGTCGGGCCAGCCCTCGCCTTTCAGGGCATTGGGAATATCGGCGATGGTGCGGACATTGGCGGTGACATCCTCGCCCTCCTGGCCGTCGCCGCGCGTGGCGGCCAGCACCAGCTTGCCCTTTTCATAGCGCACCGAGCAGGACAGGCCGTCGATCTTGGGTTCGGCGAGGATGTCCACCGCCGCGTCGGCGGACAGGCCCAGGAAGCGCCGGACCCGGTCGATGAAGTCCTGCACATCCTGGTCATCGAACGCATTGTTCAGCGACAACATGGGCAGGGCATGCCGGATCTTGGAGAACCCCGCCGACGGCGCCGCGCCCACCTTCTGGCTGGGGCTGTCGGGCGTCGCCAGTTCCGGATAGGCCGCCTCGATGGACAGCAGCCGCTTGCGCAGGGCGTCATAATCGGCGTCGGACAGCACCGGCGCGTCCCTGGTGTAATAGAGCTCGTCGTTCCGGCGGATTTCGGCTGCCAATCGCGCGTGCTCGGCGCCTGCTTCCTCCAGGGTCATGTCGTCAACCGGCTGATCCACCTAACCCTCCGCTCCTTCCAGCAGGCGCGTCGCCGCCGCGCGCGCCTCGTCGGTGATGCTCGCACCCGACAGCATGCGGGCAATTTCCTCGCGACGCTCATCGGAGGCCAGCGCCTCGACCCGCGTCAGGGTCACGCCGCCTTCGACGGTCTTGCCGACTCGCAGATGGACGCCACCGCGTGCCGCCACCTGTGGCGAATGGGTGACAACCAGCACCTGTGCGCCGTCGCTCAACCGGGCCAGGCGCTCGCCCACGGCGGCGGCCACCGCGCCGCCCACGCCCTGGTCGATCTCGTCGAAGATCAGCGTCGTCGGGCTGTCAGCCTCGGCCAGCACCACCTTGAGCGCGAGGGCAAAGCGCGACAACTCGCCGCCGGACGCGATCTTCGACAGCGGACCCGCAGCGGAGCCCGGATTGGTCGCCACCTCGAACTGCACCTCGTCGGCGCCGTGGCTGGCCCAGCGCTCACGCGGGAGCCGCGCTACCGCCGTGCGGAAGGTGGCGCGCTCGAGCTTCAGCGGCGGCAACTCCACCATCACGGCGGCATCGAGCCGGGCGGCCGCCGCCGCACGCGCATCGCCCAGCGCCTCGGCCCGGGCGGCATAATCTGTCTCGGCCAGGTGCAACGCCTGTTCCATGGCGGCAAGGCCCTGCTCACCGGTTTCCAGCGCCTCGATCTGGCCGACAAGCGCGTCGCGGACAGCCGGCAGTTCCTCGACCGTGCAGCCGTGCTTGCGCGCCGCTGCGCGCAACGCGAACAGGCGTTCCTCGGCGCGCTCGAGAACACGCGGGTCGAATTCCAGGTCGCGGCCCACGGCCTCGAGGGCGCGGCCCGCCTCCTCGATCTCGGTAAATCCCCGGCCGAGCGCGTCGATCACCGGATCAAGGCGGCCACCGGCCTTCTCGGCCACCCGCTCCAGCCGGCGCAGGGCAACGCGCAGGCCCGCTTCGGCGCCGCCGTCACCGGCAAGGGCGGACAGCGCCTCGGTGAGTTCCCCGGCGATCTGCTCGCCATGCATCATTGCGGTGCGGCTTTCGGCAAGTTCCTCTTCCTCGCCGGGGCGGGGATCGAGGCTGGTCAGTTCATCGGCGGCATGGCGCAGATAATCCTCGTCGGCCCGCGCCTTGCTCAACTGCTCGCGCGCTGCGGCGACGGCGGCCTGCGCGTCCCGCCAGGTCTGCCAGGCGTCCCGGACTTCCGCCGCCTGCGGCTGCAGGCCGCCGAAGGAATCGAGCAGCGCCCGGTGATTGGCCGGATTGAGCAGCCCCAATTGACCCTGCTGGCCGTGAATTTCCACCAGAAGGCCGCCGATCCGGGCCAGCAGGCCGACGCCGACGGGCTGATCGTTGACGAAGGCGCGGCTTCTGCCGTCGGCGCCGATCTGCCGCCGCAGCCGCAGGCCGTGCCCCTCGTCGGCAAGGCCCTGATCGGCCAGCACCGCATGGACCGGATGGGACTCGGGAATATCGAATTCCGCGGTGACCGCACCGCCGGTGCTGCCGGCGCGCACCAGGCCACTGTCGGCGCGTTCGCCGGTTACCAGGCCGAGAGAATCGAGCAGGATTGATTTGCCGGCGCCCGTCTCGCCCGTCAGCACGCTGAGGCCGGGCCGAAACTCCAGCGACAGCTGGTCGATGAGGACAATATTGCTGATGGCCAGCGCGGTCAGCATGCGCCGTCCCGCGTCAGGCGCGAATCAGAACAGCCATTCGAAGAAGTTGCCCGCGCCGCCATGGGGTCCCTTGTCCTCAGGCAGATCCAGGGGTTCCAGACCCTTGCCCTCCAGCAGGTCGTAACTGTACTGGAACCACTTGCTGTCCGGGAAATTATAGCCCAGGACCGCCGTCGCTTTCTGCGCTTCCAGGTTCAGGCCCACGGCCAGATAGCATTCGACAAGACGATGAAGCGCCTCGGGCACCTGGCTGGTGGTCTGGAAATCCTTCACCACCTTGCGGAAGCGGGATATGCCGGCGATGAATTCGGTCTGGCGCATGTAGAAACGGCCGATGGTCATTTCCTTGCCGGCCAGATGATCCATGGTCAACTCGACCTTCAGCCGCGCATCCTCGGCATAGTCGGTGCCGGGAAAACGGCGGATCACCTCGTTCAGCGAATCCAACGCCTGCTGGGTCGCCTTCTGGTCGCGGCCCACGTCCGAAATCTGTTCGTAGTAGGAAATCGCGATCAGATAATAGGCATAGGGCGCGTCGCGGTTGCCCGGATGCAGCGCCAGGAAGCGCTGCGAGGCCAGGATCGCCGAATCGTAGTCGTTCGACAGATAATGATTGTAGGCCGACATCAACGTGGCCCGGCGCGCCCAGGCCGAATAGGGGTGCTGGCGCTCGACCTCGTCGAACATCACGGCGGCGAACCGGTACTGACCCGCCGCCATGAACTCGTGGGCCTTGTTGTAAAGGGTGCCAACATCGGCGTCGGCGTATTCGATCTTGTCACCGCCGCAAGCGCTGAGGGTCGCCGCAAGCACTACGGCGGCCACAGCAATCTTGTGCCTGGCGGACTTAAGCCCCCTAGAGACCGACAGGGGCATCAGGGATCCAGGTCGAACGCGATCAACGGTCACACAGGCACCTTTCCAGGCTCACAAAGACGTCTTGGGCATACCGACGCCGGTGGGCTGCTTACCACGAACACCCGACCCCGTCAAAATCCGCGAAGACGCGCATTCTAAGGAGCCTAGAAGGAGATAAGCAAGCCATCCGATGTCTGCCGGTCCTTGTTTGCCCGGAACAGGTTTTCATCATTTCTCAGTTCGCCTGCCGGCGCAGGAAGGCCGGGATGTCGATCTGGTCCTCGGTACCCGTTCCTGACGCCGCCTCGGTCCGCGGCCCCGCATTGCGCAGGGTCATGGGGGCTTCCTCGCGAGTCAGGCGCGGACCGCTCCTGTCAGCGACCGTTTCCGGCTTCTTGCCACGGCCGGTCATCCGCTCGAACAGGCTGGGCTTGGACGGTGCGGGGGTGGCACCGTTGGCCATGGCCGCTTCGGCGAAAGGATCGGGACGTGCGTTCACGCGGGTCTCGGCGACAGGGGCCCGCTCCGGCTCCATCGGCTTCGGCGGCGCGAAGAACGCGTCGGCGTCACGGGGCGAGGGACGGACCGGTATCTCGGCGCTGGCGGCCTCGCGGGCCGGCGCGATGAAATCCGCCGGGCTCGATGTGACCGGGCCGGCGGTTTCCTCGGAGACCATGTCGGCGACGTCGAGCGTCAGCAGCTCTTCGGCGTCCTCCATGGTTTCGGCGACCGGTGACGCCTCGGCAGTCATCGGCGACACCAGCGGCGCGGCCGACATGGCGGCGGGCATCGCCGGCGCAGCGGCGGCCCGTCCCGGCTGGTGCAGCACGGCTGCGGTCGCGGCGCCGCCGGCATAGCCGGTGCCGGTCCGCGGCTGGGCCGGGATGCTGGGGAACGACATCACCGTGGTGGTCGAGGCGCGCGTGGCGTTTTCGGCCTCGATGCCCGTGGCGAACACCGACACGCGCATCTTGCCGTTCATGGCCTCGCTGAAGGTCGAGCCGACGATGATGTTGGCATCCGGATCCACTTCGCTGCGGATACGGTTGGCCGCCTCGTCGACCTCGAACAGGGTCAGGTCCAGGCCGCCGGTGATGTTGATGAGCACGCCGTGGGCGCCCTTCATCGACACTTCATCGAGCAGCGGGTTGTTGATGGCGGCCTCGGCGGCCTCGATGGCGCGGGTGTCGCCCTCGGCTTCGCCAGTGCCCATCATCGCCTTGCCCATCTCCATCATCACCGTACGAACGTCGGCGAAATCGAGATTGATCAGGCCCGGCATGACCATCAGGTCGGTAATGCCGCGCACGCCCGAATGCAGCACGTTGTCCGCCATGTTGAAGGCGTCCGCGAAGGTGGTCTTCTCGTTCGCCAGCCGGAACAGGTTCTGATTCGGGATGATGATCAGGGTATCGACGTATTTCTGCAGTTCCTCGATGCCTTCCTCGGCGATCGTCATCCTGCGGGCGCCTTCGAACTGGAACGGCTTGGTGACGACGCCGATGGTCAAGATGCCCTGATCGCGCGCCATCCGGGCAATGACGGGGGCGGCACCGGTACCGGTGCCACCCCCCATGCCGGCCGTAATAAACGCCATGTGGGCGCCGGCGAGCGGCTCCCGCAAATGATCGATGGCTTCCTGCGCGGCGGCAGCGCCAATGTCGGGGCGAGCGCCCGCGCCCAGGCCCTGCGTGATCTGCACGCCAAGCTGGATGCGACGTTCGCAGAGCGAGTTACCGAGCGCCTGGGCGTCGGTGTTGGCAACGACAAACTCGACGCCTTCCAGCTTCGAGCGAATCATGTTGTTGACGGCATTGCCGCCGGCGCCACCGACGCCGACGACGAGAATCTTGGGGCGAAGCTCGGTTATCGCCGGTGTACTCAAAGATATCGCCATTTTCGGTCTCCTTGGGCTGGGGAAAGCCCGGTTAGAAGTTCTCGCGGATCCATTGGCTTACGCGGGCCATGGTGCTTCTGGACTCCTGTGGAGCCAGCATGGTGGTCGTGGTCATCATGCCCTTGCGGACAAACCCCTGTGCCGCGTAGGCCAACAAACCTGCACAGGTGGCAAAAGCGGGTCCGACGGTTGCCTCGGCGAGCCCATCCACGCGCAGCGGACGGCCCAGGCGGACCTGTTTATCGAGAATTCGGGTGGCGAGTTCGCGCGCGCCCTGCAGCTGGCTGCCGCCGCCGGTCAGCACGACCCTCTTGCCGGCAACCTGGTCGAAGCCCGACGAGATCAGCCGCTCGTGCACCGCCTCGAAGATCTCCTCGACGCGGGGCTGGATAATGCCGGTCAGCATGGAACGGGGCACGCTCTGGGTGTGATCGCCCTCGAATTCGCCCATCTGCGAGACGCTGATCATCTCGCGGTCGTCTGACGACCCGCGCAGCGCGCTGCCGTGCAGCGTTTTCAGCCGCTCGGCGTCCACGATCGGCGTGAGGAGGCCGCGGGCGATATCGTTGGTGATGTGCTGCCCGCCAATGGGAACCACGTCGGTGTAGACCAGCGCATCGTCCATAAAGACGGCGATCGTCGTGGTGCCGCCGCCCATGTCGATGACGGTGACGCCCATCTGGCGCTCGTCCTCGACCAGCGCGGCCAGGCCCGACGCATAGGGCGACACGCACAATCCCGCGATGCCCAGATGGCCGCGCTCCATGCAGAGCTGGAGATTGCGCAGCGGACCGCTGGCTGCCGTCACCACATGAATGTCCACGCCGAGCCGGTCGCCATACATGCCGCGCGGGTCGCGGATGCCGCGCGAGCCGTCGATGGCATAGGTGACCGGGATGGTGTGCAGCACTTCACGCTCGAGCAGCTCGGCCTTGCGGCGGGCCTCGTCGAGGGCATGGCGGATGTCGCTCTCGCCCACCTGGTGGCCGGCGATCTTCACCTCGACATGAATGGCCTCTGAGTTCGGAAAACCGCTGGAGACGTTCACGAATGCGCGGCGGATGGTCTCGCCGGACATGCGCTCGGCGGCATCGGCGGCGGCGCGGACCGACGATTCCACGGCCTCGATATCAACCACCGCGCCGCAGCGCATTCCCTCGGAGACCTGATGCCCGATGCCTTCGACCTTGATGCGGCCGTCATCGCCGACGCGCGCGATGAAGCAACAGATCTTCGTCGACCCGATATCCAGTGCAGCGACCAATCCACCTTTACCCGACGACATCCGTTGTGCCTCCCTAGCCTTTACCGTTGTTCTTGAGCGCCTTGGCCGCCTTTGCGGCCGCGGCTTCCGCGTCCCGTCGCGCCTGTGCCGCCTCCGGCGTCAGGCGAACCGTGGTCCGGTCCCCAAGCCGCATGTCGACGGAGACGATGTCGCGCTCCAGAATTCCCTTGGCGCCTTCGACCGCAGCCAGCCGGTGCCACGCGGCATCCGCGCCGTATTCCGGCAGCCGGACGATGGAGCCATTGTCGAAGTGCAGATCCCAGCGCCGGTCGCCGACCCGGACCGCCGCCTTGACCCGGGCCGACAGCGCCGGCTCGCTGTCCATGATGTCGAACAGGGCCTTGGCGTGCTTCGGCGCGCCTTCGCCCACGACCAGCGGCAATTTGGCGAAGTGAACCAGATCCTTCTGGGTAATCTCGACGCCTTCGCGGTCGATGAGGCGCAGCTTCCGCTTCTGCTGCCAGAACGCGTAGGGCACCCGCTCGGATACGGCGATCTGGATGGTGCCGGGCAGGATGCGCGATACCCGCGCGGCCCGGACCCATCCCACCGATTCGACGCGCTCGCGCACCACGTCCAGATCGATGTCGCCGAGCTTCTGGCCATCCTCGACGCCCGAGGCGATGATGATCTCTTCCGGCTCCAGGCTGTTGATGCCGGAGACGTCGATATGATTGACCGTCAGGCCCGACAGGTCGGAAATGCTGGGCACCATCTCGGGCGCGGCATCGGCCATGGCCGTGAACGTACCGGCCAGCCACATCCACAAGCCGCCGACCACGACGACGACGCTGCCGGAGATCGCGCCGATCCGGCGGATGCGCTGCATCCGGCGGCGGTGAATGAACGAGGCGGCCTGCGCCTCGCGGTCGGTCATGGCCCGCCGTCCAGCGCGCTTCTGCTTGCCGCCGCGCTTGGCGGCCGCGTTGTCGCGGGCGCCGGGCATGACGCGTCCGGGGTTCAGCGGCGACATGACGCGTCCTCCACCATCCAGACGACCAGGTCTTCGAACGAAATGCCTTCGTAGGCGGCCATCTCCGGCACCAGCGACAGCGGCGTCATGCCGGGCTGGGTGTTGACTTCCAGCAGGATCAGTTCGCCGGCGCCGCCGCTGGTATCGTCAAAGCGGAAGTCTGCCCGGCTGACGCCGCGGCAACCCAGCGCCCGGTGCGCCGACAATGCCAGGTGGCGGACCCGCTCGTAGATCTCGGGATCGACCGGCGCCGGAATCAGGTGCTCTGTCAGGCCCTCGCTGTACTTTGCCTCATAGTCGTAGAACCCGCGCTTGGGCCGCAGTTCGGTGACCCCGGTCGTCGCCCGGTCGCCGATCACCGCACAGGTCAATTCACGGCCGGCGATGTACCGCTCGACCATCACCTCGGTATTCTGCTGCCAGGGCCCCTCCACATCCGGGCTGAACGTATTGTCGCCGGGATGCAGGATGACGACGCCGACGCTCGATCCCTCGTCGACCGGCTTCACCACATAGGGCCGCGGCAGGGGATCGGCCTTGAACAGATCCTCCGAGGCGACGACCCGGTCTTCGGTCACCGGCACGCCGGCGGCGGCGCAGACCCGTTTCGCCATGGGCTTGTTCATGGCGACGGCCGAGGCCATGACGCCCGAATGGGTATAGGGAATCTCGAGCACCTCGAGGATGCCCTGGACGCAGCCATCCTCGCCCCAACGGCCATGCAGCGCATTGAACGCCACGTCGGGCTTCAGCTCGGCCAGCTTCTGCGCCAGGTCGTGACCCGCGTCGATTTCGGTGACACGGTAGCCCCGTGCGGCGAGCGCCCTGGCCGCCGCGCTGCCCGATACCAGCGATACGTCACGTTCGGCGGACCAACCGCCCTTGATCACCGCCACATGAGGCTTCATGAGGCGCCTCCCTGCAGCGGCGTCCCGGACGGCACGCCAATCCGCATGATTTCCCATTCCAGGCTGACGCCGGAATTTTCGAGGACCCGGCGGCGCACGTCCTCGCCCAGCGCCTCGATGTCGCGGGCGGTCGCATCGCCGGTATTGATGATGAAGTTGCAATGGAGCTCGGACATCTGCGCGCCGCCGACGCGGATACCCCGGCAGCCGGCGGCGTCGATCAGCTGCCATGCCTTCTGGCCCGGCGGGTTTTTGAAGGTGCTGCCGCCGGTGCGCGACTTGGGCTGGGTGGCGCCGCGCTGGTCGGAGATGTCTTCCATGCGCCGTGCGATGGCGGCCGGCTCGTCGGGCGTGCCGCGCAAGGTCGCCGACGTAATGATCCAGCCCTCGGGCAAGGCGCTGTGGCGATAGGTGAACGCCAGGTCGAAGCCGGTCAGCACATGGCATCCGCCGTCGGGCGCCAAGGCGATCGCCTCGGTCAGCACATCGGCCATTTCCCTGCCGTAGGCGCCGGCATTCATCTTCACCGCGCCGCCGATGGTGCCGGGAACGCCGCGCAGGAACTCAAGCCCGGCAAGGCCCGCGTCGCGGGCGGCGAGCGCCACGTTGACATCGGGTGTCGAGGCCCCTGCGGTAACCAGGGTGCCGGAAACACCAACCTTGGCGAACGCACGGCTAAGACGGATGACGACGCCCGGCACGCCGCCGTCCCGCACCAGCAGGTTGGAGCCCACGCCGATGATGGTGATCGGCACGTCGGCCGGCCGCCCCGCCAGGAACGTACCCAGATCATCCTCGTCGGCCGGACGGAACACAACTTCGGCCGGACCGCCGACACGGAACCAGGTGAGACCGGCCAGCGGCACATTTTCCTCGTAGACGCCGCGCACCACGGGCAGGCGATCGATCAGGCTGTCGCGCTTGAGGGCAGCCGCCATCATGCCGCCCCTCCTTGCAGCCGCTTGGGCAGCGCGTTGGCCCAGGCCGAGATGTTGCCTGCGCCCATGCACACCACCACGTCGCCCGGCGCCGCGAGCGCGGCGACGATCGAGGCCAGTTCGGCCTCGCCCACGATGTGGCGCACATCGCGGTGCCCGCGGGCGCGGATGCCTTCGGCCAGTTCCTTGCCGCCGAACCCCTCGATCGGCTGTTCGCCGGCCGGATAGACGTCGGTGATGACCACCGAGTCTGCGTCGTTGAAGCAGGTGGAAAAGCCTTCGAACAGGTTCTGCAGGCGGGAGTAGCGGTGGGGCTGCACGATGGCGATCACCCGGCCGCGATAGGCCTCGCGCGCGGCCGCGAGAACCGCCGCGATCTCTACCGGATGGTGGCCGTAATCGTCGATGATGGTATAGCCGCCGACCTCGGCGACCTTGGTGAAGCGGCGCCCGACGCCTTCGAACTTGGAAAACGCGGTGCGGACCGACTCATCGGACAGGCCGAGGATCATGGCGGCCGATACGGCGGCCAGCGAATTGACCACGTTGTGGCGTCCTGGCATGGGCAGGCTGAGGCCGTCGATGCGCCGCGTCTCGTTCTTCTTGCGGTCGGCGATCTCCACATCGAAATGGGCGACGCCCTCGGTATAGGACACGTTGCGGGCCCGGACGTCGGCCTGAGCACTCATCCCATAGGTCACGACACGCCGGTCGGAGATACGGCCCACAAGGGTCTGCACCTCGGGATGGTCGATACACAGGATGGCGCTGCCATAGAACGGCGTGCGTTCGACAAATTGCTTGAAGGCGTCGCGCAGCGCATCGAAGGTGCCATAATACTCCATGTGCTCGGGGTCGATGTTGGTGACGACCGCGAGCATGGCCGGCAGCTTGATGAACGTACCGTCGGACTCGTCGGCCTCGACCACCATCCACTCGCCCTCGCCCAGGCGCGCATTGGTGCCGTAGGCGTTGATGATTCCGCCGTTGATCACGGTGGGATCCAGCGCGGCGGCGTCGAGGACGGCCGCGATCATCGAGGTGGTCGTGGTCTTGCCATGAGTGCCGGCGATCGAGATGCACCACTTCAGGCGCATCAACTCGGCCAGCATCTCGGCACGGCGCACGACCGGGATCAGGTTGGCGCGAGCGGCGACCACTTCCGGGTTATCGCCTTTCACGGCGCTGGAGATCACCACCACGCTGGCGTCGGCGATGTTGCCGGCGGCATGTCCGATGGCGATGTCGATGCCAATGCCGCGAAGCCGCTTCACATTGGCGTTTTCCGACAGATCGGACCCGCGCACGCTGTAGCCCAGGTTGCGCATCACCTCGGCAATGCCACTCATGCCGATGCCGCCGATCCCGACGAAATGGATCGTGCCGATGTCGAATGGCAATGGCTTCCTCATGCCACCCTCCATTCGCGCGCCAGATTATCGGTACCCGGCGGCTGTTCGGCGGTCGAAGCGGCGCGGCTGTCCAGCCGCTGGTTGGCCAACTCGAGCACCAGGTCCGCCAGCCTCTCGGCGGCGTCGAGCGTGGCCCGGCCACGCGCGGCGGCGGACGCAACCGCAAGCGCATCCGGATTGCGCACAAGGGCCTCGATTCGATCGGAGACGGTCTCGGCGGTGAAGCCGGGCTGCGGGATGACCCAGGCGCCGCCGGATGCGGCCAGCGACGCAGCGTTGGCCGTCTGGTGGTCGTCCATGGCGCCCGGCAGCGGCACCAGAATGGAGGGCCGGCCGGTCACTTCCAGCTCGCTGATGGTGGAGGCGCCGGCACGGGCGATGACGATGTGGCTCTCGACGAGGCGGGCAGCCACATCGGTGAAGAACGGCGCCAGTTCGCTGGAAATCGACTGGCGGGCGTAGAGATCGCGCACGCTATCGATGTCCTCGGGGCGGCATTGCTGGGTCACCTGCAGCCGCGCGCGAATCTCCTCCGGCAGCCGCGCCAGCGCGGGCGGCACCACCTCGCTCAGGACCGAGGCGCCCTGGCTGCCGCCAAGCACCAGCAGGCGGACGGCGCCGCCATCGCCGGGCGGCCCGTAGGGCACGCCGGCAAGCGCGACGACCTCGGCCCGCACCGGATTGCCGGTGACGACGGATTTGGCGCGGTGTCCTTCAGCGAGGCGCTGGGTGTCGGCGAACGACAGGGCGATGCGGTCGATGAAGCCGGCCGACAGCCGGTTGACCCGGCCGAGCACGGCATTCTGCTCATGGATGCAGGTCGGGATGCGGCGGAGACGCGCAGCGATCAGCGCGGGCAGCGTCGCATAGCCGCCAAGGCCCATCACCGCGACCGGCCGCATGTCGGCGAGCAGTTTGCGGGCGGCCGAGGTTGCGCGCACCAGGTTGACCGCGCCGGTCAACTTGTTCCGGGTGACATTGGCGGCCGGCAGGACGTGCTTGTCGATGTTGCCGAACGGCGCCGCATAGCGTTCGCCGCGGTCGTCGGTCACCAGCACGGGCTCGACACCGCGGCGCTTGAGCACCTCCGCGACGGCCAGCGCCGGGAACATGTGACCGCCGGTGCCGCCGGCGGCGAGGACGATGCGGGGAGGACGTGCGATCATATGGACAGCCTCCCCCCTGTGCCGAAGTGATTGCGCCGGGTGAAGCACAGCAGCATGCCCATGGTCATCGCCATGGAGAGCAGCGACGAGCCGCCGTAGGAGACGAACGGTAAGGTCATGCCCTTGGCGGGCATCAGCTGAATATTCACCGAGATGTTGATGATCGCCTGCATGCCGAACAGCACGATCAGGCCCGCGCTGGCGAGGAACAGGAACGGGTCCTCCTCGCGCATGACCTTGAGGAAGCCGCGCAGCACCACGAAGGCGAACACCATGACAATGATCAGGCAGGCGATCAGGCCGAATTCCTCGCCGATCACCGCGAAGATGAAGTCGGTGTGGGCGTCGGGCAGGATGCGCTTGACCACGCCCTCGCCCGGTCCCCGGCCCAGAAAGCCGCCCGCGGTGAAGGCGTCCATGGCCGTGCTGACCTGATAGGTGTCACCCGACGCGGGATCGAGGAACCGGTCGATGCGGCTCGCCACATGGGGCAGCAGAAGGTAGGCGCCGATGACCGCCGCGACGCCCGCGATGGCGAGCACGCCGATCATGAACAGCGGCAGGCCGGCAAGGAAGAACTGAGCGCCCCAGACGGTGAACATCAGGATCGCCTGGCCGAAATCCGGCTGCAGCAACAGCGTGCCCATGACGACGCAGCACAGCAGGACGGCGATCGCGCTACCCGGAAAATCCTCGTTACGCTTGCTCTGGGCGAACATCCAGGCGCTGGTGACGATGAACATGGGTTTCAGGAATTCCGACGGTTGGACCGCCATGCCGCCAAGGAACAGCCACCGCTGCGAGCCCTTGATCTCGGGCGCCAGCACCAGTGTGGACAGCGTGCACAGGTAGAACACGCCGAACAGCAGGATCGCCACGCGCCGGGTCATCACGGGAGTGAGCAGGGAGAAGCCGACCAGCAGCGCCAGTGCAATGGGTATGAAATACAGCTGGCGCAGCACGAAATGGAATGCAGGCAGGCCCAGCCCGATCGCCTTGGGCGGGCTGGCCGCCATGGCGAACAACACGCCTGCGGCCATCAGCATGATGATGGCGGACAGCAGCCAGCGGTCCACCGTCCACCACCAGCGGCCCAGTACACTGTTATCGGTGCGGCCGAAGGTGATCATGCGGAGGGCTCCCGGGCGAGCTGGGCGACAAGCGCGCGGAAGTGGTCGCCGCGCACCTCGAAATTCGGATATTGATCGAACGACGCGCAGGCGGGCGAAAGCAGCACCACCTCGCCCACGCCCGCATGGCGCGCGGCGCTGGCGACGGCCTGTTCCATAGTCCCGCAGCGCTCGTTGTCGACGCCGGCGTCGTCCAGGCTCTCGGCGAAGGCGTCCTGGGCCTCGCCGATGAGATAGGCGCGCTCGACATGGCCGAACAGCGGCTTCAGGCTGTCGATACCGCCGTCCTTGGCCTTGCCGCCGGCGATCCAGTGAACCCGGCCGAAGGCGGCGAGCGCGTGGCCGGTGGCATCGGCATTGGTCGCCTTGGAATCGTTGACGAAGCGCACGCCGTTCGCCGTGCCGACATATTCCAGCCGGTGCGCCAGTCCCGGGAAACTGCGCAGCCCCGCTTCGATGGCAGCGGTCGAGAAACCCAGCGCGCGGGCCGCGGCATAAGCCGCAGCGGCGTTCTGCCAATTGTGCCGGCCGCGCAGACTTTCGATGCCGTCGAGGGACAGGACCGGCTGCGGCGAGATGGCCGCATCAAAAAACACGGCATCCTCTACCGAGACGCCCGTATCCGAGCGGCCCATGACCGTCACCGGCGTCACCGCGCGGCCGGACGCCCTCAGACGGTCGGCGGCCTCGCGTCCGTAGTCGTCGTCGACGCCGATGATCGCCGCGCCGCCAGGCGCCTGCCAATCGAAGATGCGGCGCTTGATCGCGGCATAGTTCACCATGCCGCCATGCCGGTCCAGGTGATCGGGTGACGTGTTGAGCAGGATCGCCACTTCCGGCCGCAGGTTGAATGTCAGGTCGATCTGGTAGGACGACATCTCGATGACATAGACGCCGCCCGACGGCAGCGGCTCGAGGTCCAGGATCGGCGTGCCGATATTGCCGCAGGCGACCGATGCGCGGCCGCAGGCCTCGACCAGATGGGCCAGCAGGGCGGTGGTCGTCGACTTGCCGTTGGTGCCGGTGATCACGGCCACGCTGTGCCGCGGCAGCGTCGGCTCAGCCTGGGCGAACAGGTCGATGTCGCCGATGATCGGCAGGCCGGCCGCGAGCGCCGACGCAACGACCGGATGGGGAACGGGATGGGTCAGCGGCACGCCGGGGCTAAGCACGAGCGCAGCCTGGCGGCTCCAGTCCAACTCGGCCGACGGCACCAGCGCCACACCCGCCGCAGCGGCGATATCCCGGCTTTTCGGATTGTCGTCCCACGCCGTCACCGCAGCGCCGCCGGCCGCCAGCGCCCGCGCCGCGGCGATGCCGCTGCGTGCGAGACCGAAAACGGCTACGGGCCTGTCCTGATATGATGTGACGGGGATCATGGTGCCGCTACCTCAGCTTCAGGGTCGAGAGGCCGATGAGCGCGAGCACCAGGGAGATGATCCAGAATCGCACCACGATGGTGGATTCGGCCCAGCCTTTCTGCTCGTAGTGATGGTGCAGCGGGGCCATGCGGAACACCCGCTTGCCGGTGGTCTTGAACGAGATCACCTGGACGATGACCGACACGGTCTCCAGCACGAACAGGCCGCCGACGATGACCAGCACAAGCTCGTGCTTGATGATCACGGCGACCGCGCCCAGCGCGCCGCCAAGCGCAAGGCTGCCCGTGTCGCCCATGAACACCATGGCGGGTGGCGCGTTGAACCACAGGAAGCCCAGGCAGGCGCCGATCAGCGCGGCCAGGAACACCGCCAGTTCGCTGGCGCCGGGCACGTAATGGATCTGCAGATAATCGGCGAAGGTGACATAGCCGACCAGATACGCCAGCAGCGCGAAGGTCGCGGCGGCGATGATCACCGGCATGGTGGCGAGACCGTCGAGGCCGTCGGTCAGGTTGACCGCGTTCGAGGCCCCGACCATGACCAGCATGGCGAACGGCACGAAGCCGTAGATGCTGAGGTTGATCAGCACATGCTTGGCGAACGGCACGGCCACCTCGTTGGCCATGTTGGGCGTCGACAGCAGGCTGACCGCGATACCGGCCAGCCCGGCGATGGAAAACTGCAGCAGCAGTTTCATCTTGCCGGCGATGCCCTTGCTCGAACGCCGCGTGACCTTCAGGTAGTCGTCGATGAAGCCGACGCCGCCGAAGCCCAGGGTCACGAACAGGCAGATCCAGACATATTTGTTCGACAGGTCCGCCCACAGCAGCGTGCCGATCGTCAGGCCGATCAGGATCAGGAACCCGCCCATGGTCGGCGTGCCCTGCTTGGTAACAATGTGGCTTTGCGGACCGTCCTCGCGGATCGGCTGGCCCTTGCCCTGTTTCGAGCGCAGCCAGTTGATGATGCGCGGCCCGAAGACCAGGCAGATGAACAGCGCCGTCAGCACGGCGCCGCCACTGCGGAATGTGATGTAGCGAAAGACGTTGAACGCCGTGATCTCGCCGGCGAGGGGATATAGCAGGTGATACAGCATCGCTTTCCCCCTCAGCCTGCGGCACGGCGCAGCGCGGACCGGTCCTGCATGGCCAGCAGCGCGTCGACGACCCTGGAAAGCCCGATGGCGTTCGAGCCCTTCACCATGACGACATCACCCGGAACGACGATGTCGAGAACCTGCTGCAGCGCATCCTGCGCGGTGGCGCTGTCGAAGACCTGGATGCTGCTGCCCAGCCCCGATGCCATGTCCTGCATCAGCGGGCCGACCGCGACGACGATGTCGACGCCAGCATCCCGCAGCGGCTGGCGAAGCGCCTCGTGCAATGCCGGCCCCTGTTCGCCCAGCTCGCGCATGTCGCCAAGCACGGCGATGCGGCGCGCGCGGCGGCCGGGAACGCTTTGCCCCAGACCCTTGATGGCCGCGAGCATGGCCACCGGGCTGGCGTTATAGCTCTCATCCACCACCAGGATGTCACCATCCCGGTAATCGACCCGGTGACGCCGGCCGCGGCCGCGCGGGGGCTGCATCTCGGCGAGGGCCAGGCCGGCCAGCCCCAGATCGGCCTCGGCGGCCGATACCGTGGCCAGCACCGCCAGGCTGTTCGACAGCCAGTGGTCGCCGGGAATACCGATCTTGAAGGTGAGCAGCGTACCCATCACGTCGGCGGTGGCGGTGCTGCAATCCTCGTGCAGCCGCGCCTTGATCAGCCGCACATCGCAGTCCTCGCGGGCGCCGAACGAAATGATTCGGCTCACACCCAGTTCCGTGGCGCGGGCGGCGAGCCGCTCGAACTGGCTGTTTTCGCGATTCAGCACCACCGCCCCGCCAGGCTGCACGCCCTCGAAGATTTCCGCCTTCGCGTCGGCGACCGCCTCGAGCGAGGCAAAGAATTCCATATGCACTTCGGCGATGGTGGTCACCACGGCAACATGCGGCCGGGCGATGGCGGTCAGCGCGCTGAGTTCGCCGGCGTGATTCATGCCCATCTCGAGCACCGCATAGCGGGTCGCGGCGGGCGTGCGGGCCAGGGTCAGCGGCACGCCGATATGATTGTTGAAGCTGCGTTCGCTGGCATAGGTCGCGCCGCTCCGCGCCAGTGCCGCCGCGATGGCGGTCTTGGTGCCGGTCTTGCCGACGCTGCCGGTGACGCCAATCACCGTGCCGGCGAGCCGGTCGCGGGAGGCGGCGCCCAGCGCGGTCAGCCCCGAAAGGGTATCGCCGACGGTAACAACTGCCGTGCCGGCGGGAATGGCCCCGCCGCGCTCCACGAGCGCGCCCGATGCGCCGCGGCCGGTGGCGGCGGCGAGATAGTCGTGGCCATCCTGGTTGTCGCCCTTCAAGGCAACGAAAAGATCGCCCTGGTTGACCTCGCGGCTGTCGATGGCGACGCCGTACACGTCGAACGCCCCGCTGGCGGCGCCACCGGTCGCGGCGGCGATCTGTCCGGCGGTCCACAATGGCTCAGCCACGGGCGCCTCCCCCGGAAAGGGCCACGCGGGCGGCTTCGACATCATCGAACGGCAACACGGCCGCGCCGATGATCTGGCCCTGTTCATGGCCTTTACCGGCGATCGCCAGCACGTCCTCGGCGCCAAGGCCGCGGACGGCTTCGGCGATGGCCTCGCGACGGTCGGCGATCTCGCATGCACCAGGACACGCCGCCAGAATCTCACGCCTGATCAGCGCCGCATCCTCGCTCCGTGGATTGTCGTCGGTGACGACGACCCTGTCGGCGAGACGGCAGGCGACATCACCCATCATCGGCCGCTTGCCCTTGTCGCGGTCGCCGCCACAGCCGAACACCAGATGAAGCTTTCCCCGCGTGTAGGGACGCAATGTCTCCAGCAGGGTCTCCAGTGCATCCGGCGTATGCGCGTAATCGACATAGACAGAAGCGCCCGCCGACGTATGGCCGGCAAGCTGCAGACGGCCGGGCACCGGCTCAAGCATTTCGAGCGCCCGGATCGTATCCGCCGGGTCGCCGCCCGTGGCGATGACGAGGGCAGCCGCGACCAGCGCGTTCGACGCCTGGAAGTCGCCGATCAACGGCAGTGCAATCTGGTGGCGCTGATTTTCGAAGGCAACGACAAGTTCCTGGCCAAGTGCAGTCCGTTCGCGGGAAATGACACGCAGCGTGCCGCCGTCGCCAACGGCCATGACCTTGATGCCGCGCGCCCAGCAGATATCGACGAGTTCGTCGTAAACATGGGTTTCGGTGTTCAGCACCGCCACCGTGCCGGGCTGCAGCAACTCGCCGAAAAGCCGCAGTTTCGCGAGGAAGTAATCGTCATAGGACGCATGGTAGTCCAGGTGGTCGCGGGTCAGGTTGGTGAACGCGGCCGCCTTGAGTCTGACGCCGTCTAGCCGGTGCTGGGCGAGGCCGTGGCTGGACGCTTCCATGGCCAGGTGCTCGATCCCGGCGTTCTTCAGTTCGGCGAGGCGGGCATGGATTTCGATGGGATCGGGCGTGGTCAGTGTGGGCGCCGTCGCAAGACCGCTGGCGCGGATGCCGAGCGTGCCGATGGACGCCGAGCGCAGCCCGCCGATGACCCACAGCTGGCGGACGAAATCGGCCACCGAACTCTTGCCGTTGGTGCCGGTGATGGCGACAACCGTTTCAGGCTGCACCCCGAAAAACCGGGCGGCCATCAGCGCGAGACGCCGCCGGGGATTCGGGTCGGTGACGACGTAGATGTCCTGTTCGGCAATCTCGGCGCGCGGATCGGCAAGCACGGCCACGGCGCCCCTGGCGACCGCCTGCGAAACGAAGTCGGCACCCTGGCTGCGGGTACCGGCCAGAGCGGCGAACAGATAGCCGTCACGCACCGTGCGGCTGTCCGAGGACAGGCCCAGGATGTCGATGCGCGCTGCGTCGCCGTTGCGGTCGATGAGCTCGGAGAGTCTCAAGAGCGGACCTCCGGCTGGATGTACTGCATGATCTCCTGGGTGATCGGATGGCTCGGCGAGGCGCTCGGCGCCACGCCGAGCATTGGCGCAATGCGCTCGATCACCTTCTTGGTGGTCGGCGCTGCGGTCCAGCCCGCCGTGGCAAAGCCATAGGTCTTCTTGGTGCCGTGCGGCTCGTCGATCATGATGACGGTGACGTAGCGCGGATTGACCACGGGGAAGATCGCCGCGAAGGAGGACACCAGCGACCGCTTGCGATACCCGCCGCCACCGGCCTTCTCGGCGGTACCGGTCTTGCCGCCGACCAGGTAATGAGGCGCTTCCGCCTGCCGGCCGGTGCCCTTCTCGACCACGAGGCGCAGCAGGCCCTGCATCTTGTAGGCGGTTTCCTGGGAAACAATACGCTCGCCCTCGGGCACATAGCCTGCCGGCGTCTTCAGCACGGTCACCGGGCGGAGCTTGCCGTCGCCCGCCACCGCGGCATAGCCGGCGGCGAGCTGGAGGCCGGTGATGGAGAGACCATGGCCGAAGGCGATGGTCATCGTGTTGATCTCTCGCCACTGGGCCGGAATCAGCGGCGCGCCAACTTCCTTCAGTTCCACGTGCGGACGGTTCAGGAAGCCAAGCTTGCCGAGAAACACCTTCTGATTTTCCGTGCCGACGTCGAGGGCCATCTTCACAGTGCCGATGTTGGACGAGTACATGAAGATTTCAGGCACGCTGAGCCAGCGGTGCTTGGGATGGTCGTCATTGATGGTAAAGCGCGAGACCCGGATCGGATTGCTTGCGTCATAACCGTCCTGGAACCCCGCCTTCCCCTCGTCGATCGCCATCGCCATGGTGAAGGTCTTGAAGGTCGATCCCCATTCGAACACCGCGTGGCTCATGCGGTTGATAAGCTCGGGGTTGTTGGCGATGGTGCCCGGCTCGTTGGGATTGAAGTCAGGCAGGCTGACCATGCCGATGATCTCGCCGGTATGGATATCGAGCACCAGCCCGCCGCCGCCCAGTGCGGTGAATTCCTCGACCGCGGCGGCCACCTCGTCGCGCAGGGCGTGCTGGACGCGAATGTCGAGCGCCAGCTGCAGCGGATCGCCGCGCGGACCTTCCTTGCGCATCCTCTCGTCGAAATACCGCTCGACGCCGGCAAGCCCGCGGCCGTCCACATTGGTGTAGCCGATCATATGGGCCGCGAGGTTACCGTGCGGATAGACCCGCTCCACCTCGCGCTGGAAGCCGACGCCCGGAAGACCGAGGCGGTTGACGGCGTCATATTCGGCAGGGGTCACCTTGCGCTTGACCCAAATGAACTTGGAGGCCGAGCTGAATTTGCGCTCCAGCGTATCGGCCGAGACGCCCGGCAGAACCGAGGCCAGCTTGAGCGCCGAATCATGGGCGTTAAGCACCTTGGGGATCTGGGCGTAGACCGATACCGCCGTCAGGTCGGTGGCCAGCAGCACGCCGTTGCGGTCGATGATATCGGCACGGGGCGAGACTTCCATGCTGGCCGAGAGCACCCGCTTGTCGGTGGCTTCGCCGCTGAGCAGGCCAAGATCGACCAGGCGCAGCGAAATCGCGGCGAACGCCAGCGCGAAGACCGCCATGGCGACACGAACGCGGCCCCGCGCGTTGTCGACCGCACGCTTGCCGACCCCGTCAAATTCGATAGTGGTGATGTGCCTCACTGGACACTCTCCAGGCGCGCAGCACCGGGAGGCGTGTTCGCCACCGGCACCAGCAGCGCATCGGCGGCGGGCGGCGGAGCGGGAGGCGTGGACTGCCGGACCACCGCGGGCGGCGTGGAGGGACGGGCAATTGCGGCAGGGTTGGCGGCCTCAATGGTGTCGAGGACCGGCAGCGGCGCCAGAATCTCGTCCATGAGCTTCAGCCGCAGGTCGGCGACATTGCCTACCTGCTTCGCCACTGTCGGCTGCAGGGGGAGAAACTTCTGGGACAGCTTCTGCAGCCTGTCGGGACGGCTCAGATAGGCCCATTCCGCCTCCAGCACCTTGATGGCGCGTCGGTCCTCGTCCATCTGGGCGCGCAGGCTGTTGGCGTGGTCCTGCAGGTCCTCGACCTCGTATTTCAGGTTATAGAGGCCGTAGGAGACGACAACGAGGACGCATAGGGTGATCAGCGTAATGGATCGCTTCATGCCGCATGCCTCCCGGTATCGGGCCATGCATCGTTGGCGGTGCGGACAGCGGCGCGCAGGCGCGCCGACCTGGCCCGGGGATTTATGTCGGTCTCCGCATCCGCCGGCTTGATGGCGCTACGCGTCATCAGGGTGAAGCTGGGCGCGTGGGGGCGGGGTTCCTCCGGCAGGTGGCGCGACGTGGACGGCGCCATGCCGCCCCGCTCGCGCAGGAAGTTCTTCACGATCCGGTCTTCCAGCGAATGGAACGACACCACGGCAAGCCGGCCCTGCGGCGCCAGCAGCCGTTCAGCGGCGCGCAGCCCCATCTCCAGCTGGCCCAGTTCGTCGTTCACATGGATGCGCAGCGCCTGGAAGGTGCGGGTCGCGGGATGCATCTTGTGCGGCTGCACGCCGCCGGAGACGCGGGCGACGATGTCGGCCAATTCCAGCGTGCGGGTGATGGGCTTGGCCTTGCGGGCCGCGACAATGGCGCGGGCGATGCGGCGCGAGTGCCTTTCCTCGCCATAGAGCCAGATGATCCGGGCGATCTCGGCCTCGTCCTCGTTGTTGACCACGTCCGCCGCATCGGTCGCCTCGGACTGACGGCCAGCCATGCGCATGTCGAGCGGGCCGTCCTTCTGGAAGGAGAAGCCCCGCTCGGGGTCGTCGAGCTGCATGGAGGATACGCCCACGTCGAAGGCGACGCCCTGCACGGCGGTGACGCCGGCCCCGTTCATCAATTCCATCATGTCGCCGAAGCGGCCTTCGATGAAGGTGAAGCGGCCGGGAAATTCGGCAGCGACCGTGGCCGCGCGGGCGGCGGCGGTGGGATCGCGGTCGATGCCGTAGACGATGCTCGGCGCCGCCTCGAGGAAGCCGCGCGTGTACCCGCCCCAGCCGAAGGTGGCGTCAATGATGCTGTCTCCCGCCTGCGGCGCGATGGCATCTACCACCTCGCGCAGCATGACCGGGGCATGGCGCCGTGCATCATTCATGCGGGCCTCCGCGCCTGGCGCGGCCCAGCGAAATGGCTTTGGCGACGATGGCCGAACTCGGCTTGATCCGCGCCTCGAACTGGGCGTGCTTCTCCGGATTCCAGATCTGGAAGGAGTTGCCCCGGCCGATGAACAATACGCTGTCAGTGATTTCGGCTGATTCCATCAGATAGGCGGGAAGGATCACGCGGCCTTCGGGGTCGAACGGCAACTCGCGTGCCCGGCCCAGCAGATAGCCCAGTGCGTCGTATTCCTCGGAAAGCGGCGAATAATCGTCCATGGCCTGGGCGAGCTGGGCCATGCGGCCGCGGTCCCAGCCTTCGATGCAGGCGTGCTCGGTATGGGGGAAGGCGACGAAGCCGTTCAGATGCTCCAACTCGGCGCGGAACGGCGCGGGAACGGATACCCGCCCCTTCTTGTCCACCCTGTTTGCATATGACGACAGAAACAGCGGCACGGCCGCCCCTCACGATCTACCTGCGTTTCACACCCTTTACCCCGCTGTTGATTCGACCGACTCACCCCCGCCAGCGGCGTCTCTACTTGGGACATTATGGGATAGCATGGGAAATCATGGGCGGTCAATGGGACTGGCCGCCGCAGACACCGAATTGCAAGTAATTCAAGCTGTGGGTGACAGGGATTTTCTCTGGGGCTAAAGAAGAGGGAACAGTCGAGTCGCGCCGTGCGCCTCACCCGAGCCCTGCTCCCATCTCAATTTGTTCATTTTTTGTTCGCTTTCGGCCGAAACGGCGCTGACTCCCCCAGGGAGCAGCGTTGGCGGCCGAAGGCCTTTCGAGGGGGAGCCAACCATGGAGTCGTTCCAGGATATCCTGGACAACAGCCGCACGTTCTTCGACGATGTGCTGCTGCCACGTATCGCCGACTATCTGCCGATGACGGTGGAGCCGACGGAGGAGATGAACCAGGTCGCCAACCGGGCGTTGGGCGCGGGCTTTACCGCAGCGATCATGTTCCCCTCGGTGAAACGCCAGCAGCTGGACTTCCGGCTGGCCGTCATCCAGCTGCTGAACGAGCCCATCGACGACATGGAAGACGCGGCGCAATACGCCGAGGCGGTGGTGCAGGACATGGAGACGCTGCAGCAGGCGCAGACTCTGAACCGGCCGGAAGGGCCCTATTGCCTGTTCATGCTGGCGGGCGCCTACCCGGCCGAGACACGCGGCAAGAGCCCCGACGACCTGCGGGCCGTGTTCGCCGAACGCCGCTGGGTATCGCTGACCGCCTTCGAGTACATGGCCATCCAGCGCGTCCGGGCCACGCACACCCGCGACCACGGTTTCGACAAGAACGGCCCGCTGGGACAGCCCATGTGGCTGCTCGACACGCTCGTCCCTCCGCGCGGCACCGCCTATGGCTTCTGGGACACCGAGACCCGTGCCGTCAATCTCGGCTGGGCGCCGTCCGACGAACCCATGGGCCGGCTCGGCGCCCACCCGGCGCTGATCGTCGAAATCCCGGACGATTGAGCGTCGGACTGCTACGCCGCCGATGACGCTTCGGGTGCATGTTCGATCAGATCGAAATCATGCCGTGCCGGCAGGTCCCGCGACGAGCCGCCGAAATGCGCTGCGAAGCGCCCCGGCTCGGCGCGCCATCCGGGAAGGTGGACGTCGTAGAACGAGAGGTCGCGCGGCGTCACCGTGAAGTCGACCGTCCGCGTCTCGCCCGGCGCCAGCGCCACCTTCCGGAAGCCCTTCAACTCGCGCAGTGGCCGCGCCTCGGTCGGCGCCGCCTGCTCGATATAAAGTTGCACCACCTCCTGACCCGGCCGGTCACCCAGGTTCGTGACGTCGACCGACACGGTGAACGTGTCGCCCTGGCGAACGGCTTCGGGACCACGCGGGACGGCGTAGCCGAATGTCGTGTAGGAAAGTCCGAAGCCGAATGGAAACAGCGGCTCGATCTTCGCCTTGTCGTAATAGCGATAGCCGACGAAGACGCCCTCGCCATACTCGGCGTCGCGCCCGCCCGGATAGTGAACGAAGGTGGGATTGTCCTCCAGGCGCCGGGGCATCGTATGGGGCAACCTGCCCGATGGATTGACCTCACCCGCCAGCACCCTGGCAACGGCGTGACCGCCCTCCTGCCCCGGCAGCCAGGCGGTCATCAGCGCCCGCGCCTTGTCCAGCCAGGGCATCGTTACCGGGGCGCCGTTCTGCAGGATGACGACAATGTTCGGGTTGGCGGCAGCGACCGCCTCGACCAGCGCGTTCTGGTCTCCCCAGAGTTCCATATCCGGCCGGTCGAACCCTTCGCCATCGGTCGAGCGCGAGACGCCGACAAACACCAGGGCAATGTCGGCGCCGCTTGCCGCCGCGACCGCGTCCTCGATGGTGCCGGCGGGCTTGCGCGCCCCCACCTTGAAGATGCGCATCAGATCCGACCGGGTGCTGTAGTCGATTTCTATCCGGTAGGCGCGGCCGGCTTCCAGCCTGACCCGGCCCTTGCCGCGTTTCATCCGGACCACTTCAAAATGGGCGAAGGCTTCCTGTTCTGTCGAACGGCCCGCCACCGGCACGCCGTCGATACGGATTTCGGCCCACGTGTCGGACCGATGACTGCATTCGACGATGAAATCGTAATCGCCGCCGCGCTCGGGCCAGAGCCAGCCTTGCCAGCGCACCGAGAACGCGCCCCGTCCGATCGGCGCCGCCGCGTCGTGGAAGCCGAATTTGTGCAGATACGGCTCCACGGCCTCGCGGACCGCCGGCCCCTCGAAGTCGGCATTGCCATAATATGTGGCCATGAGGCCCTGCTGGGTGCGCTCCCTGTCAGGGCTGAGCATGCGCCGGTCGATCAGCGGCACTTGCGGCTCGTTGTCGGTGCCCGGCGCATGCACCAGCGCCGCGCGGTCGCCGAGCAGCGCACGCAGGCCGTCGAGCGGCGTGACTTCGCGGAACGGAATGACGTGGGCGCTGCCGCTGCCCTGGATGATCGGTTCATCGGCATTGGGCCCAATGACCGCGATGGTGCCCAGCCTGCCGGCCCCCAGCGGCAGGATGCCGTCGTTCTTCAGCAGCACTACGGCTTCCTCGGCCACCGACCGGGCAATGCGCGCGTGCCGCTCGGTGTTGATCTCGGCCTGTCCCCCGGCGTGCAGCGCACGCAGGATCAGCCGCAGCATGCGCCGCGCCGCCTCGTCCACTGCGCCGGACGGCACCGCGCCGTCACCGACCGCCTCGACCAGCCGCTGGCCGAAATGCATCGCCGGTCCGGGCATTTCCATGTCGAGGCCCGCCGCGACCGCCGCGCTTGAATGGGTCGCGCCCCAGTCCGAAATCACCACGCCGCCGAAGCCCCATTCCCGCTTCAGCACCTGATTCAGCAGCCAGGGGTGCTCGCTGGCATGGATGCCGTTGACCCGGTTGTAGGCGGCCATCACCGTCCAGGCATCGCCCTGCTTCACCGCCTTCTCGAAGGCCGGGAAATAGATCTCGCGCAGCGCCCGCTCACTGACGTTGGAGCTGCCGCGCAGACGTTCATGTTCCTGGTTGTTGGCCGCGAAGTGCTTCACCGACACGCCGACGCCCTCGCCCTGAACGCCCTCGACGAAGGCCAGCGCCAGCTCGCCGCTCAACACCGGGTCTTCCGAATAGGTCTCGAAATTGCGGCCGCCCAGAGGCGTGCGCTGGATGTTGATGTTCGGCCCCAGCAGGATATTGACCCCCGAGGCGCGGGCTTCCCGGGCCATGGCGGCCGCCGCCTCGCGAACCCGCGCCGGATTCCAGGTGGCGCCCATGGCGACGCCCACCGGAAAGGCGGTGGAGGGCTCGCTCTGGGTTGACCGGTAGCCGTTGGGACCATCGGCCATGCGGATGGACGGCAGGCCGACCCGCGGTATGGCCACCGTGGTCCAGCCATCGGCGCCCGCGAGCAGCGCCGCCTTTTCCTCGAGCGTCAGCTTGCGGAGCAGATCCTCAACACGGCTGTCGAGTGTCGCGGCTGGGTCAGACACCTTTTTCCCCCTCGAAGCGTCCACCGGCAAATGATGGGGGATGGCCGGCGCCGCGTCTACAGGCCGAGCCGGCTCCACTCGATGACCGGACAGCGGTCCATCACCACAATGATGGGGGATGGCCGGCGCCGCGTCTACAGGCCGAGCCGGCTCCACTCGATGACCGGACAGCGGTCCATCACCACCTCGAGTCCCGCGCCGCGAGCCCTGGCCGCGGCATCCTCGTTGACCACGCCAAGCTGCATCCACACCGACTTGGCGCCCACCTCGATGGCGCGCTCGACCACCGGCGGGATGAACGCCGAGCGTCGGAAGCAGTCCACCATGTCGATGGGCACCGGAATATCGCCCATGTCGGCAAGGATGGTCTTGCCCTGCACCACCTCGCCCGCCGCGGTGGGATTGACCGGATAGACGTCATAGCCATGGGAAATCAGGAAGCTCATGACGCCATAGACCGGCCTGAACCGGTCGGTGCCGGCGCCGATCACCGCGATGGTCCTGGTGTTCCTGAGGATGCCGGCGACCACGTCGTCGGCCGGGTTGGTGAACGCCATCAGCTGTCCTTCCAGTGCGGGTGGCGCTTCTCCACGAATGCGCCGATGCCTTCGGCGGCGTCATCGAAACTCATATTCTCGATCATCGCCTCGGCTGCTAACGCATAGGCATCGGCAAGGTTCAACGGCAACTGGTGGTAAAAACCCTGCTTGCCGAAACGCAGTACTTTCGCCGATTTCGCGGCAAGCTGGGCCGCCAGCTTCTCGGTGGCAACCTCCAGCTCGGCAGCCGGCACCAAGCGGTTGACCAAGCCGATTTCGTAAGCGCGACTGGCCGGAATCATGTCGCCGGTCAACAGCATGTCCATGGCATGCTTGGGCGCCACGTTGCGCGACAGCGCCACCATGGGCGTGGAGCAGAACAGACCGATATTGACGCCCGGCGTGGCGAAACGGGAATCGTCGGCGGCCACGGCCAGGTCGCAGGAGGCGACGAGCTGGGCGCCCGCCGCCGTCGCCACGCCATGAACGCGGGCGATCACCGGCTGGGGCAGCGCGACGATCGCCTGCATCAGCTGGGCGCAGCTTTCAAAGGTCAGGCGGATGAAATCCGGGTCGTTGTCGTGCGACCGGAGCTCGCGCAGGTCGTGGCCGGCGCAGAACGCCGGCCCGGCGCCGGCGATGACCAGAACGCGAACGGTTTCGTCCTCGGCGATGGCCGAGAGCGCATCCATGATGGCGCCCATCAACTCGATGCTGAGCGCGTTGCGCGCCGGGCCTCGGTTCATGGTCAAGGTGGTGACGCCCTCGGGCGAGTCGGCGCGCCGCAATACAGGTTCGGTGGTGCTCATCATCATCTCCTCAGCGCAGCGGCCTGAACGTGGCCCTGATATCCTCGACCACGGCTTCGGGCTCCTCGGCGGCGGCAAAATGGCCCCCCATGGGATGTTCCTTGCGATAGCGCACGTCGAACTGTTGCTCTGCCTCGGTCGACAGGCTGCGGCCTACATCATGCTCCATATAGGTCAGGCCGGTCGGCACGTTCACCAGAGGCGTTCCCGAATGGGAGGGTTGCCACGGGTCCTTGCCGGCCTCGGCATAGAGCCTGGCCGAGGTGACGAACGTATCGGTGAACCAGTAAAGCGACGTCGTGGTCAGCAGGAAATCGCGGGTAAACGCCTGCTCCACGTCGCCATCATTGGCGCTCCAGGCGCGGCGGCGCTCGACCAGCCAGGCGAGCAGGCCAACCGGCGAATCGTGCAGCGCATAGGCCAGGGTCTGGGGATCGAGCATGTGCACCGCCACATGACTGGCGATGCGGCGCTGGATGTCGAGCAGCTTGGCGCGGGTCTCGGGCGGCAGATCGTCGGGCACCAGCTTGCCGCCGGTCACATCCCAGGGCCGCTGGTTCCCCCAATGGGTCAGGCGCGGCGTGCTGGTGAGGTGAATGCCGATGACGCTGTCCGGATATTTGTGACCCAGCTGGGCCGTGGTCGTCGCGCCCCAGTCGCCGCCCTGGGCGCCGTAGCGCTCGAAGCCGAGCTTTTCCGTCATCAGCTTGTGGATCGGGTCGGCGGCGCGCCAGGCGTTCATGCCGGCGCGCATCAGCGGCGACGAGAAACCGAAGCCCGGCATGGACATGACGATGACCTCGAAGGCATCCTTCGGGTCGCCGCCATGGGACGCCGGATCGGCCAGCGGCCGGATCAGCTCGTTGTAGTCCCAGAAGGTCCACGGCCAGCCATGGGTCATGACCAGCGGGATCGGGTTCGGCCCCTTGCCCGGCTCGCGGACGAAGTGCAGCGGAATGCCGTCCACGTCGGTCCGGTAATGGCTGAAGCTGTTGATGGCGGCTTCCTGCGCCCGCCAGTCATAGCCGTTCAGCCAGTAGTCCACCAGTTCGCGCATGTAGTCGCCGTTGGCGCCGTAGCGCCAGTCGTCGTTGGCCATGTCATGCGGCCAGTTGATGTCGCGCAACCGGCGCTTCAGGTCGTCCAGCCTGGCGTCGGGTATGGCGACCTTGAATGGTTCCACGGTCATCGGTCTCTCCCCGGAGTTGCGACGACGATACTACGGCAGATTGGATGAAGCGCCAGATGGCCTGTAAGCCGGGTTCTGTACCCGCGAACGGGTGATGACCATTCCTCTAGGCGTACCGTTGCCGGCACGCTCGTGCAACCTACCCGGGCGGCGCGTCGGAAACGCTGCATGTGCCGCCCCTATTCGGTCTTGCTCCCGGTGGGGTTTACCGTGCCGTCCCTGTTGCCAGGTCCGCGGTGCGCTCTTACCGCACCCTTTCACCCTTACCTGCCGCGAACGGCGGGCGGTTTGCTTTCTGTGGCACTTTCCCTGGGGTCGCCCCCGCCGGGCGTTACCCGGCACCGTATTTCCGTGGAGCCCGGACTTTCCTCCCCCTGCCGGTTACCCTGCAGGCGGCGGCCATCCGGCCATCTGGCGGGACGAACATGGGCCGCGCCGCCGCACCGGTCAAGAAGCCCTTGCAAGGCCAGGGCCTTTTGCGGAAGATGGCCGCCCTTTCCTGGACTCGGCGGTAATGACCAAAATTAGCCCTGCGAAATCGGCAATTCTTCTGGCACTCGGGGCGTCCCTGATGCTCGGCGGCTGTGAAACCCTCAACAAGCTGAACCCCTTCGGTGGCGGCGAAAGCAGGACCAAGGAACAGAAGAAGAAGGACGCGATCAAGAAATACGACAACCGTCCTGTCTACGAACCGACCGGCAGCATTCCGCCCGATACGGCCAACGCCAAGCGTTCGGCCGAGGATCTGAAAGCCGGGAAGTAACGCTCTGCCCTGCCGGCAGGACGCAGCGGAACAGCCCGGCCCAGCAACTCAGTGATCGCAGGCATCGCCCTTGGGCGGGCTGGCGGCTATGTCGGCCTGCACGGCCACCTGGACGGCGGCGATCAGTTGGCGCGTGTCCTTGTCGGCACTGCCGTCGACCTTCTTGGGCCGCCAGTGGCGCTGGAACGCCTTGAGGATCGCCCGATAGACCGGCGAGTCCTGGCCATCCACCGGGATGCAATAGCCGATCGAGCGCAGCGCGGTCTGCACGTCGCGGATCTGCGCCGGAACCGGCTCCATATCGGTGTGCTGCGGCCACAGGCCGATCCCCTTCTTCGCGAAGCGCTCCCACGGGAACAGCTCGCCCGGATCGTCCTTGCGCATGGGCGCGATATCGGAATGTCCCAGCACCTGCCGCCTGGGCATGGGATGACGCGACAGGATCTGCAGCGAAAGCTCCTCCAGCGCGGCCAACTGTGCCTCGGGGAAATCCCGGTAGCCGTTCTCGTGGCCTGGATTGACCAACTCGATGCCGACCGAGCGCTGATTGATGCCGATCTTGCCCTCCCAGCAGGACTGGCCGGCATGCCAAGCGGTCTTGTCCTCGGTGACAAGCTGGTGGACCGTGCCATCCTCGTCGATCAGGTAGTGGGCGCTGACCTTGGCTTCGGGATCGCATAGCCGGTCGATGGCGTCCTTCGCCGTGCCCATGCCGGTGTAGTGCAGGACAAGAAGATCGATGTCGAATCCCGGCGGACGGGCGGAAAAGTTCGGCGACTGCCGGTCGGTAATCATGTGGTACTCCCCATTGTGCGCATGGCGCGGGCCTTGAGCGCCTCGCGGATTTGGATAATGGCGACACCGGAGAAGGTCATCAAGCCGCCGATGGCCAGTTTCGTCGTTACCGGGTCGCCATTGATCCAGATACTGAAGAACATGCCGAGCATGGGCGGCGCAATCATGAACGGCACCATGGTGGTCACCGGATAGCGCTGCAGCAGATAGAACATGCCGCCATGGCCGATGATCGAGGCGCCGATGCCGGTATAGGCGACGGCGGCGGCGCCTTCCCAGCCGGAAGCCAGCAGATGCGGTATCTGGCCGCTCTCGGTCACGGCCGACACCGCGAACAGCGCCGGAAAGCTGACCGCGGCGATCCATGCCTGGACCTGCATGGGATGGACGCCCTTCAGGCCGCGCATCAGGATCACCGACACGGCGAAGAAGCACGAGCCGACGCAGCACAGGATCAGCGCCACCGGCGTGTCGAACGCTACAGGATCGAAGCCCAGCAGCAGGATGCCGCCGAATGCGACGGTCATGCCGGCGATCCGCCACGGCCCCACTTTCTCGCCCAGAAAAATCACCGCGAGCAGCACCATGAACGGAATGTTGAACTGGATTGCGACGGCAACCGGCGCGGCATGGGCGGTCAGGGAATAGCCCACCAGGATCAGCCCGAAATGCAGCGCGCCCGAGGTGAGGCCGATGGCGACGACGCGCCGCATCTGGCCCTTCACCGGCTTGAGGAACGGCACCAGCAGGATGGCCACGATAAAGAACCGCATGCCGGCGAAGAACACCGGCGGCATCATATCGACGCCCCATTTGGTGACCACGACGTTGAAGCCCCACACCAGCGTGACGAGGACGGCCAGCGCAAAATGCCGGACGGTCAATGGGATAGGCCCCGATGCTTGCGAATCCGGTCCCAGGCGTCGTTGATGGCGGCCAGCTTCTCGTTGGCCAGGTCGATGAATTCCTGCGGCAGCCCCTGCGCCACCAGCGAGTCCGGATGGTGCTCGCGCACCAATTGGCGGTAGCGCGATTTGACCGTCTCGTCCGCCGCCGTGCGCGCGATGCCCAGGACGCGGTAAGGATCGGCGTCGCCCGCGCCGACATGGCCGGCGCGGATGCGGTCGAATTCGTTGCGGTCGAAGCCGAAGATGTGCGCCACCTGGAACAGGAACTCGTCCTCGGCCGGATGAATGACGTTGTCGGCCTTGGCGATGTGGAACAGCGCATCGAGCAACTCTTCCAGCACGGTCTTGTTATCGCGGAAAAGCCGGGCCAGCTGCTGTGCATAAGGCTCGAAGCCGGTCGCCTCGCGCTTGGCCCGGTCGAACAGCCGCGAGACATTCTTCAGCTCGTCATCCGGCACATGGAAGACCTCGCGGAACGCGGCCACCTCGTCGAGGGTTACCGCGCCGTCAGCCTTCGCCATCTTGGCGCCCAGCGCGATGACGCCGATGGTGAAGCTGATGCTGCGAGTGCCGCCCGCGGACTCGTCGGCGCCGTTGCCGCTCTTGACGGCCGCGTAGCCGCCGAGCGCGCCCAGCAGCGCGCCGAGCGGCCCGCCCAGCACCAGACCCGCCGCCCCGCCCACCAATGTGCCCCAGATGCTCATCCGCCTCTCGTCCGAGCGGCGTTAGTAGCACTGAATGCAGTAGCCATCAGCCTTCTTTTCCGCAAACCTTTCAAGCTGTGCCTAAGGCGGACTATCTAGACCGCTAGGATGTTGACTCTCAGGTCAATATGCTGGCCTTGATAATCGTGGGGGCTTTAATGTTGTGTGGATATACCGATTGGCAAGGCGTACAGTGCAAGCACTTTGCACAAAAAAATTCCAATAGATGCGTGTTTCACGATACAACAGCAGATCCTAAGAAATTTCTGCGACACTTTCAGGTATTAGTTTCCAAAAAGGATGGAAATTGGAGAGGTTTTAATTTCCCCGATTTAGATATATCGCACCAGAAATTTGATTTTGATATTGATTTATCAGATTCCATATTCACTAATGCAAATATTACTCAAGTGGAATTCTGCGGAAATATTGACCTCAAGCGCGCAAAATTCCAACGGAGACTGTCCTTGTCGGGCACAAGATTTCGCGGATTTGTTGAACTTCAGGAAAGCACATTTGAAGGTAAAGTGGAATCTAATTCAATAATATTTTCTGGCTACGTAAATATGTCAAAAATCGTCGCACGTGATGATTGGCAACTCGGCGGAAAATCTGAAAGCGGCATTAACCTAAATTCCTCAATATTTTATAAGTCAGCTAAGTTCCGCGGATTTAGGCAGGTTTATATGTCCACTTCTGGCAATAATCCACCTACAGAGGTCAATTATTTATTCATGGGTGAATCTCATATTGAGAATGTCAATTTTGTAGAACCAGAAAAGGTATCGTTTAATATGGTAGACTTTAGGAAATGCTATCTATCCGGCACCAATCTGATCGGATGCAACATGATCAATGTCTTGTGGCCAAAAATTAAAAACCGATCTGGATTATTTCAGGAAATATGGGCAACAGAGCCTTTCAAGACAGATATAACATTTAGAGAATCCTATGCTCCGGTGCTTGAACATACATACAGAGAGATTCGCCGTAGCTATGAAAACAATGGAGACTTCATTACATCAAACGATTTCCGGATAGGCGAAATGCAATCAAAGGAGATAATATTAAATGACCGTGGAGAGCGCGTTACTCTCTTCTTTGTGCATTTTTACGGCGTCATTTGCGGCTACGGCACAGATATAAAACAGTCTGTGCGAGTAAGCTCTGACCTATTCGTATTATACTTCATTACCTACTTTTTGGCAGACGCAGCAACTAGCACCAAATCGGCCGTGACTTTATTATCCGGAGCCGCGTCCAATTACTTATCAATATTAAGCCTGCAAGGACTTGCTGCCGCCAACACAGAACCGGCTCTTTATGCTATATCTTGCATAATGAGATTAATTATGGCCATTTTAATTAGCCTAATGATTATTTCTTTCCGCTCAACTGTTCGCCGATAACCTGCGGCCTAAAGGACGCGCCAGATACGACGGCTAGCCAACCTCGTCGGCCTATTGCTGCTCGAGGCGATCCTATCAATTAGGCGTTGCGCCTGGCCTCGGTAGCCGCGCTCCGGCCGGCGATGCGGCCGAAGACGATGGCGTTGGCGATGGAGTTGCCGCCGCCGATATAGCGCTCGCCCAGCACGCCGCCGGTGGTCTCGCCGCCCGCGAACAGGCCGCGGATCGGCCTGTCGAGCTCATCGAGGGCCTGCGCCGACGCGTTGATCCGAACGCCGGTCGAGGTGAGGCAGACGATGGCCGGCCGTACCTCGACGGCATAGAACGGACCGGTGCGGATGGGCTTCATGTCGGCCGGGTCCTTGAAGAACATGCTGTCGAGGCCGGCGTCCGTGTCGGCGTTGTAGGTCTCGACCGTCGCATTCAGCGAGCCGGGACGGATGCCGCACCTTATCGCCAGTTCGTCCAGCGTGTCGGCCTTGATGACCTTGCCGGTCTTGACCTGCGCCTCCAGCTCGTCGGCCACCCAGTTGAGCGGCAGCGCGCCCGAGGCGAACGCATCGG
Source organism: Emcibacter sp. SYSU 3D8 (assembly GCF_039655875.1). Taxonomy (NCBI): domain Bacteria; kingdom Pseudomonadati; phylum Pseudomonadota; class Alphaproteobacteria; order Emcibacterales; family Emcibacteraceae; genus Emcibacter; species Emcibacter sp. SYSU 3D8. The sequence continues at coordinate 83,364 of NZ_JBBYXK010000004.1, read as the reverse complement.
CGTATTTCGCCAGCGGCTTGGCCTCGCGCTTTGCGACGTCGTCGAAGATGGCGAAGCACGAGCCGCCGGTCTGCGCCTTCACCACGCCGGACATCACCGCGTATTCGGCGGTTTCCTTGACGAAGCGGCGGCCTTCCCTGTTCACATAGACCAGCCAGCCCGGCACGAACACCTCCAGCTCCTTGCGGAAATTCGGCGTGGTCAGCAGCAGGCCCCGGTTGTGGCCGACGATGTCGGCGCCGGCCTGCTGGCCCAGCAGCAGGCCGTCGCCGACACAGTTCCTGTTGCCGATATACCAGGCCCAGTCGCCCTGTGCGGCGGCTTCCGGATAGTATTTGTGCAGGAAATGCGGGTTGGCGCCGAAGCCGCCGGTGGTGAGCACCACGGCGCCGGCGCGCACGTCCTGCCCGCCGGCATGGACGCCGACGACGCGGCCGGTGGCATCGTCGATCAGCAGCGTCTGGACGCGGGTCTTCAGCGCCACGTCGATGAGACGCTTGCTGACCTCGCGGTCGAGGGCGGCGGCGATCGCCGCGCCGTTGCCGTGGGCGTGATGGCCACGCTCGAAGCTTTCCACGCCCGACGAATAGAGGTCTTCCGGGTGGAACTCGACGCCCATGGACATCAGCCAGTCCAGGCCCGGCGTGGCGTTGTCGCAGATTGTCCGCGCCAGAGACGCCTCGACCCGGTACTGGTTCAGGGTCATGTAGTATTCGAACATCAGCTCGGCACTGTCGCCCTCGATGCCCTTGGCGCGCTGCACGCTGGTGCCAGCGGCGTAATAGACACCGCCCGACAAGGCGGTCGAGCCACCGAGCCTGGCGTCCGCCTCGATCAGCAGCACCGACGCGCCCGCGTCCGCGGCCATGATCGCCGCCGACATGCCGGCACCGCCGCCGCCCACCACGATGACGTCGAAATCCCGGTCCTGTGTCATTCATCCTCCCCTGCCGGCCAGTACGCCGGCGAATGCGCATGCGGAGGATAGTAATACACGCGTTTTACATCAATGGGGTCGCGAATCCGGTGGGCTACAGCACCAGCCAGCCGCCGTCGACCGGCAGGTAGATGCCGGTGACGAAATCGCTCATCGGGCCCGACAGGAACACCGCCGCCTTGCCCAGTTCCATGGGATCGGCCCAATGGCCCAGCGGCAGGCGCGCGATGCGGCTCGCCACCGTGTCGGCCAGCGGATCGCCGGTCGGCTCCGGCGCATGGCCGGTGATCGGCGGCGCGTCGGGCGACCGCGTCCAGGTCGGCCCGGGCGCCAGCGCGTTGACGTTGATCTTGTGCGGCGCCAGCTCCAGCGCCAGCGCGCGGGTGATCTGCAGCACCGCGCCCTTCGATCCGTCATAGGTGACGCCGACGCCGGGCGAGATCGACTGGGTCGAGGCCAGGTTGATGATCCGCCCGCCCCTGCCCTGGTCGATCATCATCCGCGCCGCGGCCCGGCAACCGTAGAACACGCCGTCGACGTTGATCGACCACAGGGTGCGCCACATCTCGTCGGTGATGCCGCGCACCGGGCCGCCGAAGCCGGTATAGACGCCGGCGTTGTTGACCAGGATGTCGAGCCCGCCCAGCCTGGCGCCCGTCTCGTCGAGCGCCGCCTCGAACGCGGCGCGGTCGCTGACGTCGAGGGTGATGGCATGGCCGCCGATCTCCTCGGCCGTGCGCCGCGCGCCGTCGCCGTCCACGTCACTCACGGCGACCCTGGCGCCAGCGGCGGCAAGCGCCCGGGCGATGCCCTGGCCGATGCCCATGGCGCCGCCGGTCACATGGGCGACCTTGCCCGAGAGGTCGATCCAGCTTTTCGGGTCGATGGTCATCATCTGTATCCTTCATGCACGGGAACGCGCGGCAGCTTCCACCACACCGCGTCGCAGGCGGCGGCGAGTTCGTCGCCCAGGTTCAGGTCGGCGCCCTTGCGGGTCGCGTCAAGATGCTCGGGCCGGCTGGCGCCGATGATCGCCGAGGTGATGCCCGGCTGGCACAGCACCCAGGCCACGGCGATCGACGCCATCTCGTGCCCGGCGTCGCGGGCGGATTCGGTCAGACCCTCGACCGCCTCGAGATGCCTGTCGTGCCAGTACCGCTGCTGATAGGTCTGGCCGGCGACGGGCAAATCGAAGCGGGTGCCGGGATCAACCTCCTGGCCGCGCCGGTAGCGGCCCGACAGCATGCCGCCGGCGATGGGATTGTAGACGATGACGCCCAGTTCCTTGTCGCGGCACAACGGCAGCACCTCGGTCTCGATCTCGCGAAACAGCATGTTGTACCGCGGCTGCAGCGTCCGGTAGGCCTCGAGCCCCAGGCGCTCGCTGGTGTGCAGCGCCTCGGCCAGCCGCCACGCCGGATAGTTGGAGCAGCCGATGTAGCGGACCTTGCCGCTGCGCACCAGATCGTCGAACGCGCGCAGGGTCTCGTCGGCGGGCGTGAACTGGTCCAGCGAATGGGCCTGGTACAGGTCGATCACATCGGTCTGCAGCCGGCGCAGGCTGTTCTCGACCGCCCGCTGGATATTGAAACGCGACAGGCCGGAATCGTTGACGGTCGGTCCCATGGGCGCACGGCACTTGGTGGCGAGGAAGATGCGGTCGCGCACGCCGCGCTCCTTCATCCACCGCCCGATGATCTCCTCGGTGCGGCCGGCGCGCTCCGCGCCGCCGCCCAGCGGATAGCCGTCGGCGGTGTCGAAGAAGTCGATGCCGGATTCGTATGCCTTGTCCATGATGGCGAACGAGGTTGCCTCGTCGCATTGCATGCCGAATGTCATGGTGCCCAGGCACAGCGGCGGCACGCGAACACCTGTCCGTCCCAGCGGACGCAATTTCATGAAGTCTCTCCTCTCCCGTGGAACAGAGAGCCTACTTCAGGATTGTACCGGCGCGGTAGGCGGTTCGCCGAAAATGTCAGACCAGGTCCGACCGGGCGAAGGGCAACTCGCGCACCCGCTTGCCGGTGGCCTTGAACACCGCGTTGGCGACGGCGGGGCCGATGGGCGGCACGCCGGGCTCGCCCACGCCTGAGGGCTTCTCGGTCGATGGCACCACATGGACCTCGATGGCCGGCATCTCGGTGATGCGCAGCGACTTGTAGCCGTCGAAATTGCCCTGTTCGACGGCGCCGTCCTTGAGCGTGATCGCGTCATGCAGGATGGCGCCCAATCCAAAGCCGATGCCGCCTTCCATCTGGGCGGCGATGTTGTCGGGATTGACCGGCACGCCGCAATCGACGGCGCAGACCACTTTCTCGACCTTGATCTTGCCGTTGTTGACGCTGACTTCAGCGATCTCGGCCACATAGGTGCCGAAGGAATGGTGCACGGCGACACCCCGGAAGCGGCCCTCCGGCGCAGGCTTCGCCCAGCCGGCCTTTTCGGCCGCCAGCTTGAGCACGGCGACCTTGCGCGGCTCGCCCTTCATCAGCCGCAGCCGGTACGCGACCGGATCGATCCCGGCTGCCGTCGCCAGTTCGTCGATCATGGTCTCCATCACATAGGCGGTGTGGGTGTGGCCGACCGAGCGCCACCACAGCACCGGCACCTTCACGTCGGTGGTATGCAGGTCCACCTGCATGCCGGCATTGGCATAGGCCATGTCGGAGATGCCCTCGATGGAGGTGTCGTCGATGCCGTTCTTCATGCCCATGGCTTCGAACGCCGTGCCCTTCAGGATCGACTGACCGACGATCCTGTGCTCCCAGCCCAGGATGTTGCCCTTGGCATCGAGGCCGACGCGCGCCTTGTGCACGAAGGCGGGGCGGTAATATCCGCCCCTGATGTCGTCCTCGCGGGTGTAGACCAGCTTGATCGGCTGGGGCTTGCCCCAAGCCTTGGCGATGGTCGCCGCCTCCGCGAAATAGTGAGCGTTGTGGATCGCCCGGCGGCCGAACGAGCCGCCGGCCCACATGGTCACGATGGCAATCTTTTCAGCCGGCAGGCCCAGCGTCTTGGCCGCCACCATGTGGTCCACCGCCTGGAACTGCGACCCGGACCAGAATTTGGCCGATGTGCCGTCATACAGCACGGTCACGTTGATGGGCTCCATGGGCGCATGGGCCAGATAGGGAAACTCGTAGGTTGCCTCCACGACCCTGGCGGCATCCTTCAGCCCCTTGGCGGCGTCGCCCGTGTCGCGGACGCGGACGCCCGGCGTGTCGGCAAGCGCCCGATATTCCGTGAAGATTGCGTCGCTCGAGCGCGTTTCTGCAGCGCTTTCATCCCAGTCGAGCTTAAGCAGCTCCCGCCCCTTGATCGCCTGCCAGGTGGTGCTGGCCAGCACCACGACGCCCTGCGGCACCTCGAGCACACCGACCACGCCGGGTGCTTCCTTGGCCGCGGACGAATCGACCTTGCGCAGGGTGGCGCCCCATTTTGGCGGCCGTGCGGTGACGGCGACCAGCATGCCGTCCAGGTGCAGGTCCATGGCGAACAGATTCACCGACCCTTCCGACTTGGACTTGGCGTCGACACGGGGGAACGACTTGCCGATATAGATCCAGTCCTCGGGTTTCTTGAGCGTGACCGTCGGCGGCACCGGCAGCTTGCCAGCCGCTTCGGCGAACGCACCAAGCCCGGCGCGCTTGCCGGACGCATGGCGCAGTTCACCCGCCTCGATCGTCACCTCGCCAGCCGGCACCTTCCAGGCGGCGGCGGCGGCCTCGGCCAGCATCTGCCGCGCGGCGGCGCCCGCCTCGCGGTACTGGTCGAAGGAATTGGCCATGGAACTGGAGCCGCCGGTGCCCTGCATGCCGAACAGCAGATTCTTGTAGCGGGAATCCGAGGGGGCGAACTCGACCACAACCTGCTCGGGCCGGGCGTTCAGTTCCTCGGCCACCAGCGAGGCGAGTCCGGTGGCCGATCCCTGGCCCTTGTCGAGATGCTTGACGATGACGGTCACCGTGCCGGCGCCGTCGATGCGCACGAACGGATTGAACTCTGCGGCAGCGCTGGCTGCGACGGCATCCTTCGCCGCGGCTTCAAGAACGCGAAAGCCCAGGACAAGGCCGGTGCCCGCGCCGACGCACAGCGCCAGCATGCCGCGCCGTGTGGTGGTGATCGCGTTCATCAGGCCGCTCCCAGCTTTTCGGAAGCGGCATGGATCGCGGCGCGGATACGCATATAGGTGGCGCAGCGGCAGATGTTGCCGGACATGGCGGCGTCGATATCCGCATCGGTCGGTGTCGGCGTGTCGGTCAACAGCGCCGTCGCCGACATCAACTGGCCGGATTGGCAATAGCCGCATTGCGGCACCTGGTGCTCGATCCAGGCGGCGTGCAATGCCTCGGCCACCGGTCCGCTGGCGCCCTCGATGGTGGTGATCTCGCTGCCGACCAGTCCCTCGATGGGCTGCTGGCAGGAGCGCACCGCCATGCCGTCAACGAGCACCGTGCAGGCGCCGCACTGGGCGATGCCGCAGCCGAACTTGGTGCCGGTCATCTTCAGCGTGTCGCGCAGCGCCCAGAGCAGGGGCGTGGACGGATCGGCATCGACGCTGCGCGCCGTGCCATTGATGTTGAGTTCGATCATGGAGCACCCGAAACGGTCAATGCGGCCATGCGCCGATGCAGGCGCGGCCACGGCCTGAGTTACGACGATTGTCATCCTGCCGTTGCGAGAGGGCAATGAAATTGCGTCGATCAGCCGGGCAGGCGCCGCGCACGGCGTGCGTGCGAAATTGGACCGGCGGCGTCAATTGTCCGGCGCGCCCTGCTCGATCCAGGCGCGAAGCGTCGCCATTTGCTCGGGCGACAGCGGCGCGCCGCCCACGGGCATGCGTTCGCCGGTGCCGCCGGCCGCCACATGGGTGCCTTCCAGTTTACGCACCAGATAGCTCTGTTCCGGCTTGCCGGGCTCGACGCGGTTGAGCTCGGTTTCTGTAGCCTTGACGCCCACCAGCGTGGCATAGGCGACCTTGGGCACCAGTTTCATGTTGCCCGGCTCCCTGCCGGTCAGGTGGCACATCACGCACCTTGTCTTGAGGATCGGCACAATGTCCTTGGAGAAGCTCGCAGGCTCGGCCGCGTGCGCCGCCGAAGCGATGCCCAGCGCCAGCGGCAGGGCGAAGATCAGGTACTTCACGTTCAGGATTTCCTTCAGTTCCGGCTGAGGTTCACGTGTGGCGATATAGCCGAAAAACCCGGCCGACGCCATGCGCCGCTGGGAGGGCCGCCCCACGCGGGCGACAGCTTCCGGTTCCCGAATCCCCGTGCTATACGCGTTACTGGCTGGTATCACCGGCCAAAGCTGGCCCGCGCATATTAATTCGTGCTGGCGATGACAAGAACACGCTGTCCTGGGTTGTTGTAGGCAAATGCCCCGTCAAGTCGATCACGATGCCCGCCGGCGGGAAGTCGCCGAGGTCGCCGCCCGCCTGATTTCCCAGGTCGGCGTCGAGCGTGTCACCGTCCGTGAACTGGCCAAGGCGGCGGGCTACAGCACCGCCATCGTCAGCCACTATTTCGCCGACAAGCGCCAGCTTCTGCTGTTCACCTACCAGGCCGCCGCCCAGGCGGCGCAGGCCCGCGTCGATGCGGTGCTGGAGCACGCGCCGGACGACCTGATCGGCACCATCGAGGCGCTGCTGCCGCTTGACGAGGCGCGTCACCGCGAGTGGCAGGTGTGGCTGTCGTTCTGGGGCATGGCGATCGGCGACCCGGAATTCGCGGCCGAGCAACGTGGCCGGGCGTTCAATACCCGCAAGCGCATCGAGAAAGTGCTGAGGACCATGGCCGACAACGGCAAGCTGGCCAAGGACACGGACTTCGACCTGATCGCGCGCGAGCTGCTTACCATGGTCAACGGTCTCGCCGTCCAGGCCGGCTTCGATCCCGCCGACTGGCCGCCGGAAAGCCTGCGCAAGGTTCTGCTTCAGGCGGTGAAGCCGCTGACGGCCAAGGCTTGAAGCGTCCCTGAAAAGGCTGCGGGGCGCACCGCCCCGACCGGTTCAGAGCGGCCGCAACAGATAACGCGATATTCTGTCATCCGTGATCTCGAACCAGACCATGAAGGGCCGCTCGGTGCCGTCCTCGCCGCGCACATAGCCCAGGATGGCGCCCTTGTTCCCTTCGAGGACCATGTCGCGCACCTTGTGGCGGATGCGCGCCTCGGCGAGTTGCATCACCCGCGCCTGCAGGAACGTTTGCACCTCGGCGCGGCCATGATTGGTCGACGGTTCGCCGTGGATGAAGCCGTGATGGGGCCAGACCTGCGCGTGCGACCATTCCACGTTCTCGTGCAATGCCGAGGCGGCCTTGGCCATATCGCCGGAATCGATGCCATCGTAATAGGTCGACTGCAGCAGTTCGTAAGCCCGATCCTTCATCGACATGCAAGCTCCCTTACTTTGAAATGATGACCTGGGCCGGGTTGATCAGGCCGTGCCGCGCCTTGTTGGCAGTCAGGTCGAATGCCTCCGGCACCTTGTCGATGCCGTCCAGGATTTTGGTGATCATGGGCTTCAGGTCGACCCGGCCGGAGGCGACCAGATTGACCGTCGCCTCGAACATGCGCCGGTCCAGCATCGAGGGAAACAGGTAACGGATGCTGCGCTGGCGGAACACGGCATAGGGCAGCACGGCCGCGTCGCCGTCGAACGCGATGCCGACCACCTTGCCGTTGTCGCGCAGCATCTCGGCCGCCTGGATCAGCGTCGTATTGCCGGCAAGGCCCTGATCGGGCGGGCCGCCCGCCGTCTCGAACACCACGTCGGCACCCCTGCCGCCGGTCAGGTCGCGCACCGCGGCGACCGGATCGTCGCGGGTGGTGTTGATGGTGATGTCGGCGCCCACCTGGCGGGAAATCTCCAGCACGCCGTCGCGGCGCGCGACGCCGATGACGAGGCCGGCGCCCGCCGTCGCCGCCACCTGCAGGCAGGCCAGCCCCATGGAACCCTGGCCGATCACGACGACCACGTCACCCAGGCTGATGCCGGCGGCGTGAACGGCGGCGACCGCATCGGTCAGCGGCTGGATCGCGGCGCCCTCGCTGTCACTGACGTGATCGGGCAGCGCGGCCAGCAGGCTTTCGGGGAATACGCCATATTCGGCCAGCGCGCCCGGATAGTCGAAGCCGACGATGCCGTCCGGATGGGACCCGCGCGCGGCAACGCGCATGCCGGGCTTCAGCGTCGTGACGCACTCACCCACCTCGACCACTTCGGCCGAGAATTCATGGCCGAACACGGGCGCCGGACCGGCCGCCATGGCTTTTTCTATCTTGGCATAGCCATAGGTTTTCGCCCCGTGCAACAGCAGCGTCTCGGTGATGCTGGGCTGCACCATGCGGATGCGGGCTTTCACCCAGCCGGGCCGAACCACGGGTTCCGGCACGTCGTCGAGGCGCATGTCGCCCCAGGCATATGTCCGCCATGCTTTCATCGGTTCGCGCCTCCCCGCGCGGAAACGGAACATTGCCCGTTTCGACATCGTTTGGCCACAGCGCGCCGCGCGGACCGCGCGATCGGCTGTCATTTGGGTCCCATATTTTTGAAATCGGCCGAAGGTAAAAGCCCCCAGGCTGCGTTCAAGTCTGGACTTCCCGCGTGCGCGGGCTGAGGGTATCGCGGGAAATGAGGCTTAGGTTTGGCTGATCGAGCAGGTTCGACGTGGCTCTCGGGGTCGAGGAGAAGCGCCCTTCTGGTGCTGGCGGGCCTGATCCTGACCGCCCTTGCGATCTGGCTGTTCGCTGGCGGCGGCGAGTCAGGCCGTGACCAGGGACGCCGACGGCCACCCGCGACCGTCGGCACCGCCGAGGCGGCCCTGGCCGACATGCCGGTGACGCTGTCGCAGATCGGCACCGTACAGCCCGTTGTCCAGGCAACCGTCCGCACGCAACTCGCAGGCGTGCTGTTCGCCATCGAGTTCGAGGAGGGCCAGCAGGTCGCCAAGGGCCAACGTCTGGCGCAGATCGACCCCCGCCCCTACCAACTCGCCCTTTCCGAAGCCGAAGGCAATCTGGCGCGCGACCGGGCGCAGCTCAACGCCGCCCGCGTCGACCTGGAACGCTACCGGACCCTGCTGGCGCAGGATTCGATCGCCGCCCAGCAGGTCGACACCCAGGCGGCAACCGTCAAGCAACTCGAAGGCACGGTAGAAGCCGATGCCGCCCAGGTCGGCAACGCCAGGCTCAACCTGTCCTACACGGCGATCACGGCGCCGGTCAGCGGCAAGGTCGGCCTGCGCCAGGCCGACATCGGCAATTACCTGACGCCGGGCGACGCCAACGGCATCGTGGTGATCACCCAGACGTCGCCGATCGACGTCTCCTTCGCTTTGCCTCAGGATCAGGTTCCGGCCGTCCAGGCGCGCCTGCGGGACGGCGCGGTGCTGCCGGTGACCGCCCATGACCAGAATGGCGACACGGTACTGGCCAAGGGACAGTTCCTGACCTTCGACAATGTCAGCGACATCGCCACCGGCACGGTCAAGGCCAAGGCGCGCTTCGCCAATGCCGAGGGCAACCTGTTTCCCAACCAGTTCGTCAACGTGACCCTGCGGGTCGATACCCTGAAGCAGGCCGTCACCGTGCCCGTGACGGCTGTCCGTCACGGCTCCCGAGGCGACTTCGTCTTCATCCTTACGCCTGAGAAAACCGCTCGGCTGCAGGTGGTTGAGCTGGGTCCGTCCGACGGCACCAGGAGCGTGGTGACCTCGGGCGTCAAGGCCGGCGACACGGTCATCACCGAGGGCGCCGACCGGATCGACGACGGCGCCAGCGTCAATCTTCCGGGCGAGCGGCGCGCCGACGGCAACACCGGCGAGCGGCCGCGGCGGGACGACGGCGGCAAACCCCGGAGCCGCGACCGGAAAGCTCCGTGAGCACGCCCGGAGACGATCTCGGCCCGGCACCCGGCGAGGGGTTGAACCCGTCACGGCCGTTCATTCTGCGGCCTGTGGCGACGACCCTGTTCATGCTGGCCATATTGCTGGCCGGACTGGTCGCATGGCGCTTCCTGCCGCTGTCGGCGTTGCCCGAAGTGGACTACCCCACCATCCAGGTCCGCACCCTCTATCCCGGGGCCAGCCCCGATGTGATGGCGGTGACCGTCACCAGCCCGCTGGAGCGCCAGTTCGGCCAGATGGCCGGGCTGAAGCGCATGTCGTCGGTGTCTTCGGCCGGGGCCTCGGTCGTCACCCTGCAATTCGGGCTCGACCTGACACTCGACATCGCCGAGCAGGAGGTACAGGCCGCCATCAACGCGGCGGGCACCCTGCTGCCCTCGGATCTGCCGGCGCCGCCGATCTACGCCAAGGTCAATCCGGCCGACGCGCCGATCCTGAGCCTGGGCATTACCTCCGGCACCCGAACATTGGCCGAGGTCCAGAACCTGGTCGACCAGCGTGTCGCGAACAAGGTCGCCCAGGTGTCCGGGGTAGGCTTTGTGTCGCTTTCCGGCGGCCAGCGCCCCGCCGTGCGCATCCAGGCCAATGTCCAGGCCCTCGCGGCGCGCGGACTGTCCATGGCGACCTTGCGCACGTCCATTGCCGCTGCCAACAGCAGCGGCGCCAAGGGAAGCTTCGACGGCGCGACCCGCTCGTGGTCCATCAATTCCAACGACCAGCTCGGCTCGGCCGAGGAATACCGGAACGTGATCGTCGCCTATGTGGACGGCGCGCCGGTCCGCCTGAAGGACGTGGCCAATGTGGTCGACGGATCCGAGAACAGCCGTCTCGGCGCGTGGATGAACCGGACACCGGCCATCATCGTCGATGTCCAGCGGCAGCCCGGCGCCAACGTCATTGCCACGGTGGATGCCATCAAGCGGGCGCTGCCGGAGCTGGAACGCAGTTTGCCCGCCGACGTGCACATGACCCTGCTGACCGACCGGACGCTGGGCATCCGCGCGTCGGTGCACGACGTGCAGATCGAGCTGCTGTTCGCCGTGGCGCTGGTGACCCTGGCCATTTTCCTGTTCCTGGGCAGTCCGCAGGCAACGGTGATCGCGAGCGTCTCGGTGCCGCTCTCGCTGGTCGGGACGCTTGCCGCCATGCACCTGATGGGATTCAGTCTCAACAACCTGACCCTGATGGCGCTGACCATCGCCAGCGGTTTCGTGGTCGACGATGCCATCGTGGTGATCGAGAACATCGCCCGCCACGTGGAAAAGGGCGTGAAGCCCTTCAGGGCGGCGATAAATGGTGCGCGGCAAATCGGCTTCACCATCATCTCGCTGACGGTCTCGCTGGTCGCGGTGCTCATCCCGCTGCTGTTCATGGGCGACGTCGTGGGCCGGCTGTTCCGTGAATTCGCGGTGTCGCTGGCCATCACCATCCTGATCTCGGCGGTGGTCGCGCTCACGCTCGTGCCCATGCTGGCGGCGCGTTGGCTAAAGCCCGCCGACCAGCAGAAAATGCCGCGGTTTTCCCGCTGGACCCGCGCCTGGTTCGATCGGCTGGCCGACCGCTACCGCACGGGCCTCGATTGGGTGCTGGGCCGCCAGACCCTGACGCTTGTCGTCTTCGGCGGCACGCTGGCGCTGACCGCCCTGCTGTTCTGGGCAATTCCCAAGGGCCTGTTTCCCGAACAGGATACCGGCCAGCTCCAGGCCGTCATCGCGGCCGAGCAGACCGTGTCATTCGATCGCATGGCCGGGCTGCAGGCTCAGGCGGCCAACGCCATTCTCGCCGATCCGGATGTGGCCAGCCTGAGTTCCAACGTGGGCGTCGACGGCCAGAATCCGTCGCTCAATTATGGCCGCATGCTGATCAACCTGAAACCCAAGGGCGATCGCACGACGAGCCAGAGCCGGACGATCGACAGGCTGCGCGAGCGGGTCGGCCGGGTGGCCGGCGCGACGCTTTACGTCCGGCCCGTGCAGGATCTGACCATCGACGCCGAACGCGGTCCGACCCAGTACCGATTCTCGCTGCAAGGCGCCGACCAGGATCTGACTGACCGCTGGGCCGGGGCACTGACTGCCGAACTGGCGGATGTGGACGCGGTCCGCAACGTGGTCTCGGACGTGCAGAACGAGGGACGCGCCGTCACCGTCGCCATCAACCGCGACACCGCGTCGCGCCTCGGCATCAGCGCCGCCGACGTCGACAACGCGCTCTACGACGCCTTCGGCCAGCGCATCATCTCGACCATCTTCACCCAGTCGACCCAATACCGGGTGATTCTGGAAAGCCAGCCGGGCATGCTGACCAGCCCCGAGGCGCTGCAGCGCATGTATGTGCCGGGTGCGGGCGGCGCTTCGGTGCCGCTGGCCGCCTTCGCGGCGATCACCACCGGCGATGCGCCGCTGCAGATTTCCCGGGTGGCCCAGTTCCCCGCCGCCACAATCGGTTTCGACCTGGCGCCGGGCGCCTCGCTGGGCGCGGCCGTCGACGCCATCGTCGAGGCCGAGACGCGGATCGGCATGCCGGAATCGATCACCACCCAGTTCATGGGCGCCGCCGACGCGTTTCGGGCATCCCTGTCTAACCAGATATGGCTGATCCTGGCGGCCATCGTCACCGTCTACATCGTGCTGGGCGTGCTTTACGAAAGCTTTGTCCACCCGCTGACGATCCTGTCGACGTTGCCATCGGCCGGCGTCGGCGCGCTGCTGGCGTTGATGCTGACCGGCAACGACCTGGGCGTGATCGGCATCATCGGCATCGTGCTGCTGATCGGCATCGTCAAGAAAAACGCCATCATGATGATCGACTTCGCCATCGAGGCGCAGCGCGTGGACGGCATGGACGCCGATGACGCCATCCGCCAGGCGGCCCATCTTCGCTTCCGGCCGATCATGATGACGACCTTCGCCGCCCTGTTCGCGGCCTTGCCGCTGATCTTCGGCAGCGGCATGGGATCGGAGTTGCGCCAGCCGCTGGGCCTTGCCATCGCCGGCGGGCTGATCGTCAGCCAGGCGCTGACCCTGTTCACCACGCCGGTGATCTACCTGGCATTCGAGCGCCTTGCCAAGCGGATGCGCGCGCGCCGCCGGGAGCAGGCGGCATGAGCCTGTCCTCGCCATTCATCCGCCGCCCCATCGCCACACTGCTGCTGACCGTGGGCGTGGCGCTGACCGGTATCGCCGCCTTCTTCGTGCTGCCGGTGTCGCCGCTGCCGCAGGTGGATTTCCCGACGATCCGGGTGCAGGCATCCATGCCGGGCGCCAGTCCCGAGACCATCGCCTCGACGGTGGCCGCGCCGCTGGAGCGCCGCCTTGGCACCATTGCCGGCGTCACCGAGATGACCTCGTCGTCGAATACCGGGTCGGCGCGCATTACCCTGCAATTCGAGTTGTCGCGCGATGTGGACGGCGCCGCCCGTGACGTGCAGGCCGCGATCAACGCCGCCCGCGCCGACCTGCCCGCCGCGCTGCGCAGCAATCCGACCTACCGGAAGATGAACCCGGCGGATGCGCCGGTTCTGATCCTGGCGCTGACGTCGAAAACCCGGCCGCCGGCCGAGATCTACGACGTCGTCTCCAACATCGTGCAACAGCGCATGTCGCAGATTCAGGGCGTCGGCGATGTGGAACTGGGCGGCGGTTCGCTGCCGGCCGTACGCATCGAGCTCAATCCACTCGCCCTTGGCCGGTTCGGCATCAGCCTGGAAGACGTGCGGACGGCGATCACGTCGAGCAACGCCAATCGGCCCAAGGGCGTGATCGAGGACGGCGAGCGCGCCTTCCAGATCTATGGCAACCGGCCCGGCCTCAATGCCTCCGATTACCGCGACCTGATCATCGCCTGGCGCGATGGTGCCAGCGTGCGGCTGCGCGACGTGGCGCGGGTCTATGACGGCCCCGAGGACGTCCGCACCATGGGCCTGTTCAACGGCGAGAAGGCCGTGACCGTGGTGATCAGCCGCCAGCCCGGCGCCAACATCATCGAGACGGTCGATTCCATCAAGGCCGAGTTGCCGGTGCTGCAGGCGGCCTTGCCCGACGACATCAAGCTGACCGTCGCGTCGGACCGGACGACGACCATCCGCGCCTCGCTGCACGAGGTGGAGTTGACGCTGGTGATCGCCACCCTGCTGGTCGTGGCCGTCGTCAGCATCTTCCTGCGCTCGCTGCGCGCCACCCTCGTTCCCGCGGTCGCCGTCGTCGTCTCGCTGCTCGGAACCCTCGGCGTCATGTATCTGCTGGGCTTTTCGCTGAACAACCTGTCGCTGATGGCACTGACCGTGGCGACCGGCTTCGTGGTCGACGACGCCATCGTGGTGCTCGAGAACATAAGCCGGCATCTGGAACGGGGCGCGGACCGGGTGGAGGCCGCGCTGAAAGGCGCCTCCGAAGTGGGATTCACCGTGCTGTCGATCAGCGTGTCGCTGGTCGCTGTGTTCATTCCGCTGCTGTTCATGGGCGGCATCATCGGCCGGCTGTTCCGCGAGTTCGCTGTGACCATGAGCGTGGCGATCATGATCTCGCTGGTCATCGCGCTGACCACCACGCCGATGATCGCGGCCATGATCCTGCCGCGCCATCCCAAGCCCTCACGCATCGGCGCCTGGGCTGAACGGTCCTTCGACCGGGTGCATGGATGGTACGCGCGCAGCCTGGACTGGGCGCTCGTGAATCGGGGTGCGACCCTGCTGCTGCTGGCAGGCGCCGTCCTGCTGAACGCCTATCTGTTCGTTGCCGTGCCCAAGGGCTTCTTTCCCGAGCAGGACACCGGCTCCATGATGGGCGGCATCCGTGCCGACCAGAGCATCTCGTTCCAGGACATGCAGGACAAGCTGACCCGGATCGTGAAGGTCATCAACGACGATCCGGCGGTCGACACCGTCGTCGCGTTCAGCGGCGGCCGCCGCGCCGGCGGCGGCTTCATGTTCATCACCCTGAAACCCAAGAGCGAGCGCGGCGGCACACGCGACGTGATCAACCGGCTGCGCCCCCAGCTGTCCCGCGTCACCGGCGTCAGTATCTTCCTCAACCCGGTGCAGGACATGCGCATTGGCGGACGCGGCGGAAACAGCAGTTTCGAGTACACGCTGAAGGGCGACGATCTGGAGCAGCTCAAGGCCGCCGGCGAGATGCTGGCCGCCGCGCTGAAGAAAGAGCCCATGCTGACCGACGTGGATGTGGACCAGAACGATACCGGCGCCGAGGTTTACATCACCGTCGACAAGGACAAGGCGGCGCGGCTGGGGATCGACCAGCGCACCATCGACGCCATCCTCTACGACGCCTTCGGGCAGCGCCAGGTGGCGACCATCTACAGCGGTCTCAACCAGTATCATGTGGTGATGGGGGTCGGTCCGGAATTCGCCGGATCGCCCGAGGCGCTCGAACATGTCTACCTGCCCACCAAGGCGCCTGCCGGCGCCGAGGCAGCTGGTATTTCGGCGAGCACGCCAACCTCGGCTACCGGCACCGCCCGCGATGCACCCTCGGGCGCCGCGGTCAATTTGAGCCCAACCACCATGACGCCCCTGTCGGCGATTGCCCACTGGTCGGTGGGCGCCACTGCCTCGCAGATCAATCATCAGGACGGCTCTCCGGCATCGACCGTCTCGTTCAACACCGCCGACAACGTGTCGCTGGGCGAAGCATCGGAACGGATCCGTGAAGTGGAAGCAGGTCTCAACATGCCGGACGGCGTCCACGGCAGCTTTGCGGGCACGGCCCAGGCGTTCCAGCAATCGACCGCCTCCACGCCGGTGCTGATCGTGCTCGCCATTATCGCCATCTACATCGTGCTGGGCATCCTGTACGAAAGCGCCATTCATCCGCTGACCGTGCTCTCGACGCTGCCCTCGGCGGGGCTCGGCGCGGTCGCGGCACTGATGCTCCTGGGCCAGGAATTCGACCTGATCGCGCTGATCGGCCTGATCCTGCTGATCGGGATCGTGAAGAAGAACGCCATCATGATCATCGACTTCGCCCTGGAGGCCGAGCGCAGCCGAGGCATGGCGCCGCTGGAGGCCGTGCGCGAGGCATGTCTGCTGCGCTTCCGGCCGATCCTGATGACCACGCTGGCGGCGGGACTGGGTGCGCTCCCATTGGCCATCGGCTTCGGTGAAGGCGCCGAACTGCGCCAGCCGCTGGGCATCACCATCATCGGCGGCCTGATCGCCAGCCAGTTCATCACCTTGCTGACCACGCCGGTCGTCTATCTGGCGCTCGACCGGTTCCGCCGCCGGTCGCCGCATGAGGCGCTGCTGGCCCACACCGCGCCGCAACAGGGTGCCGCATGATCCACTTCCGCCGTCCCCTCGCCAGCCTCGTCACCGCCGCCCTGCTCGCCGGCTGCAACATGACGCCCGACTATCACCGACCCGCGACCGAGGTTCCCGCCGCGTTCAAGGAGGAGCCGGGCTGGCGCCCCGCCCGTCCGGCCGACGACGTGGCGCGCGGCGCGTGGTGGCGGCTGTTCGAAGATCCGGTGCTCGACGACCTGGAGCACCGCGTGATGGTGTCGAACCAGAACCTGACGGCGGCGCTGGCTGCCTATGAGCAGGCCCGCGGCGTGGTCCGCGAGCAGCGCGCCGGGTTATTCCCGACCGTCGACCTGCAAGCGGGCGCGACCAGCACCGGATCGTTCGGCACGCGCGACGATCCCGGCACGGGCGAGGGCGGCGTCAGCGTCGGCAGGCGATACGCGGCCACGATCGGCGCAACCTGGGAGCCGGATGTATGGGGGCGTATCCGCTCGGGCATCTCGCAGGCCGGCGCCAATGCCGAGGCAAGCCGCGCCGATCTCGCTAGCGCCACCCTTTCGGCGCAGGGCGAACTGGCGCTGAACTATCTGCAGATCCGCGCCGTCGACGCGCAGATCGCCCTGCTCGACGACACCATCGCCGCCTATACGCGCGGGCTGGAGATCACCACCAATCGCTACAATGCGGGAGTCGCCGGCAAGCTGGACGTGGTGCAGGCGGAAACCCAGCTCCGCAACGCCCGCGCCGAGGCTGCCGAGCAGCGCCGGCAACGGGCGGTTCTCGAACACGCCATCGCCGTGCTGGTCGGCGAGACGCCATCAAGCTTCAGCCTTGAGCCGGTCGCGTGGAAGCCCGGCATCCCGGACGTACCCGGCGTGCTGCCCGGCGATCTGCTGGAGCGCCGTCCCGATATCGCCGCCGCGGAGCGCCGCGTTGCCGCGGCCAATGCCGCGATCGGCATCGAGCGGGCCGCGTTTTTCCCGGCCTTCAGCCTGTCGGGCGACGTGGGTTTCAACAGCCGTCAACTGGCCGAGTTGTTCAGCAAATCGGCCAGCGTCTGGTCGCTGGGTGTCCAGGCGGCCGAGACCCTGATCGACTGGGGCGCCCGGTCGGCGCGCGTGGATCAGGCGCGCGCGGCCTGGCGACAGGCGGCTGCCAGCTACCGCCAGACTGTGCTGACCGCCTTCCAGCAGACCGAGGACCAGCTTGCCGCTGCCCGAATCCTGGCCGAGGTGGGCGCCGAGCGCGCCGCCGCCGAGACCGCGGCTCGCCGCGCCGAGCGGATCACCCAGAACCAGTACCTGGCCGGCATCGTCGGCTATACCGATGTGATCGCCGCCCAGGCCACCGCATTCAGCGCCGGTCAGGCGTCGATCACCGCAACCCTGAACCGGCAGACGGCGGCGGTATCCCTGATCCAGGCCATCGGCGGGCACTGGAGCGACGCCCCGTTGCCGTTGCCGGTCCCGGAAGGCGAAGGCCCGCGTTAGGGCTTTATCAGGGCCTCCCACGCTTGCTATTCTGGCCGCCGAGGGCGGTATTGGCCGCATGAAGGGGGATGCCATGAAGTACCTGACGGGCTCATTGCTCGCACTGTGCCTCACCGGCGGGCTTTCGCTCGCCGCCGCCGATCCGGTCGACAATCCCCCACCCCAGCCCGCCCCCGCGGTCGAACACGTGGAGCCGCCGCCGCCGCCTCCCAAGCCAAAGCCGAAACCCAGGCCGAAGCCGGCATCGTTCGACTGCCGCGATGCGTTCGAGGAGTCGGAGAAGCTGATCTGCACGTCGTTCGAACTGGCCAGGCTGGACCAGCAGATGTTGCGCGCATTCAACAACTACATGGACAGCCTGGGTCCTGATCAGGGACTGACCGCCCAGTCGGCCGAGTTGGCGCAACGCCGCTTCGTCATCGAGCGGAGCAACTGCTATGACGAGGATTGCATCCGCAGCGTCTACGGCGAGCGGATCCGCACCCTGCGCTCGCAACACAACACCAACATGGGGCTGCGGCGCTAGCCGGGCCGACCTAACCGAACACCTGCGGATTCTTCAGGTCCACGTCCTTGCGGGCGGCGGCCGCATGCAGGCCGGCGACGCGCATGCCGGGTCCGCACTGGACGAACTCGATGGTCTTGCCGTCGGGATCGCGCATGACGCAGAATTTCGACCCGGCGATCTGCCCCTCCTCGCCGGCATCGAGCGGCTCGGTGTGGAAATCGTGCCCCAGCGCGGTAAGCCGTTGGTAAACCTCCTCGATATCGTCCACGGCAAAGCACAGATAGACATAGCCCACGTCATCCTGGCGCATCTGGTTGGGACCGCCGCGCGTCGGCTCGAATTCCAGCAATTCGATAGCGAAATCGCCCACCGGCATCACCACGGTGCGGTGGATGTGCGGCGGCAGCCGCAGCGTGCGGCCGGCACCTTCGCCGCCCACTTCCAGGGCGAACGCCGGCTCGAGACCAAAAACCTCCCGGTACCATTTCACCGACCGTTCGAGGTTGCTGACGGTGATGCCAACATGATGAAAAACCGCAGAAATGGGCAAGTTCCGTCCTCCTGAATAATGCGCTTCCGGGCGTCAGGCTCGTTGCGAGGCGGGTGTCCTGTCAAGCGGTGGCAACACGTTGCGGCGGAACCGCCGCCACAGGCTGGCGTTGTCTGGCTGGCTTCCGAACGGCGGTGCCGCTCTGCCGGTTCGGGAGGATTCAGGCAAAACGCGGCATATACAGGAGACTTCAATGCGAAAAGTGCTGCTTTCGATGGCGACCGCGTCTGCCCTGCTGGTCAGCGCTTCGGCGTTCGCGGAGACCACGACCACCACCACCTGGACGGCCGCCGACGGCACCGTCATCAAGGAATATTCGACCACCCAGAACTATGAGCCGGTCAACGTGCCCGACTTCGACGCGCAGGTCGGCGTCGTGCTGCCCAGCAATGTGAAGGTCTATTCGCTGCCGTCGACCGTGAAGGTCGAGCAGCCCGACCGCTACAGCTACACCATCGTCAACGACCAGCCGGTCGTGGTGGAGCGCTCGACCCGCAGGGTCGTCCACGTCTGGTAATCCGGGTACCGGATATCTTGGAACGGGCGGGGCTGGTCCCCGCCCGTTTTGCGTTGGCAGCCAACCGCGTGGCCGGTCATGCGGCAATCACCTGCAGCGACGCCGGCACATGGAAATCGACATTGGGCCGATACGCCGATATTGATTTCCCATGCAGCGCCAGTGGCAATTCTGGATCGATCGTGGCGGCACCTTCACCGACATCGTCGCGCGGCGGCCGGGTGGCGGCATGGTCACCCACAAGCTGCTGTCGGAGGCGCCGGAGCGCTATGCCGATGCCGCCGTTCAGGGCATCCACGACCTGCTGGGCCTGGCAGACGACGAACCCATCCCGGAACACGCCATTGCCGCCATCAAGATGGGCACCACCGTCGCCACCAATGCGCTGCTGGAGCGTCGCGGCGCGCGGACATTGTTCGTCACCACACGTGGTTTCGGTGATGTATTGCGAATCGGCTACCAGAACCGTCCCCGGCTGTTCGATCTGGATGTCAGGTTGCCCGAGGCACTTTACGAACGGGTCATCGAGATCGACGAGCGTATCGGCGCGAACGGCATGGTACATGCCGCCCTTGACCTGGAGCAGGCGCGCCAGGCGCTGCTTCCGGCCCGCGCCGAGGGCATTGAAAGTGTCGCGATCTGCCTGATGCATGCCTGGCGCTTTCCCGCGCACGAACAGGCGCTGGCCGGCCTTTGCAGCGAGTTGGGCTTCACCCAGGTCTCGGTCAGCCACCAGGCCAGTCCGCTGATGAAGATCGTCGGCCGGGGCGACACCACCGTGGCGGATGCTTACCTGTCACCGGTGCTGCGCCGCTATGTGGACCGGATCGCCGGCCAGGTGGGCAGCGCGAACCTGCTGTTCATGCAGTCGAACGGCGGCCTTGCCGAGGCGGGCCGGTTCCAGGGCAAGGACGCGATCCTGTCGGGTCCGGCGGGCGGCGTTGTCGGTGCGGTACGTACGGCCGCGCTGGCCGGGTTCGGCCGCATCATCGGCTTCGACATGGGCGGCACATCCACCGACGTCTGTCATTTCGACGGGGAATACGAGCGGGTCACCGACAGCGTGGTGGCCGGCACCCGCATCCGTGCGCCCATGATGTACATCCACACCGTGGCGGCAGGCGGCGGCTCGGTGCTGCATTACGACGCCGGCCGGTTCCGTACCGGGCCGGATTCGGCGGGCGCCGATCCGGGGCCGGCCTGTTATGGACGCGGCGGGCCGCTGACGGTGACCGACTGCAACGTCCTGCTGGGCAAGGTCCGGCCCGAGCGGTTTCCCAGGGTGTTTGGCGCCGATGGCCGGCAACCGCTCGACATGGCGGCCGTGCGCGGGAAATTCGCAGGGTACGCCGCGCAGGCCGGCGACCGCTCGCCCGAGCAGGTGGCGGAAGGCTTCCTGCAGGTCGCGGTCGAGACCATGGCGCGGGCGATCAAGCGAATCTCGCTCGAGCGCGGCCACGACGTGTCCCGCTACACATTGGTGTGCTTCGGCGGCGCGGGCGGCCAGCATGCCTGCATGGTCGCCGATGCGCTGGGCATGACCCGGGTGATGATCCATCCGCTGGCGGGCGTGCTGTCGGCGCTGGGCATGGGACTCGCCGAGGCGCGGGAGTTGCGCCAGGAAACTGTCGAGAAACCCTTGTCGGCGGAAACGCTGGCGGCGCTGGAGTCAGTGTTCCGGCGGCTGGGCGACCATGCGGTGCCCGCCGTCGCGCCGCTTGCCGAGCGCACGGAAACGCTGTGCAGGTTGCATCTGCGCTACGCCGGCACCGATACATCGCTGGAAGTCGCGTTTGGCGACCTGGACACGGTGCTGGCCGCGTTCGAGGAGGCGCACCGCCGCCGCTTCGGCTTCAGCGATTCCGGAAAGCCGCTGATCGTCGAAGCGGTGACGCTGGAAGCCGTGGGCCACATGCCGCAGCCCGAAACCCGTCACGCCGCAGCCGCAACGGATGCACCGGCGCGGGAGCAGGAGCGCATCGAGGTATTCTTCGCCGGCGCATGGCGCCCCACGCTGTTGCTCGACCGCGCGGCGCTGGCACCCGGGCGCATGGTCGAAGGTCCGGCGATCATCGCCGAGGCGCACGGCACCAACGTGGTCGAACCCGGCTGGCGCGCCGTCGTCACCGAGCGCGGCGATCTGATCCTGGACCGCGCGGAAGCAGCCGTCCGCCGCGCCCCCATCGGCACCGAAGCCGACCCGGTCCAACTCGAGATCTTCAACAACCTGTTCATGTCCATCGCCGAACAGATGGGCGTGGTGATCGAGAATACCTCCCATTCGGTGAACATGAAGGAGCGGCTGGATTTCTCCTGCGCGCTGTTCGACGCCGAAGGCGGCCTGATCGCCAATGCGCCGCATATTCCGGTTCATCTGGGCTCCATGGGCGACAGCGTCCGCACCGTCATGCGAGAGAATCCCGAAATGGCCCCGGGCGACGTGTTCGTCACCAACGCGCCCTATAATGGCGGCACGCACCTGCCCGACATTACGGTGGTGACGCCGGTGTTCGTGGACGGCGCCCCCTTGTTCTACACGGCGACGCGCGGACATCACGCCGACGTGGGCGGCATCACGCCGGGCTCGGTGCCGCCCGGTTCCACCTCCATCGAACAGGAAGGCGTGCTGCTCGACAATGTGCGCCTGGTGTCCGGCGGACATTTCCTCGAAACCGGGATCCGCGGCCTGCTGGCGGGCGGAACGTGGCCGGCGCGCAATCCGGACCAGAACGTCGCCGACCTGAAAGCGCAGGTTGCCGCCAATGCAAAGGGCGCGGCCGAACTCCTCGCCATGATCGACCGGTTCGGCCTCGACGTGGTGCGGGCCTACATGTCCCATGTGCAGGACAATGCCGAGGAAGCCGTGCGCCAGGTGATCGACGTTCTGCCGGACGGCAGTTTCAGGGTCGAGATGGATTGCGGCGCCGTCATCGCCGTCAGCATCGCGGTGGACCGCGACAGGCGCGCCGCAACCGTCGATTTCACCGGCACCAGCCCGCAGCAGGCCAACAACTTCAACGCGCCGATGGCCATCACCCGCGCAGCGACGCTCTACGCTTTCCGGTGTCTTGTGGCTGACGATATTCCGCTGAATGAAGGCTGTCTGAAGCCGCTGACGCTGATCGTACCGGAGGGGTCGCTGCTCAATCCGCGCTACCCCGCGGCGGTGGTGGCGGGCAATGTGGAAACGTCGCAATGCGTGGTCAACGCGCTGTTTGGCGCACTGGGCGCGGCAGCAGCGGCGCAGGGCACCATGAACAACCTGACCTTCGGCAACGATCACTACCAATATTACGAGACCCTGGCGGGCGGCATGGGCGCCGGGCCGGGCTTCGACGGTGCCAGCGCGGTGCAGACCCACATGACCAATTCACGGCTGACCGACCCGGAGGTACTGGAGTTCCGCTTTCCCGTGACGCTGGACTCATTCTCGGTCCGCGACGATTCGGGCGGCCAGGGACGCTGGCGCGGCGGCGACGGTGTGATCCGCCGGCTGCGTTTCCACGAGGCCATGACCGCGGGCATCCTGTCGAACAACAGGTCGCATGTGCCGTTCGGATTGGCTGGAGGCCATGCAGGAAAATCCGGCGTCAACCGGGTGGAGCGCGCGTCCGGCGCCTGCGAGACGCTACCTGCCTGCGCCGAAACGGCGGTCGGTCCCGGCGACGTGCTTGTCGTCGAGACGCCCGGCGGCGGCGGCTACGGAACTAGCGCCTAGGCCGATTGCAGTTCGTCAGCAGCTGTGCGGCCATCCCGGCCTGGTACCAGCTCGAAGGCAACCTTCTGGCCTTCCTGCAGATCGCCAAGCCCCGACTTCTCAACCGCAGTGATATGAACGAATACGTCCTTTCCGCCCGAATCCGGCGCGATAAAGCCGTAACCCTTGGTCTTGTTGAACCACTTCACGATACCAGTAGCCATCGACAGTCCTCAGCAAACTCTCAACAGAACACACCGGCGCCCAGACAGTCACGAGTGCATGTTGCCTACTACTCGGACAAACTCACGCCGCGCATAATTTGGTAACCGGCAATCCTTGCAAAAACAAGCAATATTTGACAGGCGTTCTTAACTGGTGTTCGCTCGCGTACAAAAGATGCGAATAACGGTTTACTAAAGGAACGGCGCCGTTCGCGTCAGGCTCGGCGATGATGCACGAAAAGCCTCAACACCCCACGCAGTCCGTGTGGCGCAAAATGCACCAACTTGGTGAGAAGCTTCATAAAGACGGCATCGTTGGTTTCCGCTTTACCCAATCACACACCTACCAGAATCAAATCGTCGCCAGCTTCTCGTAACGGAAAATTTCTCGTGCCGTAGCGTAACCTCAAAACGATCGGATACCCCCCCCTCAGCAAAAAGATTGCCGCTGAGACAATATCCTCCCAATGAGGTCAACTTTGCGCCCTCACGCCCAGAGACTGTTTCGCATGACTGAGAAGTTGATCGAACGATTGCCGCGCGTCATAGATCGTCGAGAGTGCCGCAACAATCGGATCCAGCGCATCAACGACTTGTCCGCTCTCCTCGAACGTCTTGGCTAGACTTTCAGGATCAACATGAACTGGCAGGAAAAGTTGCCCCCTACCCTGCTCGAAGTTAAAACCCCTTTCACGGAAGCGCCACGCTTGCTCAGCCATGAAACTGCGCCATGCCTTCGCGCCTTGCTGGAAAAACTGATAGTTGCAGTGAAGGCGAAATCCCAGCGTGCCCCTGCCCTGACCACATAGGCGGGTCAGCCAGAAAAAATCTTTGCCCTCTCCAGGCTGTTCGAATGAATCATCTTCACCGGGGCCAAATTCCCAATAGAAATACCATTCCTCTCTTTTCGCATCGCTGACCTGCCATTCTGCCGGTCCAAACCACAGCACGCCATCCGGATAGTCAAATTCGCCTTTAAGGTCGAGGCCTTTCGCCCAATCCTTAACGACGTCCCCTATGGCATTACCAATCTGTTCTTCAACCACTTCATAAAGATGTTTGGCTGCACCATCAATGTCAGCGAGATGACGAACGATTAGTGTGTTCAATGCATTCGTGGGCATCACTTCCTCGTCAGAATTTTCGAATGTGAGACTTGAACTGGCCAAGCAACCGTGCGGCGAAACTCTCAATGTCTCCAGTTGACCGTTCAACCTCGCCGATCGCAGCAGCCACATCGCGCCAAGTCGCCACAACAAGATGGTCAGTTTTTGGGATTGAGAGACCCCGATTAGCAGCCGGGCACAGAAAAATCACTACATAGCACGGCTTGCCTGCTCGGCTTGCCCGGTTTTTTGCGAGTGACAGGTAGCGTGCAAGCTGGTTATTTCCCTCGACTGCATCAATCTTCGCTTCAATAAAGATCACGAAATCTGGACCATCGATGACGAGGTCAACCCTGTTTGCCTCATCGCCATCTGGATTCAATTCACGGAAGACCGCATATCTTTCCCCTGGGTCAATCGGCAGCGAAACCTTCGGATGTTTGCTCCAAAGCCGGCGTAAGAAGGCGGCAAAGACTGCATTTCCTTTGCCGTGGCTCTCATGTGCATCGAATATCCACGCCAGAACTGCACAGTTTCGCACCTCATTGCGACCAACTCGCGACAGCTTCCAGATGTCGATGAACGCACCATCGCGTCGAGCTGCCATTAGCAATGGCGCCAAAGCGAACAGCGTTTCGGAAAGCCGCACAATGTCGGGGAGATTCCGGGTCTCAAGAAGCTCGCTAGGTCGCGATCGCGACGAACCGGACATCGTCGACAATTCAGGCAAGAATCTACCCGGCTCAACGATCAGCCCGACTTCGGCGCGCCAAGCCCTAAGGAAACAAGCGAGAGAACTTGTGGTTATTCCACTACTCATCCCATAACCTCCCACTCGATCAATTCCACGTCATCTCCTAGCAGTAAAGATGCTGGTTGGGGAGGTAGCCAAAACGTAGACCGCCGCCATCCCTATTCCGGGTCATATGCCAGGTTGGGCGCCAACCAGCGCTCGGTGACCTGGACCGGCTCGCCTTTTCTCGCGGCGTAGTCCTCGACCTGATCGCGGCCGATCTTGCCGATACCGAAATACTGGCTTTCCGGATGTGCCAGATAGTATCCCGAGACCGCCGCCGTCGGCAGCATCGCCATGGAATCGGTCAAGGTGATGCCGGCATTGGCCGTGGCGCCCAGCAGACTGAACAGACCGGGTTTTTCGGTATGGTCCGGGCAGGCCGGATAGCCCGGCGCCGGGCGGATACCGCGGTAGCGTTCCTTGACAAGATCCTCGTTGGTCAGGTCTTCCCCGGGCGCATAGCCCCAGAATTCCTTGCGCACCCGCTGGTGCAGACGCTCGGCGAACGCCTCGGCCAGCCGGTCGGCGAGCGCCTTGAGCATGATCGAATTGTAATCGTCGTGCTGCGCCTCGAACGCCTTCACATGCTCGTCGATGCCGATGCCGGCGGTGACGGCGAAGCCACCCACCCAGTCGGCGACGCCGCTGGTCCTGGGCGCGACGAAGTCCGCGAGGCACATATCGGCCCGGCCGTCACGCTTGGCCACCTGCTGGCGCAGGAAATGCACCGTGCTGACGACATTGTCCCGGCTTTCGTCCGCATACAGCTCCACATCGTCGCCCACCGCATTCGCCGGCCAGAAGCCGATTACCGCGCGCGCCGTCAGCCAGCGCTCGCCGACAATCCGCTGCAACATGGCCTGGGCATCGGCAAACAGCTGGGTGGCGGTCTCGCCCACCACCGGATCCTCAAGAATGCGCGGGTAATTGCCCGCCAGTTCCCAGGTCCGGAAAAACGGCGTCCAGTCGATATACTGGGTGAGTTCGGCCAGGTCGTAATCGTCGAATGACTTCAGCCCGGTGAAGGTCGGCTTCTCCGGCCGGTGCGCCGTCCAGTCGGCCGGGTAGGCGTTGGCGCGCGCCTCGGCCAGCGAGAGAAGCCGGTCCGCCTTGGTGGAACTGGCGCGCTTGTCGCGGATGTCCTGATACTCGGTCGCGACGCCCGCCGCGAATTCGTCCTTCAGATGGTCGCTGATCAGGCTGCTCGCCACGCCGACGGCGCGCGAGGCATCGAGCACGTGGACGGTCGGGCCACTGTAATTGGGCGCGATCTTCACCGCGGTATGCACCCGCGATGTGGTGGCGCCGCCGATCAGCAGTGGCATATCGAAGCCCTGCCGGGTCATTTCCTTGGCGACATGGGCCATTTCCTCGAGCGACGGCGTGATCAGGCCGGATAGTCCGATCATGTCGACATTCTCGGCCCGCGCCGTCTCGAGAATCTTTGCGCTCGAAACCATGACGCCCAGGTCCAGCACCTCGAAATTGTTGCACTGGAGCACCACGCCGACGATGTTCTTGCCGATATCGTGCACGTCACCCTTTACGGTGGCCATCAGCACCTTGCCCTTGGCGCCGGCAACAGCGTCCTTCTCCGCCTCGATATAGGGCAGCAGATAGGCCACCGCCTGCTTCATCACACGGGCCGACTTCACCACCTGGGGCAGGAACATCTTGCCGGCGCCAAACAGGTCGCCGACCACGTTCATGCCGTCCATCAGCGGCCCTTCGATCACGTCGAGCGGCCGGGTTGTCATCCGCCGCGCTTCCTCGGTGTCTTCCTCGATCCAGGCGTTGATGCCGTTGACCAGCGAGTGGGTCAGCCGCTGGTTGACCGGCGCATCGCGCCACGACAGGTCGACCTCGGTCTTCTTGCCGCCCGCGCCCTTGAACTGCTCGGCGATCTCCAGCAACCGGTCGGTGGCGTCGTCCCGGCGGTTGAGGATCACATCCTCGACCCGCTCGCGCAGTTCAGCCGGAATGGCGTCGTAGACATCGAGCTGGCCGGCGTTGACGATGCCCATGTCCATGCCTGCCGGAATGGCGTGATAGAGGAACACCGAATGCATGGCCCGGCGCACCGCCTCGTTGCCGCGAAACGAGAATGACACGTTGGAGAGGCCGCCCGAAACATGGGCATAGGGCAGGTTGGCGCGGATCAGTCTTGCCGCCTCGAAGAACTCCAGGCAGAAGTTGTTGTGTTCTTCCATGCCGGTCGCCACGGCGAAGATGTTCGGGTCGAAGATGATATCCTCGGCCGGAAACCCAACCGTATCCACGAGGATGTCGTACGACCGCTTGCAGATATCGAATTTGCGGGCGGCGGTGTCGGCCTGGCCTTCCTCGTCGAACGCCATGACCACCACGGCGGCGCCGTAGCGGCGCACCTTGCGCGCGAAATCAATGAACGGCGCCTCGCCTTCCTTCAGGCTGATGGAATTGACGATGGGTTTGCCCTGGACGCATTTCAGGCCGGCCTCGATAACCGTCCATTTCGAGCTGTCGATCATCACCGGCACACGGCAGATGTCGGGTTCGGCGGCGATCAGGTTGAGGAACGTGACCATGGCCTGCTCGCTGTCGAGCATGCCTTCGTCCATGTTCACATCGATGATCTGGGCGCCGTTCTCGACCTGCTGGCGCGCCACGACGAGCGCCCCCTCGTAGTCTCCCGCGAGGATCAGCTTCTTGAAGGCGGCGGAGCCGGTGACGTTGGTCCGCTCGCCGATATTGATGAACCCGGCGATACTCATACGGCGGCAGTGAACGGCTCGAGGCCCGACAGTCGCAGCCGGTGATCCAGCTCCGGGATCGGCCGCGGCTTCACATCCGAAACCGCCTGGGCGATGGCGCGAATATGCGGCGGCGTGGTGCCGCAGCAGCCGCCGACAATGTTCAGAAGACCCGACTGGGCCCATTCCCGCAGGTGGTCACGCATCATTTCCGGTGTCTCGTCATATTCGCCCATCTCGTTGGGCAGGCCCGCATTGGGGTAGGCGCTGACCCGCGTGTCGGCGACCCGCGACAGGTCGGCGATATATTGCCGCATCTGGGCCGGGCCGAGCGCACAGTTCAGGCCGATGCTGAACGGCTTGGTGTGGCGCAGGGAATACCAGAACGCTTCCGTGGTCTGTCCGGACAGGGTGCGCCCCGAGGCGTCGGTGATGGTACCGGAGATCATGACCGGCAGGCTGATCCCCATCTCGCCGAACACCTCGTCGACGGCAAACAGCGCCGCCTTGGCGTTGAGCGTATCGAAGATGGTCTCGACCAGGATCATGTCGACGTCGCCCTCGATCAGCGCGCGCGCCTCTTCCTTGTAGGCAAGGCGCAGTTCGTCGAAATCCACATTGCGGAAGCCCGGGCGGTTCACGTCGGGCGACAGGCTGGCGGTGCGGTTGGTCGGCCCCATCGCCCCGGCGACAAAGCGCGGTTTGTCAGGCGTCCTGGCCGTCCAGGCGTCAGCCGCGCGGCGCGCGGCGCGGGCGCCCGCCAGATTCAGCTCGGCCGCAATCGCCTCCATGCCGTAATCGGCCTGGGCGATGGTGGTCGAGCTGAACGTGTTGGTTTCCACAATGTCGGCGCCCGCTTCCAGATAGGCGTCGTGGATCGCTTCGACGATCTGGGGCTGGGTGATGTTGATCAGGTCGTTATTGCCCTTCACATCGTGGGGCCAGTCCTTGAAGCGTTCGCCGCGATAGGCCGCCTCGTCCAGGCTGTAACCCTGGATCATGGTGCCGAAAGCGCCATCGATCACCAGGATGCGCTCGCGCGCGGCCTGCTCCAGCGCCTTCAGGCGTTGTTCGCGGTTCATTGTGCGGCCTCCTTCGGGCGCCGTCCGAGCAGATGGCAGATGCCTGCCGTCAGTTCCGCCCGGTTGAGCGTGTAGAAATGGAATTCGGTGACTCCGGCGGCGATGAGCTGGCGGCACTGCTCGGCCACGATGGCGCTCGCCACCATGCGCGTGGTCGCCGGGTCGTTGTCGAGTCCGTCGAAGTGACGGCCCAGCCAGTCCGGCACCACCGCGCCGCAACCGGCGCTGAACCGCCTGACCTGGGCAAAGTTGGTCACCGGCATGATCCCGGGCACGATCGGCGCCTTGACGCCCGCCGCCCGCGCCTTGTCGCGAAACCGCAGGAACGTGGCCGGATCGAAGAAATACTGGGTAATCACCCGGCTGGCGCCCGCATCGACCTTCCGGCGCAGATATTCCAGGTCGAACTGGGGGCTGGGCGCGGCCGGATGCACGTCCGGATAGCCGGCGACCGAGATATCGAAGTCGCCGACGCGCTTCAGGCCGGCCACAAGGTCGGCCGCATAGGCGTAGCCGTCTTCGCGGGGTATGTACCGAGACGTACCCTCGGCGGGATCGCCGCGCAGGGCGACGATGTGCCGTACGCCCTCGTCCCAGTACCGGCGGGCGATGTCGTCGATCTCGCCGCGCGAGGCGCCGATGCAGGTCAGGTGCGCGGCCGGCGTCAGGGCGGTTTCCTTGAGGATGCGCGCCACCGTGTTGTGGGTGCGCTCGCGGGTCGAGCCGCCGGCCCCATAGGTGACCGAAACAAAGTCCGGCGCCAGCGGCTCAAGCCGTTTGATGGCCGTCCACAGGGTCTCTTCCATCTTCTCGCTGTTCGGCGGGAAGAATTCGAACGACAGGCTCAGCGGACCCGGATCCCAGTCCAGGAGCGAAAACGCCGTCGCCTGATCGATGCTGGCGGCCATCGAACTCATGCCTTTTCCCCTACGATGTGCAACGGCACGGCACGGCGCCCCGCCTTGGCGGCGAGCCAGACGGTGACCGTGAGTTCGCCGCCCACGAGATGCCGGATGGAAACATCGCCAAAGCCCGCGGCCCGGCACATGCCGGCAACCTCGTCGTCGCAGAAGCCCAGGCGCCTGTGGGCATGGTCGGTGCGCAGATATTCGAGCGTGTGGGGCGCGAAATCGACGATGAGCAGGCGGCCGTCGGGCCGCAGCACGCGCGCTGCCTCATGGACCGCTGCCGCCGGTTCCTCGGCAAAGTGCAGCACCTGGTGGAACACCGCCACGTCGAAGTCGTCCGCGGCAAGGCCCAGATTGTACATGTCGCCCTGGCGAACCTGGCAATTCTGGATCTGCGCCTGCGCCAGGTTGGCGCGGGCGACGGCCAGCATCTCGCGGTTCATGTCCACCCCAAGGCCGCGCTCGATCTGCCCGGCAAAGATCGACAGCATGCGGCCCGTGCCGGTGCCGATGTCGAGCAGCTTCCCCACGGGCTCGCCGCCCAGCAAATCCAGCACCGCCTTCTCGACCTCGGCTTCGGGCATGTAGAGCGACCGGATGGTGTCCCATATCGCGGCATTATCGGTGAAATAGGCGGCGGCGGATTCGGCGCGCGCCGTCTTGACCTGCTCGAGGCGCTCCAGATCGCGCGCCAGCACCGGATCTTCCTCGACGATCAGGTCGACGATAGACCGGGTCAGGGCGCGGCCCATCTCGTTGTCGGCAACCCGGTAGAACGCCCAGGTGCCCTCCGAGAAACGCTCGACCAGCCCGGCTTCGGCCATCAGCTTGAGATGACGCGACACGCGCGGCTGCGACTGCCCGAGAATCTGGGTCAGTTCGGACACCGTCAGTTCGTTATATTCGAGCAGCGCCAGCAGCCGCAGCCTTGTCGGCTCGGCTGCCGCCTTCAACGCTGCCAGCAGGTCTTGCATGAGTGTCGGCCGTTTTCCCAGAGTGAACTCTGCATGCATATATAAAGATATCCTTATATAATCAACCGCGTTCTGCATATGGGTCAGCCGATATGGGAAGCTGTAGCATCCCCGGAACATGTTGGGATATGGTCGCGTTCGGCCGACATGCCGCAGCCAGTCAATCTTTCGCCGGAGAATCGGGCGCCGTGCCAAGTTCACGCCTCAAGACCCTCAGCCGCACTTGCAGAATCGTCTCGTTCGCGGCCGTCGCCGGGCTATTGCTGGCCGGCTGCGCCACCGTTCCTACCGATCCCGCCGCTCATGCCGAATACAAGCAGCTGAACGATCCGCTGGAGCCCACCAACCGGGCGATCTTTGCGGTCAACGAGGCCCTGGACAAAGTGCTGATCCGCCCTTTGGCCGAGGTCTATCACTTCATCCTGCCGAACTTCGTCGAGGAACGGATCACCGTATTCCTGCGCAATGTGGGCGAACCCCTGACCCTGGTGAACGACGTCCTGCAGGGTGAGGTGGACCGGGCCGGTGTCACGTTCGGCCGGTTCGTCA
Organism: Emcibacter sp. SYSU 3D8; assembly: GCF_039655875.1. Classification (NCBI taxonomy): domain Bacteria; kingdom Pseudomonadati; phylum Pseudomonadota; class Alphaproteobacteria; order Emcibacterales; family Emcibacteraceae; genus Emcibacter; species Emcibacter sp. SYSU 3D8. Next base: position 52,129 of record NZ_JBBYXK010000004.1, on the reverse strand, counting down.
CCAATTCCACCGTCGGCATCGGCGGCATCTTCGACGTGGCGACCGATCTGGACCTGCCGCGCCATAACGAGGACTTCGGCCAGACATTCGGCGCCTGGGGCATCGGCGAGGGTCCCTATCTGGTCTTGCCGCTTCTGGGGTCGTCGACGCTGCGTGATGGTGTCGGCACCGTTGCGGACACCTTCGCCGATCCGGTGACGATCGGCCTCGATCAGGCGAATGTCAGCGGTCTGGCCCTTGGCCGCATCGCCATCACCGGTCTCGATGCCCGTGCCCGCAACCTGGAGATGGTCGACCAGCTCCGGCGCGAATCCCTAGATTATTATGCCACGCTGCGCAGTGCCTACCGGCAGAACCGCCGGTCGGAGGTGCTCAATGGCGCGGCGCCCGACGAAGGCGAAAACGGCGTGCCGGGCTTCGAGGAATACGAGGATCTCGACGCGCCGGCTCAGACTGATCCAGAGTCGCCGGCTCCAGCGCCGCTGTCGCCCACCGGCCGCTGATCTTTACCGGTCTCGCGCTGCCTGCAATCCGTTGAGCGCCCCCGATTTCGGGTTCATACTCCCGCAAGGGGGCTGTCATGACGCCTGCACAGCACATCGAAGCCGATGGGTACTATGTGGCGCGCGATCTTCTATCGCGCGACGAAGTGGCGCGGCTACGCGCCGAGCTCTCCCGTCATTTTCCCTCGGGCGGCCAGCCGGAGCGGCTGGGACGGTATCAGGGCGGATTGCCCTGCGCCCTGCCGGGGCTGGCCTGGATATTTCACCATCCCGGCATCGTCACGATGTTTCGCGAGTTGCTGGGCACCCGTGAGGTGGTGTTCAGCGGCAACGGTCACGCCAACCTGAACCTGATCAGCAAGTGGCACCGCGACACCCAGGACAAGCGGGGCGGAGTGTTCGTCGGCGATTACTTCGCCCGTCCAGAGTGCCGGGTGTACCGCGCCGCCATCTATCTGCAGGATCACACTGACGGACTGGGGTTGCGGATCAGGCGGGGCTCACATCGTGTTCGCGACGCTACGGGTCTTCCTGCCGACACGCTGTTGACCCGCACGGGTGACGTGATCTTCTTCGACTACCGTACAGAGCATTCGGGCGTACTGCCCGACACGTTCGAGCGCGCCATGATTTTTGCCGCCCGCACGTGCGACACGCCTGCCTGGCTGGTGAACCTGAATGACTGGTACTGGAAGGTCACCGGCAAGCCGGACAAACTGGCCATATTCTTCGCCTTTGGCACCCCAGGTCCGGATTCCGAGGATTTCTGCCGGTTCGAGATGGGCATCAGGCGTGAACGGGTCGGGGCCGAGCACTGCACGCTGCCCGCACCGTTGCAGTCCGCGCTGAAAGACGCTGGCGTGCTGACCTACGAGGCCGCGCTTGAAACACGGATGGGCCCCCACGTCCTGGCGCAATTCGCGGCCACAGGCGTGCTGCCCGGGGACCGGGTCTGGTCATGACCGGCGCCGCCGGGGCTGACCCACGCCAGGAGATCGAGACGCATGGCTATTACGTCGCGCGCGGTGTCCTGACTGCCGCCGAGATCGACAGGCTGCGTACGGTGGCTGTGGAGCAGATGCACCCGCTAGCGCATGTCCAGCGGCTGGGTTACATCGTCAAGGGCGCCGTCGCCGCCATGCCGGACCTGGCCTGGCTGCTCCGTCATCCGGCATTGCTGGACTCCGCGAGACAATTGCTGGGAGACGGCCCCCTGGTGCTGTGCGACTGCGATTGCCAGCTTGACGTGGTCGGACGCTGGCACCGGGACGATCATGACCACAGGGGATCGTTCTTCAAGGGTGACCACCATGCCCGCGACGAGTGCAGGATCTACCGTGCGGCGCTCTATCTCCAGGACCACGCGGACAACGACTGGGGGCTGAAGGTGCGGCGAGGATCGCACCGGCAACGCCAGGACGACGGCCTGCCGGTCGACGACCTCCGTACGAGGGCTGGCGACATCATCTTTTTCGATTGCCGCACCAACCACATCGGCATCGTGCCCGACCCGGTCGAACGGATGCTTGTGGGCCTGGGCCGGCGCCTGCAATGGCCGGGCTGGATTCTCGGCCTGAAAAAGGCCTGGTGGCGGCTGACCGGCAAGCCGGCCAAGGCCGCCATCTTCTTCGCATTCGGCACGCCGCACCCCGACACAGAAGACTTCTGCCGCGCCGAAATCACCTTTCGCAGAATGCGTTGGGGCCACGAGAAATTCAGGATCGACGAAGATGTGGCCCATGCCTTCGACGCGGCCGGCGTGCTGACATTCGATGCCGCACTGAAGCGCCGCTTCGGCCCCGCCGTTCTCGACGACATGGCGGCAGGCAAGCCATTACCGGAGGAACGGCTGTGGACCTGACCGACGCCGCGAGCCCCCGCCGCCTGATCGAGACCAACGGCTACTGGATCGCACCGGGTGTGCTCTCGCGCGAGGAAACGGCAAATCTTCGCCGGACATTGCTGGCGCACTTCCGCAGAGGGGGCGTCCGGGAACGTCTCGGCCGGCACCAGCCCGGATCGGCGATCATGATCCCCGGCCTGCACTGGCTGTTGTGCCATCCAGGCATATTGTCTGCCATCCGCGGCCTGCTGGGTGACGGCCAACTCGTATTCTGCGGCAATTGCGACACCCATCTGAACATGCTGAGCCACTGGCACCGCGACATCAACGAGCATCTGGGCGGCTGTTTCCGCGGCGACTATCTGTCGCGACCCGATTGCCGGGTCTACCGCGCCGGCATCTATTTGCAGGACCACGACACCGATCATCTTGGCCTGAAGGTGCGGCGCGGCTCGCACCGCCAGCGAAACCCCGATGGACTGCCGGACGAAAGGCCGCGCACCCACGAGGGCGATGTGGCGTTCTTCGACATACGCGTGATCCATGCCGGCGTGCTGCCCGACCCGTTCGAGCATCTGCTGCTGGCCATAGGCCGGCGCCTTGGCTGGCCGCGCTGGGTCATTGCCATAAAAGATGCCTGGTGGCGCCTGACCGGCAAGCACCGGAAGCTCTCGACGTTTTTCACCTTCGGCATCGTGTCGTCCGATACGGAAGATTATTGCCGATTCGAGCTCGAGCTACTGCGCAAGCGCCTCGGCGCCCAGGCGGTCAGATTGCCCGCCGCGCTCCGGGCAGCGCTGAAATCCGCCGGGGTGCTCACCTACGAGGATGCCATTGTCCAGCATTACGGCGACGAGGCCATGAACGCCTTCGCCACCGGCGCGCCGTTGCCGCCCCGCATATGGGGACAGGTCTAGACCGGCGACGTCTGGTCCCAGCCCACGTCTGAATAGGCCTTGCCGGCCCGCGCCAGCGTCAGCGCCTGTCCGATATAGGGGATGACGTTCTCCGGCAGGCGGTCATAGGAGAACCACGACAGGTCATCGCATTTGTGCGGCTCGGCGTTCACCGGCTCGCCGCTCCAGCGGCGGCAGCGGAAGAACAGGCCCATACGCCCTTCCCCCACATTGCGGTGGACCGTGTGCACAAGGCGCAGGTCCTGCTCGCGCAAAACCATGCCCGCCTCCTCGCGCGCCTCGCGGATGATCCCCGCGACGGCGCTTTCGCCCGCTTCGAGATGGCCGGCGACCAGACCGTACCTGCCGTCCTCATAGCCGGTCTGGAAGCGCCGCAGCAACAGCACCTGTTCGCCGCGCTCCAGGATCAGATAGACCTCGGGGATCAGCTTGTACCTGTCGGCCATCGCTTGCCCCCGCGGTTTCTATGCCGCGAATTTCTTGAAGCGGATGCGGTGCGGCTGGTCGGCCTCGGCGCCCAGGCGGCGTTTGCGGTCAACCTCGTAATCCTGGTAGTTGCCCTCGAACCACACCACCTGGCTTTCGCCCTCATAGGCGATGATGTGGGTGCAGATTCGGTCGAGGAACCAGCGGTCATGGCTGATGATGATGGCGCAGCCGGCGAATTCCTCGAGCGCCTCCTCCAGCGCCCGGAGCGTGTCCACGTCCAGATCGTTGGTCGGCTCATCGAGCAGCAGCAGATTGTTGCCTTCCTTCAGCATCTTGGCCAGGTGCACGCGGTTACGCTCGCCGCCCGACAGGATGCCGACCTTCTTCTGCTGGTCGACGCCCTTGAAGTTGAACGCGCCGGTATAGGCGCGGCTCGGCACGTCGATCTTGCCCAGGTGCAGCACGTCGACGCCGCCGGAGATTTCTTCCCACACATTCTTGTTGGGATCGAGGGCGTCGCGCGACTGGTCCACATAGCCAAGCTTGACCGTCTCGCCGACCTTGAAGGTGCCGGTATCGGGCGTCTCCTGGCCGGTGATCATGCGAAACAGCGTGGTCTTGCCGGCGCCGTTGGGGCCGATGACGCCGACGATGGCGCCGGGCGGCATCAGGAAACTGAGATCGTCGATCAGCAGGTTCTCGCCATAACCCTTGGAAATGTTCTTGGCCTCGATCACCACGTTGCCGAGGCGCGGACCAGGCGGGATGACGATCTTGGCGGTGCCGGTGGTCTGGCGCTCGTTGGCCTTGTCCAGCAGTTCGTCATAGGCCTTGAGGCGGGCCTTCGACTTGGCCTGGCGTGCCTTGGGCGACTGGCGCACCCATTCCAGCTCCTCGGCGAGCTGGCGCTGGCGCGAGGCATCCTCGCGGCCTTCCTGCTCCAGGCGCTTGGCCTTCTGGGTCAGCCAGTTGGAATAATTGCCCTCGTACGGAATGCCCCGGCCGCGATCCAGCTCCAGAATCCAGCTGGTGACGTTGTCGAGGAAGTAGCGATCATGGGTGACCATCAGCACCGTGCCTGCATATTCGGCCAGGAAGTGCTCGAGCCACGCCACGCTCTCGGCGTCCAGATGGTTGGTCGGTTCGTCGAGCAGCAGCATGTCGGGCTTCTGCAGCAACAGCCGGGCCAGCGCCACGCGGCGCCGCTCGCCGCCCGAGAGGGTGGTGACGTCGGCGTCGCCCGCCGGACAGCGCAGCGCGTCCATGGCGATCTCGACCTGCCGGTCGATGTTCCAGCCGTCGACGGCGTCGATCTGCTCCTGCAACTCGCCCATCCGCTCATACAGCTTGGCCATGTCGTCATCCGACATGTCATCGCCCAGCTTGCCGGTGACCTCGTTGAACTCGTCGATCAGCGACTGGGTCGAGTGTACGCCGTCCATGACGTTGCCGAACACGTCCTTGGTGGGATCGAGATGCGGCTCCTGCTCCAGATAGCCGATCTGGATGCCATCGGCGGCCCACGCCTCGCCCTGAAAGTCGGTGTCGCGGCCCGCCATGATCTTCAGCAGAGTCGACTTGCCCGCGCCGTTGACACCCAGCACGCCGATCTTGGCGCCCGGCAGGAACTGCAGGGTGATGTCCTTGATGACCGTCTTGCCGCCCGGATAGGACTTTGACAGACCTTTCATGACGTAGACGTACTGGTACGAGGCCACGGAGAGACTCCTGTTGATTGGGTGGGCCGGTTTATAGCGGCAGCAAGGCCACTTCGTCGAGAGTGTCGGCGGACGATTGTATGTAGGCCGTCATGACCGGCCGACAAACCACGCTGAAATCGCTTGAAGCCCGAAATCTATTGTAGGAGCCTTTCCCTCGGGTGGGCGCGGCTGCATGTTTGCACCGCTGGGGGCCGGTTGTTCTGGAAAGGCAATATTATGCAAAAGCGCAAACCGGCGCCGGAGACGTTCGAGCTTGGGCTGGTCATGGCGGGTGCGGTCTCCGCCGGCGCCTACACCGCGGGCGTCCTGGACTTTCTCTTCGAAGCGCTCGGCGAATGGGAAGCCGCCAAGCTGGCGGCGCTCAATGGCGGCCCCGCCGTGCCCGACCACAAGGTCGTCATTCGCGCATCCTCGGGCGCCTCGGCGGGCGGTATCGCCAGTGCGCTGGTGGCCATGGTGCCGTTCACCGGTCATACCCCCGTGCGCTCGCCCCAGGACAAGGCGGCGATGGAGAAGAACCTCTTCTACAAGTGCTGGGTAACCGACATCGATCTTGCCGACATGCTGGGCACCAAGGACATCAGCAAGGATGGGCAGGTCTATTCGCTGCTCGACGGCACGTCCCTGGACATTGTCGCGGCCAATCTGGCGAAGGCCACGCGGAAGGCGATCGGCGGGCCGGATGTGCCGAAGCCGGGCTGGATCGCCAACCCGCTGCAGCTTTACCTCAGCATCGCCAACCTGCGCGGTGTCCCCTACCTGATCCAGATGGTTGCGGCCGACCCGGTGCGCGGTCATCGCGTGCTGACCCATGGCGACTATGCCCACTTTGCGGTCAGCGGCACGGGCAACGGCAAGCCCGAAGCCATACCCGTGGCGGCCAGCCCGGTGAACTTCCCCGGCACCCAGGGAAGTTCCCAGGACGGATGGGAGAGATTGCTGGAGGCCGCGCTGTCCACGTCGGCGTTCCCTGTCGGCCTGCCCGCGCGCCGCTTCCGGAACTCGCGCCAGCTTTACGACGCCAAGATCTGGGCCCGGCCTGGAGGCGCGCCGGATGACGGCACCCCGCCCACCGTGTCGCCGGACATGAAGCCCGCCGAACTGGAACCCGTTTACGATTTCTGGACCGTCGATGGCGGCGTCGTGAACAACGAACCGCTGGAATTTGCGCGCATCGCCCTGTCGGGCGCGCCGGACGAACGCAATCCCCGCGACCCGGTTTCCGCCGACCGGGCCCTCTTGATGATCGATCCATTTCCGGACGACGAAGGCCGCGCCCATGAGATGGGCTTTGCCGGCGAGAAGCCGGACATGTTCTCCACGGCGCTCAATCTGCTGGGAACCATGAAGCGCCAGGCGCGCTTCCGGCCCGACGAGATCATGCTGGCGCTGCACGAAAACGTGTACAGCCGGTTCCTGATCGCCCCGACGCGGGGCCGGATCCCGGAAGGCCAGACCCATATCGCCTCTGCCGGCCTGGGCGGCTTCGCCGGCTTCCTGAACGAATCCCTGCGCAGTCACGATTTTTTCCTCGGCCGGCGGAACTGCCAGCAATTCCTGCGCACCCACCTCGCCATCCACAAGGACAACCCGATCGTCCACCGCTGGACCGACGCGTTCGAGACCGCCGGCAACCTCACGGCGTTCCGGTCTCTGACCAAGCCCATGCCCAACGGCCCGTGGGTGGCGGACCAGGACTTCGTTCAGCTGATACCGCTCGTGGGCACCGCCGCCGAAGAGTGCAAGGCTCCGGCCTGGCCGCGCCTCGATTACAAGCGCGACGTGGAGGCGAAACTGAAGTCGAAAATCGCCAACCGGGCGGGCAAGGTGTCCAGCGGCACCGTCAAGGGACTGCTCAAGAACCTCGGCATGGGAGAGGGCGCCATCGGCGATCTCGTCGGATGGATCGCGAGAAGCAAGCTCAAGTCGCTGATCAAGGACAGGGCGCTGGAGGCGATCAAGAAGGACCTGGGCGACCGAGGCTTGCTGTCATAATCCGCCTCACCTTCCCATGCAGGCCTCCAGTCCGGGGTTTACGGCGGTCAAAGGACCAAATCCTGTTGCGCGCAGCGGACCGTAATACTACATATGGCTAAACAGACCTGTTTGCCTTAGGTGTGCCATGCCCAGTCCCAAGCGCGACCATCTCGTCGGCACCGCCGCCGCCCTGTTCCAGCGCGACGGCTTCCACGCCACCGGCATCGACACCATCCTGGCCCAGGCCGGCGTCGCCAAGATGACGCTCTACAATCACTTCAAGTCGAAGGACGAGTTGATCGTCGCCGCGCTGGAACTGGAGGGCGCCCGATACATCGCCTGGCTGCGCGAGCGCGCCGACAGCCTCGCCGAGGAGCCGGGCGAGCGCCTGCTCGCCATTTTCGACGCGCTGGAGGAATGGTTCGAGCAAGAGGCGTTCAACGGCTGCGTGTTCATGAAGGCAGCCAGCGAATACAGCGCGCAGAACAACCAGATCCATGCCGCCGCCGCCGCCCAGAAACGCGCCGTGTTCGACTACATGCTCGAAAACGCCCAGTCGGCCCGGCTGAAGGATCCGCGCAACCTGGCGCAGCAATTGCTGCTGCTGCACGAGGGCGCCATTGCCGTGGCCCACGAGTTCGGCGCCCCCATCGCCGCCCGCCAGGCCAAGCGCGCCGCTTCGGTGATCATCGATGACGCGGGCTGACGGCAAGGCAGCAAGGCAACCCATGCGAGTTGACCTACTGGAACTGCTTCAGAAACGCGCAGTCCACCATCCAACTTCCATTACGTCCTTCGAAGCCGCGGGGAACGGACTTCGCATCTCGGTAAAGGGCTACGCTTGGTGGTTGGGTAACGAGGACTATTACACCTCGCGAACCATGTCTCTCGTCTTCGAGGAGATCGGTGAGGGCTTCGTCTACCTACCCATCGCCTTCGACGATCGATCCGACGAAGCATTGGAAGATTTCGAGGTCACCCTGCTTGCCAATCACGCATGGGCTCATCCACCAATCTTCGCGATCTACGGCAATGCCCCTCTCCCGGACCCATTGGCTCTCCATGCCAAGGTCCATGACTATCTCAGGACGTCGAATGCATCCAAAGGTGCGTCCGACTTCCTCAACGCGTGCGACACATTGGCAGGGTTCGTACAGATCACCAGCCGTCGATCCTATCTCGCAGCCCAGGGACCGGAGGCCATACGGCAGATCGTATGCCAGGAGATGGAAGCGCAAGGCGTTTCCTTTGCGGTGCTCGACCAGAAGGCCTATCGAATGGCGCACCTGCTTGTTCGTCTCGACGGGGCTTTCTTCACCTGTGAGCGAGCGTTTGCCGAGTTCGATGAGGACTGATGTTGCTGGCGGAGCATTGCGCCCTTAGAACACCCAAGCTAAAAACAGTCTGTCGTGTCGGATGGTCCGGCACGGCACGTTCTCGGGGCGGGGTGAAAGTCCCCACCGGCGGTAAGCGCTTCGGCGCAAGCCCGCGAGCGCCTGGCACGTCTCGCCAGGGTCAGCAGATTCGGTGCAATTCCGAAGCCGACGGTCATAGTCCGGATGGAAGAGAACGGCGTCCAGAGCGGCGATGCGCGCAAGCGATCAGCCGTGCTGTGGCCCGTGCGCCCTGATTCTTGCTTTGCGAAAGGGAGCACCATGAATCAGAGCAACCAGAACACCACCACCGATACAGGCAGGATCGCCTTCATCCAGGCCTGCTGGCACCGCGACATCGTCGACCAGTGCCGAACCGCGTTCGTCCGCGAGATGGACAAGCGCGGCATTCCCGAAAGCGCCATGGACTTCTTCGAGGTTCCCGGCGTGTTCGAGATTCCGCTGCACGCCAAGATCCTGGCGGCATCGGGACGCTATGACGCCATCGTCGCCACCGGCCTTGTGGTCAATGGCGGCATATACGCCCACGAATATGTGTCGGATGCCGTGATCAGCGGGCTGATGCGGGTGCAACTCGATACCGACGTGCCGGTGCTGTCGGCCGTGCTGACGCCGCGGCATTTCCACGAACACGACGAGCATCACCGCTTCTTCCGCGATCACTTCGTGATCAAGGGTACGGAAGTGGCCGGCGCCTGCGCGCAGACGCTGGCCAACATGCGGCAGTTGAAGGCCGGCGACGCGAGGGCGGCGGCCTAGTTCAGCAAAGAACGGCCCGGCGCCGAGTCCCCGCGGCGCCGGGCCTGCCCTCGCTCCCTTGTTCCGTAAGGCCGATCAGCCTTTCACCGGCGCCTTGGCCAGCGTCTCCGCATTCTTCTTGCTCTGCTCGGTTGCATCGCGCATGGGCCTGGCGGTCGACATGTCGCCGATCTCGTCGATATGGGCGGCAACATCCTCGGCGGTGATGTTCATGCCGAAGTTGACGCCCTGGGTCTCGACCATGGCGGCGCGCGAGACGGTGCCCGCGCCGGCGCTGAGGATCATGCCGGTGGGCGCGTCCTCGCTGACCAGATACATGACTGCAGGCGACACCAGTTCGGGCGCGTACATGGCCGCGCGCTCGCCGGTGATCATGCTTTCGGTCATGCGGGTCAGCGCGAAGGGCGAGATGGTGTTGACGCGGATGTTGTCGCGCTCGCCTTCAAGCTTGGCCACGTTCATGAAGCCGTAAAGGCCGGCCTTGGCCGCGCCGTAATTGGTCTGGCCGAAATTGCCGTGCAGGCCGGTCACCGAGGTGGTGACGACGATGCGCCCATATTGCTGCTGGCGCATGATCGGCCAGACGGCGCGCGAGCAGATCACCGAGCCCATCAGATGCACGTCCAGCACCGCCCGGAAATCGGCGATGTCCATCTTGCCGAAGGTCTTGTCGCGCAGGATGCCGGCATTGTTGATCAGGATGTCGATGCGGCCCCAGCTGTCCATGATCTTCTGGACCATGTTGGCGACGCCGCCCTCGTCGGTGACGCTGCAGCCGTCGGACATGGCCTCGCCGCCCGCGGCCTTGATCTCGGCCACCACAGCATCCGCCGCCGCGCTCGATCCGCCGCTGCCGTCGATGGCGCCGCCGAGATCGTTGACCACGACCTTCGCGCCGCGGCGCGCCAGTTCCATGGCATGGGCCCTGCCCACGCCGCCGCCCGCACCCGTGACAATCGCGACCCGTCCGTCGAACCTGATGGCCATTATTTTTCCTCCGCCCGTGAATCCGCGGCCATTGTTACCACAGGGTTTCGTCGGTGGAAGTCACAAAGTGACCGCCATCGTCTCGGGCATCGTCGTGGACGTGCAGACGTCCCGCGCCATCAGCTGAGCCGAACTTTCGGATACCAGTCACGTGACCCCTCGCGAAACCGTTACCGCTGGCCCGGTCCGGCGCTTGCGCCTTCCGGCCGGTGCGCCTTAACGTGCGGCAAAGAACTGGAGGACACCATGCAGCTGTATGACTTCAAGATGGCGCCCAATGCGCGCCGCGTCCGGGTTTTCGTTGCCGAGAAGGGCCTCGACATCCCCCGGATCGAGGTTGACCTGGGCTCGAGGGCCCAGCTGAACGACGACTATCGCCGGATCAATCCCCTGGCCGAGGTACCGTCGCTGGTGCTGGACGACGGCACCATCATCACCGAGAGCACGGCCATCTGCCGCTATCTCGAAGAGGTCTATCCGGACCCGCCGCTGTGCGGCCGCAACCCGCTGGAGCGTGCTCTGGTGATGATGTGGGATCGCCGCGTCGAGCAGCACGGCTTTGCCGCCGTCGCCGAGGGCTTTCGCAACAGCAGCCCGTTCTTCAAGGATCGCAGCGTCACCGGTCCGGCCGATTTCGCCCAGATTCCCGAACTGGCCGAACGCGGCAAGGTGCGCTTCGCCAATTTCCTCGTGCTGCTGGAGCAGCGGCTGGGCGAGACCGAGTATGTGGCCGGCGAGCGCTACAGCATCGCCGACATCACCGCCATGGTCGCCATCGATTTCGCACGGACCATCAAGGCGCGCATCGGCGAGGATCAAGGCAATCTACAGCGCTGGTACGCGGCCGTCAGCGGCCGCCCAAGCGCGCAGGCGTAGCGGCTTTCGGCCGCCCGGCAGGATGTGCAGTTCTGCACCGGCGGTTTGATCGGTCGCACGCTGGAACGGGAGGTATTCCGATCCTACATCTCGTCCACACCGGGCGGTTGGGTTAGGCTGAGACGCTGCGACCGTGCCGGCTAACGTCCTTGCCCAGGGGGTATCAATGCTGTTTCACGCATCGTTTCCGTCACGGGATCCCGAGCGGGCGGCCCGTGTGCTTGCCGAACTCTGGAGGGGCCGGTCGATGCCCTTTCCAGTCTTTCCCGATTCGTTCATCGCCATCAAGGGCGACGACAAGGGAACAGCCGTGGAATTCTATCCATCCGGCCAGGTCCTGCTGCCCGGCGAGGGCGGCCCCCAGGTCGAGCGGCGGCACGCCGCAGCGCCGTCGGAGGCTCATCTGGCGATCGGCGTCGACCGGTCCGAGGCCGAGGTGCACGCCATCGGCCAGCGTGAAGGCTGGCGCACCGAAACCCACGACCGCGGTCCCTTCCACGTGATCGAATTGTGGGTTGATAATCTCTACATGCTCGAAATTCTGACGCCGGCGTTCCAGGCCGAGTATCTCGGCTTTGCCACCATCGAGAATTTCGAGAAGCTTTTCCTGTCACCCGCCAGCGCCGCCTGAAAGGTACCGCGCCCATGAACGATCCGACCTGGCCGCAAAAGACGCGCGAATTCCAGAACCATCACTTCGATTCGACGGTGTGGAACGATTTCAATTTTCGCGACGGCGACATCATCGTCGGCACCTACGGCAAATCGGGCACCACCTGGACGCAGCAGATCGTCGGCCAGCTGGTGTTCAACGGATCGGCGGACGTGGATGTGGGCGAGATGTCGCCCTGGGTCGATCTGCGGGTGCCGCCCAAGGAGGTCAAGCTGCCCGCGATCGAGGCGCAGACCCACCGGCGCTTCCTGAAGACCCATCTGCCGGTCGATGCATTGGTGTTCTCGCCACAGGCCAAATACATCTATATCGGCCGCGACGGCCGCGACGTGGTGTGGAGCATGTACAACCACCACGCCAACGCCAACCAGACCTGGTACGACATGCTGAATGACGCGCCGGGCCGGGTCGGGCCGCCGATCGAACGGCCGCCGGAATCAATCCGGCAATATTTCCTCGACTGGATGGACCGCGACGGCCACCCGTTCTGGCCGTTCTGGGGGAACATCCGGTCATGGTGGGAAATCCGCCATCTCCCCAACGTGCTGCTGATCCATTTCGACGACCTCAAGCGCGACATGCCCGGCGAGATCCGGCGCATGGCCGGCTTCCTCGATATCGCCATCGACGAGAACCATTTCCCCGCCATCGTCGAGCATTGCGGTTTCGACTACATGAAGGCGAACGCCGCCAAGTCGGCGCCGCTAGGCGGCGTGTTCTGGGACGGCGGCGCGGCCACCTTCATCAACAAGGGTGTCAACGGCCGCTGGCGCGACACCCTGACCGCCGAGGACAGCGCCCGCTACGAAGCCACGGCCCGCGAGCAGCTGGGCGAGGACTGCGCCCGCTGGCTGGCCACGGGCAAGTTGTGATCGACCTTCATACGGTCGCCACGCCCAACGGGCACAAGGTCTCCATCATGCTGGAGGAGACCGGCCTGCCCTACCGGGTGATCCCCTACAACCTGCTGGAGGCCGAAAGCTGGCGGCCTGGGCTGGAGGCGATCAACCCCAATGGCAAGCTGCCCGCCATCATCGACACGGAGACGGGCTGCACCGTGTTCGAATCCGGGGCGGTGCTGATCTATCTGGCGGAAAAGACCGGCATGCTGCTGCCCGCTGACCTGCAGGGCCGGCACCGCGCCCTGTCCTGGCTGATGTTCCAGATGGCCGGTATCGGCCCCCTCCACGGCCAGGCTCACCACTTCATCCGCTACGCACCGGTCGCCGACGCCTATCCGCTGGAGCGCTACACAAGGGAGGCCAGGCGCCTGCTGACGGTGATGGACACCCAGCTCGGCAAGACCGGATACCTGGCGGGCGACTACAGCATCGCCGACATCGCCTGCTGGCCATGGATCAGGGCGGCAAGGCGGTGATGAACGAGGCCGTCTACGCCCTGCCGCCTCTGTCGAAGACCGAGCTGCCGCCCGAGCAATGGCGCGCCCTGTTCGGCAATAGCGCGTTCGTCGGCAGGAAATAGAGCATGGTCTTATAAGCGGGTATGTCCGGTTCGACCCGTTGCGGGCAACGGCAGTTCTCGGCTGTAGCTTAAGAGGAATGCCACCGTCTTATGGAGCAATAATATGCTTAGCCGCTTCTTATTGGTTGTAACCATCGCCGCATCCTTGGGTGGATGCTTTTATGGTGATGAGAACGCTGGCATGTGGTCCACGCCAGATCAGATCAAGGCTGCCGCATCGCGTTGCGGACTGAGCAACTTCGAACCTACGAAGGCTGGAGACGGTTGGGCTGCCTACGTCAGCGCGTCGGTGCCCGATCATGCGGCCAAGGAGAATTGCATCTATGCAGATCTTGCGAGCCAAGGGCGCCTCACCACGCGTTAGTCAGCGTCCACTTTCCCATAGCAGCCGCTTAAAAAGAGCGCTACGCCGCGGCTTCCTTGATCGTCTCAACGATCCATTCATTCAGGCTTTTGCCCGCCGCCGCCGCTGCAATGACCGCCGCTGCATGGTCTTCGGGGTCGAGGCGGACGTTGAACTTGCCGGAAAATTTCCGGCCTGGTTCAATACCCTTTTCTCTGCACATCTCCAGATAAACAGCCAGCGATCTATGGCCTTCCTCGATCAGATCGCGGACGCTTTCGGCATAGAAGTCCGCACCGCCGTTCAGGCCGACAAACTCACCGCGCAGCATCTGAATATCCGGATCGAAGGTGATGACCGCCTTCTCCCCATAGATCTCGATCACGTTGTTCATGGCCTTACTCCATGTTCGTCCAGCCATTTCCGAATGCCGGCAACCGCGCCCTTATCCGTATCCGGTGAAGGATGCGGGCGATGAAAGACACGCACTTCGCCGAACAGGAATACGCCGATCCGCGAACCCTCCCGTTCGCTGACTTCCGCCCCGAGAGCCACAAACAGTGCCTCGATCTCGGTCCAACGGATCGAACCGGTCACAGGGCGGGCGAAGATTAGCTCCAGCGTGGCTCTATGGCGTCGCTTCATGTGGATTGGTACCATAAAACAGTACTACCATCAAGCCTGGATTCTAAGCCCAGCCGCCTGCGAACGGCATGATGTTGCCGGTGATGAAATCGCTGCGGTCCGAGCAGTAGAACGCCACCAGATGCGCCGCCTCCTGCGGCTTGCCCAGACGGCCCAGCGGGATGTTCTTCATCATCTTGGCGTAGGCGTCCTTGTTGGCGATCAGCTCGGGCGGGAAATAGTCCGGGTTCTCGATGTAGTTTGCGGCGATGGCGTTGACCTGGATGTTGTCCCGGCCCAGCTCGCGCGCCAGCGACTTGACGATGCCGTTGGCGCCCGCCCGCGCCGCGGCGTACATGGAGTAATTGGCCAGGCCGTTGAGCGCCGAGGCCGAGGTGAGGAACAGCAGCTTGCCCGACTTGCGCGCCTTCATGTGCGGCACCGCGGCAGCGGCCATCATGAACGGAAACACCATCAGCGCCTCGATGCCGTCGCGAAAGTCCTGCGGATCGGCGCTTTCGATGGGCGCACGGATCGCCGGATGCGCATCGTTGTTGATCAGCACGTCGAGATGGCCCAGCGCGGTGAGCGCCTCGGCCACGATGTCGGCCGGCGCCGTGCTGGCGATGGCGGTCAGGTAGGCGCGGCCGGCGACGAACGCCTCGGCCCGCGCACTGTCGGCGAATGTGGGATCCTGGCAGACGACCGACGCCCCCTCGGCGAGCAGGCTGTCGCAAATTTCCGGGCCGGCCCAGTGGCTGGCGAAGGTGACAAGGATTGTGCGGTTTTCGAGCAGCATGATCTTCCCCTTTCAGTCCGCGG
This sequence comes from Emcibacter sp. SYSU 3D8, assembly GCF_039655875.1. Lineage (NCBI taxonomy): Bacteria > Pseudomonadati > Pseudomonadota > Alphaproteobacteria > Emcibacterales > Emcibacteraceae > Emcibacter > Emcibacter sp. SYSU 3D8. The sequence goes on along the minus strand of NZ_JBBYXK010000004.1, from coordinate 36,779 downwards.
CGATCTGACAACGGGTCGGTGGCGAGGTCCAGCGTAAACATGCGCGCGTGACGGCGCACCAGCCATGCTTGTCATTGCAATGGGTGCGGCGGCTGCCGCACAGTGGCGCGCGACAATCCCGGAGGAACATCATGAACGCGGCCGATATCGGTTTCCTGATCCTGCGCCTGAACATCGCCGCCGTGTTCCTGCTGGCTGCGGCGGTCCATTCCAGCCCGCGCGGCTGGCATGGCCTGATCGTCGACACCGGCATCCTGCTGCGCGGCACGCCGCTCGCCGGACCGGGCGCGGTGAAACTGATGGCCACGGTCGCGCTGATCGCCATGTATGCGGGCGCCTTGTCGGTGCTGATCGGTATCGAGCCGAGGGTCGGCGCGCTGTTGCTGGCGCCGATCTGCGCCGGCGGCTTCATCACCCATCTGCGCAACCGCGACGATGCCATGGCCATGGGCAACAAGATCAACGAATCCGCGCCGCCGGCGCTGCGCGACGCCATCGGCCATCTGGCGTTCACCGCGTTCATCGGCCACTTCGCGGCGGCGCTGCGCAACGTGGTGATGACGTCGTTGATGGTATTTCTGTTCCTGGCGGGCGCCGGCAACTGGATCGTCAGCGATCACCTGGGCGCGCTGCTGTTCCGCTAGAACTTGCGCTGCGGCATCCGCGACAGCAGCGCGGCGGCTTCTTTCAGGATCTGCTCCTGGAAATGCTTCTGCAACTCGGGCTTGGTCAGGGCATGGCCGCAATGCGGGCACTGGCTGCCGACCATCTCACCCAGAGTCGCGGGACGTTCCGGCGCCTGATAGGCCGTCTTGCCACAGGCAGGGCACGGAACGACGACTTCTTGCACGGGCGGTACCTCCAGGTTGTACGATCCTAACACTCCATGCGCCATTAAACCCCGCGTCCATTACCCAAGCCGGGACGGGACCTGATCGGATGGCGCAGCGTTACGTTAAAGTTACAGTGCTGAAAACCATGGGGGCCGGCCAGTGACCGCTCTAAATACCGAAACTACCGCCGGATGGGAAGAGGTTCAGCGTCGGGCACTGGGACGCTACCGCCTGGGCGCGGGCCTGTTGCTGCTGTTCATGGCGGCAGTTTACGGGGCCACCCTGTTCTGGCCGATCGATGGATTCTGGATCGGCCTGGCGCATAACGGCGCCGAAGCGGCCGTGGTCGGCGGGCTTGCCGACTGGTTTGCGGTGACCGCCCTGTTCCGCCACCCGCTGGGCATTCCCATACCGCACACCGCCATCTTGCCCGCCAACAAGGACAGGATCGGGGAGAATCTGGGCAATTTCGTCGCCCGGCACTTCCTGGAACCCGAGACCGTCGCCGCCAAGCTCCGGTCGGTTGACGTGGCGGGACGGGTCGGTCGCTGGATGAGCGATCCGGGCGTGGCGCGGACGATCGCCGACCGCGCGGTCTCGGCCGTGCCCCGGCTGATGGCGACGGTCAGCGATGCCGACATACGGGCGTTCTTTCACCGGGCGCTGAGTCGCCAGCTCGACAACGTCAATCTGCCGGCGGTGCTGGGGAACGTGCTCGCCCTGCTCCGCGACACCAACCAGCATCACGCGGTGCTGGATCAGGCGCTGGTCGTCGCCCGGCGCTATCTGGACGAGAACCAGGACGCGATCTACGAAACCGTCGATGCCCAGAGCAAATGGTGGATCCCGCGCAGCATCGACCGCAAGGTGGCGTCGGTCATCGTCGGCGGGGTCTCGGACCTGCTGGGCGACATGACCAACCGAGGGCACCCGGTGCGGCTGAAATTCGACCAGGCCGTCGAGGAGCTGATCGGAAATCTGCGCGGCAGGCCCGCGACACAGCGGCAGGTGCGCGACTTTGCCGAGCGCATCCTCAACAGTCCCGCGGCGCAGGACTATCTGGCCAGCCTGTGGCAGCACCTGCGCGTACAACTCGAGGACGGCGACGGGATTCACTCGCAATCGCTCCGCGCCACGGTCGCCGACGGCATCCGGTCGATCGGCCGGACGCTCGACGAGGCGCCGGATATGCGCGAGCGCCTGAACGCCTGGCTCGACGACGCGGTGCGCACCGGCATCGTGCCGTGGCGGCGCGAGATCGGTGCGTTCATTACCGAAGTGGTGCGGGGCTGGGACGCAAAAACCCTTACCGACCGCGCCGAACTGGCCATCGGCCGCGACCTGCAGTTCATCCGGGTGAACGGCACCATCGTCGGCGGCCTGGTGGGCTGCGTGCTCTATCTCGCCGCGGTCCTGGCGGCACGTTAGGCCGGCTAGAACCGGTACTGGCCGGCAATGGACCACATGAACTGATTGGGACTGCCGCGCTGCCTGACCAGCGGACTATCCGAGGCGTCGCTCATCAGCCGCGAATAGGCGACATAGCTGGCGAATTCCCAGTGCTTCCACTTGTTGAAGCGGACGCCGACACGGGCGGCCACGTCCTTGATGCCCGAGCCGGCATGGAACTCGGGCAATCCGCTGGCGATGCTCTGAGCCTCGGTGATGCCGAAGTTGCGGCCCATGAAGTTGCCGCTGGCCCAGGTGACCTGCGCGCCGCCCTCCAGGTTGAAGCCGCCGCCAAGCGGCATCTGGGATCCGGCATAGACCGCGGCGAGCAGGCCGTCATGCCCGCCAGCCACATCGCGGCCGACCTCGACGCCGACAACGGCCCAACCCGGCCGCCATTCGGCAAAGCCGCCCAACTCGAAAGAATCGCTTACATCGCCGAGACCGAGCAGATCGGGCGAGGCATCTTCGTCACGGCCAAAGCGATAGCGCGCCTGCAGGCCGGTCACGAAATTCTCGTTGTGGATCGCGAAGACCCGGAGGCGGGTGTTGTTGATCGACGCCAGATTCTTGTAGCGCACGGCAAATTTGGGCATGACCCGGGCCTTGTAGCGGTCCGAGCCCTCGAAGCGGGGCGCCACCGATGTTCCGACGCCCAGCTTGACCCGGAAGTCGCCGCTGACATCGGTCCAGAAATCGCCCACGTCTTCCAGCAGGTCGGACTGGCCGAAATCAAGGCCGAAGAATGTATTGTCCGCTTGCGCGGCCGGCGCAGAGAGCAATGTCGTCAAAAGCGCGGCAATGCCGGCGCCGGCTACGCGAAGGGGTCGTGTCACTGAATCTAAATCCGTCCGAGCAGCAGCAGTACGACGATGATCACCAGCACCAGACCGATGCCGCCAGTCGGAGCATAGCCCCAATTGCGGCTGTGAGGCCATGCCGGCAATGCGCCGATAAGCAGAAGAATCAGAATGATAAGCAGGATGGTACCGAGCATGTTTCGCTCCATTGGCCCGTATCGGCCTGTTTGATTTGGTTACGCTCGGTAACGTCCGGGCCGGCTGTTTGGTTTCATGGCACCACCGCAGCCGGGACCTTTGCGCCGCGCGGAAACGGCAGTAACCGCCGCGCGGTTATGCAGCCCTCTCCCGTTCGGAAGAAGGTTGGGACGCAGGGCCGCCGCAGCCGGATCAGCCCGGATACATGTCAATCGGTGCTCCTGCCCTCTCGCCGGGGGCAGGAGCCGAAAGCGGCCTAGCCCGTGACGTCCTGGCCCATGCGGCGGAACAGCTTGTTTTCCGGCGACCGCGGCCTGGCGGGCTCGAGTTCGGGATGCATCACCGACTCACCCGGCGGGAACTGATGGTCGATGTGCCAGTCCAGCTTGAAGATGCGGCTGGCGATCTTCCAGTGCTTGTCGCGGCGCTCCCACACATCGAAATAGCGGCCGCCGAAGACATTCGTCTTGCCTTCATAGCCGCGGCCGCCGGCGATGCCGTAGACCTCGGCGTAGGCCTTGTTCGGGCCGTCGAACTCGATGGCCGGCGCGGCGCAGAGATGGAAGGTGGTTTCGCCATGCGCTTCGATATCCATCAATACCGGCTTGTAGTCTTTCCAGACGCCGACGAAGAAACCGAAATCCACATGGGCGTCGTCGTAGAACACTTCGTCCATCAGGGTCGGGTCGAGCCATTCCTGGCCGCGGCCATAGCGGGTGATCTGCTGCAGGATCTCGTCCCTGGATTTCAGTCGTTCCACCTCGGCGCGCAGCGCCTTCAGCTCGGCAACAAGGTCGTCGCTCATACCCGTCTCCCCTTTTCAATAATGCATTCAGGCAAGGCGGCGCCCTGCCTGGAAGCCGTGACCCAATGATTAAGTCACAGGTGCAGGTAATGTAGCCGGGGACCGGCGGCAACCGCCAGTCCCCTTGGTAATCGGTCAGAACAGGAAAAAGAGCAGGATCAACACCGGAATCGGCACGCCCAGCAGCCACAACAATCCCCACTTCATCGCGTCCTCCATTGATCGTTGGCGAATGCCCAACGAGCCGGGAAGCAAGCGGTTCCTAGAGCGGGTTGATGGCGGCGCCTTCGCGGATTTCCATGATCTCGAAGACATTGCCGAAGAAGTCGCGGCCGTAGGTGGCCGAGAAGCCGACCCGTTCGCCCTTCTCGTTGGTCACCATGCGGTCCGGTGCGACGTGGAAGCTAAGCCCGGCTTCGGTGAGCCGGTCGTAGACCTTCTGGATGTCCTTCACCTGCATGCCGAAATGGGTGTAGCCATATTCGTTCACCGGCCGCTTGGGATCCTGCGGGCCCGGTTCCGGGCTGGTATACTGGAACACCTCGATGTAGCAGTTCGGCGCCCGGCACATGAACGCCCTCGCGGCCGAATTCTTCAGGCCGACAATGGCGTCGTTCCACTCGTTGCCGGCTTCCCAACCGCCGATCTCGGCATCCTCGAAACCGAGGATGTCCACATAGAATCGCCGCGCCAGCTCGATGTCCGGCACCGCGACAGCCACGTGGTGAATTCCGATGACGTCACTCATTTTCCGTTCTCCCCGTCGATATAGTCCATCAGCGTCTTGTGCATGTGGCGGATGCGGCGCTCCTGGTGGCTGATCCACAGCCCCTTGAACGCCGACGAATTGGTGCCCTTCTGGACGTGCGGCAGGTTCACCGAATCCTGGTCGAGCACCAGACCCAGCGACTTCTCGCCGTGCTTGAACTGGTCGTGGTCGGGCAGCGGCGGGCGCGGCTTGCCCTTGGGCACGTAATTATAGAACTGCACGTCGTAGTACATCTTGTTGGGATCTGTTTCGTGCGGCCGCTGGCGGAAGAACAGCATCCATTCCGCAAAGATGTTCATCGTGATGTTGGGGTAGATGTAATAGTGGTAGTCGTCCACGACCTGATCGTCGTTCAGGTCGGAATAATCCATCCCCAGCTTGTCCTGGTTCTCGCGCTTGAACTTGCTGACCGCGCGCCGGATTTCGGGCACCCGGCCATTCCATGGCGCCGGATCCATGCCGATGGACGTCATGTATTCGGCGACGATCTCCGGGACTTCTTCCGGAAGGTAGCCGAGCCGCGGGCTGCACGCCTGATAGGGGATCAGGTAACGGCTGTGCTTGTCGTACAGGTCGATCTGGATGTTCACGTCGTCGTTGTTGTAGAGCAGTTCCGGGTGGATGCACTGGACGTGATAGACCTCGTTGAACGCGTCAACCGATGCTTTCCAGTTGCAATCCCATTCGACGGTCCAGTTCGACGTCATGGCCATCTTGTCGAAATGGTAGGCGTCCAGGTGCTCGGGAATGATGCCCAGATAATCCAGCAGCGGTTCGGCGTCCGGGTTCAGGTTGAACCACACGAAACCGCCCCATGTATCGGTGTTGATGGTCTTGAGGCTGAGCTGATCCCTGGGGCAGCCCTGGGCAAAATCCTGCTCGTCGGGGACGCTGACCAACCGGCCGGTCAGGTCATACTCCCAGAAGTGATAGGCGCACTGCAGGGTGCGGGAATTGCCGGTCTTGTCGAACTTGACCTGGTTTCCCCGGTGGTTGCAGACGTTGTAGAAGGTGCGCGCCTTGCCGTCCTCGCCGCGCACGATCAGCAGCGATTCAGGGCCGATCTCGGTGGTGACGTAATCGCCGGTCTCGGGGATTTCCTCCTCGCGGCAGCCCATCAGCCACGTCTTGGTCCACATGCGCTCCCATTCGAGCTGCATGAACTCTTTCGACGTATAGCGGCTGGCCGGAATGATATCCGTGCCCAGATCAGGTTCCGGCGCTTTCGCGGCCGGCGTCCAGACGTCTTCCGTCACCCTGACAATCGCGTTCATCGCTCAGTCTCCCCGACTTCGATACTCCGTCATCGCTATTTGTATATCACAGTATAGGAAGGCCGTGCCTGACAAATCAGTCTGCACAATCCCTTGCTTGTCCGGTCCCGCGCCGGCCGCGTCACGCGCAGTCCTCCAGCCCGTCGATCAGACCCCAGGCCAGTGCTTCCTCGGCGGTCAGCCGGTGGCTGGAGAGGCCCAGGTAACAGGTGCGGTGACGGCCGATGCGGCGGCGCACGGTCACCGTGCCGCCGGCGCCCGGGATGAGGCCCATGCCCACCTCGGGCAAGCCCAGCCGCGCGCTGCGGTCGGCGGTAATGCTGCCGGCCGCGGCCGCGATCTCGATGCCCGCGCCAAGGCATGCGCCATGCAAACGCACGGAAACCCGGTCGGTGCAGCGGTGTACCAGCGACGACACGGACCGGGCGATACGGACGGCGTGCGCCAGTGCCTGGTCGGTGGCGCTGCCGAACTCGTCGAGGTCGCCGCCGCTGCAGAATGACGGCCCCTCGCCCTTCAGCAGGATGCGGCTGATCATCGGATCGGCCACCGCGGCCCGGAGCGCCTCGGCAAGCTGGTCACGCATGCGGGCATTCAGGCCGTTATGCGCCGCCGGCCGGTTGAGACTGATGCGCAGCAGCGCGCGCTCACGCTCGACGTCGACCAGGTGTTCCGGCTCCGCGCTGCGGCGGCGGGCGGGATTGGCGGCACGCCAGGCGTGAAATTCGCCGCCCGCGAGCAGGGTCGAATAGGCGAAGGATTCAAGTATCAGCCCCTCGTCGAACGACAGGCTGGCGCCCATGCGCAGCACCTGGGCGAACACCGAGGCGGCGAACGGTGTCGCTGCCGCGCGCGCACTGAGCCGGCCGATCTCGCGATCCAGGTCTTCGGGCGCGACGCGGACCCATTTCTTGCCGGTCGCCTCGCCCGTCGTCAGCAAGATGTCGAACAGGTCCGCGACTCCGCCGGGGACCGCGCCACCCCTGTCGACGCCGATCCGGACACCCGACCGCGGCGCCAGCGCGCAGGTCTCGCGCAGCGCGGCAATCGTGGCCTGATCCAGATCGATGACGGTCAATGGCAACTCGCCCACCGGCGAAAAGATCTCGCTCGCAGCGGGCTCGCCGGCGAGGGAGGCCGGGGCTTCGTCCTGTGCGTCCTCGCGCTGATCGGCTGATGGCGTCATGGTGTCCTGGGGCGCGGTTGCGAGCACTTGAGCCTCGGGTCCGGTGTGCTGCAGCTTGCCTTTGTCGGTGTAAGGAAGGCGGTCGGCGAAGCGGATCTCATGAGGCACTTTAGTAGACTGCGGCCGATGACGCACCCCGCGCGGCATGCCGGCAAGCACCTGCCGGGGGAACCACCAGCCTCATACCGCGTTACCGTACCGACATGCTCGTCCGAGGCCCGTTCACACCGGGCCCAGAATTTCGCCCAGCTCCCCTGCGGTACGGAAATTCAGGCCTTGCCGGGTATGTCCAGTTCCAGCGCCGGCAGGGGTCAACCTACCGGCTCCAGCCGGCGCCGGACCAAACTGCTCCCACAGCCATAGCCTCGCCCGTGCCTGAAGCACGACGATTCCGGGACCGCGCCATCTGGGCCATGAATCGGCGTTAATGCCCGACCGTCAGATAGCCGGTTTACTGGTTGCGGTAGGTACCGCCGGTGTAGCGGTATTTCTTGTCGTCGTTGATCATGAGGTCCAGCCAACCGCCCGTCCTGCTATCGAGGATCTCGGCGTTTTCCACGCCGGGCACGCTGAACAACACGTCATAGGCGCCGGTGGGTTTGGTCATCACGAACACACACGGACCGGCATTGCCGCAGATATAGGTATTCTTGACCTGCCCGAATATCTCCGGGGTTCCATCGCCATTGAGGTCGACCTTGAACGCGGCAATCGCTGTCGAACTGCCGGCCTCCTGCTGTGCCTCATCTATGGAATCAGCCCATGCCGTTCGCGATGCCTCGACGGCATCGGGTTCACTTCGGGCCGCAAAATCGACAGGCGCCGCAAGGGCCGGTACGGCGAACAGCACGGCACCCGCCAACGCTATACAGAGACGTGTCCTCATGATTCCTCCCCCGAGTCTCAATCGACGCAAAAAGTCTAGCACAGCTGCAAGGACATTTCCTGCCGATATGAATGTTTCATTGCACCGCCGGCGAAAAAAAATGTCCCCGCGAACGCCGGTCCGAGATGCAATTTCCAGGCTGCTGCTGGCCGCCCCGGACCGGAGGCGACCGACGTCAGCCGCCGGCAGGCGGAGGGCCATCGGCCGTCAGATCTACCCGGTGCCGCGGCAGCGCCTGCGGAAATTCGCGCTGCAGGAAGTCGATCATCTTCTCCCGCACCTCGCAGCGCAGGTCCCACGCCCTAGGCGACGTGCTGGCGCTGACCAGCGCGCGCAATTGCATTGCGTTTTCGGTCCCTTCGGTCACCTGCAGGTTGACCACCTGTCCGTCCCAGAGTTCGCTTTCCCTGGCGACCTTATCGAGCTTCTGCCTCACCCGTTCGACGGGGACGGTGTAATCCACATAGAGATAGACCGTGCCGATGATCGAGGCGGTCGTGCGCGTCCAGTTCTGGAACGGCTTCTCGATGAAGTAGCCCAGCGGCACCACCAGCCGCCGCCAATCCCACAGTTTGATGACCACGAAGGAGCTGTTGATCTCCTCGATCCAGCCCCACTCTCCTTCCACCACGACGGCATCATCGACGCGGATCGGCTGGGTGATGGCGATCTGGATACCGGCGATCAGGTTGCTCAGCACCGGGCGCGCCGCCAGGCCGAGGATCAACCCCGCCGCGCCCGCCGACGCCATCAGGCTGACGCCGAACTGGCGGGCGGTATCGAATGTCATCAGCATCAGCGCCAGGAAGACGACGACCACCAGGGTTTTCGCCGTCCGCTTCAGAATCCGCACCTGGGTGACCATCTTGCGCGCATGCAGATTGTCCGCAACGTCAAGGCGGTAGCGGCGCAGATAGAGATCCGCGCTCAGGTCGCACAGGATCAACAGCGTCCAGCCCAGCAGAAACAGCAACGCAAGGACGCCAACCCGGTCGATGAGCGTCTCCACCGCGGGTGACACCTCAAGGAACCGCGACAGGAGCGCCGCCACGAGGACGGGGATGCCCAATCTGACCACGCCGCGGGTACGTCGCAGTGCTTGCGCGGTGAAGATTTGTCCGGGGTGCCGGTCGATCCTGCGCAGCAGCGCGCCATGCAGGGCAAGAGCCGAGGCTGCAACCACAACGGCGACGGCGCTGGCGATCAGCCAGAACGGCACCCAGCCAAACCCTTGGCTGTCGGCGAGATTGTCGAACAGTTCCGGCATCGCCGCCCCTTTATCGCAGGATGGCCCGAACTGTTGGAATTAGCCCTCGATCCGGTGGCGGCAACCCGCGCCGGCACGGGGCAGGGTTTCGCTCAGGTGATACCGCCGTCGACAGCGATCACCGAACCGGTCGTGAACGACGAATGATCGCTGCCGAAATAGAGCGCGGCGGTGACGATCTCGTGCGGCCTGCCGATACGTCCGGCAGGGTTGGTGGCGTTCTTGTCCGCCTCCTCGCGCCACGACTTCGAGATGTCGGTCCAGAACGGGCCTGCCATGATGCAATTGACCCGCACCTTGGGCCCGTACTCCTGGGCGAATGCCTTGGTGATGGCGTTGAGTCCCGCCTTGGCGCCGGCATAGGGAGCGATGTCAGGGGTGGGCCTGATGGCCCCGATGCTGCTGATGTTGATGATCGAGCCTCCGCCAGCCTCGACCATGCGCGTCCCGATCAGCGACATCAGCCGGAACGGCCCTTTGAAATTGACCGCCAGTATCTTGTCGATCAGCGCCTCGCTGGTCTCCAGCGACGATGGTGCGACCGGCGAAATGCCGGCATTGTTGATCAGCACGTCGACCTTGCCGAAGGCCAGGTAGGCGGCGTCGACTAGCCGCTCCATGTCATCCCACTTGCTGACATTGCAGGCCTGGGCAAGCGCCTTGCGGCCCATGCCCTCGATCTCCCGGCAGGCCTTCTCGCAATCTTCCAGCTTGCGGCTGGCGACGATGATGTCGGCGCCCTGATTGGCGAAGGCCAGCGCCATGTCGCGGCCAAGGCCGCGGCTGCCGCCGGTGACCAGCACCACCTTGCCGGTCATATCGAAATAGTCGGTCGTCATCCGCTCTCCCCTGCCACTGCCGCGTGGTCACTCGATCCTGTTATCCTAGAACGGCTGGACGCAGCCGTCACGGCCAGTCGATGGCGCTCATCAGCCCCGCTTCAACCAGGGAAGCCGACCCCTCATATCGTCGTGATTCCTCCCAGACCGCCGAGAGGTCAGGTAGGGACTGAAGCAGCGGCAACGCCTCGCGATATGCCTTCGAGTCGTTGAAATAGGACCTTCGGTGCACGGCAGTCTCCGCCCGTTCGACGAGGTCTGACATCAGCTTGAAGTGCAGCAGGATACCTGTCGGGGATACGAAGTTCAGGTCAAAGGGGTGAACGGTATGCGAGTCGAATAGCGTGATGTCCTTGGACCAGCGTGCGAACGGCGTCTTTCCGAGTTCCACGTAGAACGTCCGGCCAGGACAACTGAACAAACGCTGCCTGGGGCCGCCGCGGAACTTGCGAATACGCGTCCTTGTCCCTGCAGCATCCTCGCCGATCGGTTCATAGCCGCGCCCGTCGAACAGCGGGCATATTTCGGTCAATCTCTGGTCCCGCGATGGTATGGCGGCGCGGAGCGGACCGGCCGGATACATGTCGAGCAGCATGGCCGGCAATGACCGCTGGCCGCCCGCCTCAAGGACGTGAACGAGATCGCCAAGGCCATGCCGTTCGCAGCCATCGTAAACCAGCAGTTCGTCGGCGTCGGCCATTACGCCCCAGTGATCGGCGTAGCGCCCTCGTGCAAGTCCCGACAGCCAGAACGCACCGCCGCGCGCCCGGGCGAACGGCGAACTGGTCGCGAACAGGTCCACATCCGGCTGGTCCGCCATAAAGTCAGCGGTCCCGTCCACCGAGCCGTTGTCCACGCACACAAATCGGTCCACGCCGAGGCTGCGATAGTGCCGCAGGAAATCGGGGAGCCGCATCATCTCGTCGCGGACCGCCAGAAAGCAAAGTATCTGGTGCGGTGACGTTGGCCTGGCCTTGATCGGGAGCAGGTCCCGTGCATGCTGGCGCGCCTGCCATCGCCGATAGAAGACGCGCAGCACGTCGGCTGACGAAGGGCACAGCCGCTCGACACGGGCTCTGACTCGCCTCATGGATCCCCCGCCCCTCCTGATGGGCCGTCGATTCTAGTGCGCTCCATGGCGCCGCGCCAGTGTCGGCACGGCGCCGCCGCTGGCATTACCGGCAGCGCAAGCCATTACCCGTCCAGCCAGCGCGCCGCCGCGTCAGCAGCCGGTAGCCCCGGCATAGTAGCGCTCGATTTCAGCCTTGCGCGCCGTGACCCTGGCGATTCTCTCCGTCACCTGCCGGACGAATGCCAGCGCGTGGCCGGCATCGACTATGGCGGCACTGGCCGCGCCCTGGGTCACCGGCGCCATGCGCTGGCGCATGGCCGGGGCCTGGATTGCGCTCCAGGCGGCGACCACCATGTCGGCATGGGCGATCTCGGGGGCGATTGCCGCCCGCATCTGCACCAGCAAGGGCTGATGCCTGGGCAGGTAGGTCCTAGCGAGCGCGATATGTTTCGGCACATAGGACAGGGCGAGGTTGCGCATGGCGAGCGGGTCGCGATCGGCAGCCTCGCCGTCGCAGATCGGTATCCTTTTCGTCTCAGCGGCCTGTTGCGCGGCCAGCTTCTCCTCGTCAGCCCGCCACTGCCGGTCGAGATCGGCCTGGGCGGCGGTCAATTCCTGCAGTTTCTGCCGCACGGCGGTGGCTTCCGGATAGGTCTGGATCTTTTCGATCTGGGTGCTGTCGCCGTCGCTCACCGCCGTGGCGCGGCCCACCTGCGGGTTCATCTCCTGCGCCAGCCGCTGGGCGACCGCCATTTTCTGGTCGAGCGGCATGGCCTCGAGCTCGGCCTGACCTTTGGGCGTCGCATAGTACTCCACCAGCGGCGTCATCTGCGGCGCCTGCGCCTGCTGGGCCGAAGGAGACTGGGCGCCGGGCAGGCGATGCTGCGCGTCGTCGAGAGCCTTCTGGGCGGCCTTCAGTGCCGTGCCTTCCACGGGACCGGCTTCGGCTGGCACCCACATGGCGGACGCGGCCTCCACCGTCGCCGGCAGCGCGGGCATTCGCTGGAGCAGATCCTGATAGGTTCCCGCCACAGCGGCCGAAACGGTGACGGAAATGGCCAGGACAAGCCCGGCGAAAACGACAAAACGCTTCATGGGTACCCCCTGGTGGTCATAAAATTTTGATTGCCTTGCGGCGCTGCTACTTCTTCTGTCTCCAGGTAAAAAGGCTGGTGGCCGCGTAATTCCAGACCGATCCGACCAGCACGCCGGCAAGTCCCGCGCCCCACCACACATAGTCGCGATCGAACAGCGCCGTCGCGACGCCCACATTGGCCACCGCGCCCAGCGAGCAGACGACGTAAAAACTGAACAGACCCTTGGTGATCCGCCATATCCCCTTGAGGCGGCGATCACGGTAGGTCAGCAAATTGTTGAGGAAGAAGTTGAAGGTCATGGCCGAAATGGTGGCGATGATGGTCGACGCCTGGAAGTCGGCGTTCAGACCCTTCAGCAGAAGGGTCAGCACGCCGAAATGCACGAAGACGCCAAGGCCGCCCACGATCAGGAACATCAGGAACCGGACGGGGATCAGGCGCCCGAACAGCTTGTCGGCCACCAGCATCAGATATTCCCACGTCACCAGGGCATCGAGCTTGCTCTCGCCGTGCTGGCGGGTGCGGAATTCATAGGGCAGCTCGCGCAGCCGCAGCGTGCTGGAATGGGAGGCGAAGATGTCGAGCAGGATCTTGTAGCCCTGGCCCGACAGGTTGCGCATCGCCCCAGCGAACGCCTCGCGGGTCAGCATGAAGAAGCCGCTCATCGGGTCGGTCAGCTCGGCGCGGATGATCAGTTTGGCAATACGGGTGGCGGTGCGGCTGATGAACTGGCGCGACGCGTCCCACTCGCCCATGCCGCCCCCTTCCACGTAACGCGATCCGACGACCACGTCCGCCTTGCCGCCACGCAGCACGGCCAGCATGTCGGGCAGCAATGTCTCGTCATGCTGCAGGTCGGCGTCGATCACCGCCAGATAGGGTGCCGAGCTGCTGAGCATGCCCTCGACCACGGCCGACGACAGGCCGCGGCGGCCAATCCGGTGGATGTAACGCACCGCCGGATCGCTGCGCGCCACCGATTGCAGCTCCTGCAGCGTGCCGTCCTGGCTGTCGTCGTCGACGAACACCACTTCATAGCTGTCGCCCTTGAGCGCCTTGGCGATCAGGCCGAGCAGCGGTCGGATATTGTCGCGTTCATTGAAGGTCGGCACCACGATGGTCAGCTCGGGCGGCGCGCGGACGGCCGGCGCCGACGCGACGGCCGCTGACAAATCATCCATAAAGCGCTCCGGCGAAAATCGTCACCATGCCAATACTTATGCGTGAGGCGCGCGCGAAACGAAAGCCAGTTCGGCATCTGTCCATGCCGGCAAGGAGGCTCGCCCGCATCCAAATATCGCGGCCGGCCGCCTTCTCGCCCGCCGGCGGCATGACCCGGTCAGTTTTTCCAGGCTGCCGTGCACGGGAAGAATTGGCCGCCTGGAAACCGGGCTCCGAACGCCGCCCACAAGGTCTGTTGCCATCGGTTGTCGGCGCACCTGTAGAACAGGCCAATTCAGCCTGGTCATTGCCCAGCAAAACCGGGGCAATCATCAGACATCGAAACCGGTCCATATAATGCTAGACTTCCGGCTTGGGACTGATGCGGCGTTGTAGAGCAACCGACAACCGCACTGTTCCATGATGGCAGCTGCGACTTGCTGCAACCGTCGAATTCGGGGAAGCGAATTAATGACAGTAGTGCTGTCTGGTCTCCGCCGGTTCATTGCCCCGCTGCTGATCGTGGCCGGCATGGCGGGGCTCGCCTTTGCTCAGGCACCGCAGCAACGCGTTCTGGTCCTCGACGTCCAGGAGGCAATCGGACCGGCTTCGGCCGAATATATCGAATCGGGACTTGAACGGGCAGCCCGGGAGAATGCCGCGCTGCTCGTGATCAGGATGGACACGCCGGGCGGGCTCGAGACGTCGATGCGCGACATCATCAGGGGCATTCTGGCGTCTCCGGTGCCGGTTGCCACCTTCGTCGCCCCTTCCGGGGCCAGGGCGGCCAGCGCCGGGACCTATATTCTCTATGCCAGCCACATAGCCGCCATGGCCCCGGGCACCAATCTGGGCGCGGCGACACCGGTCAATCTGCAGGGGCCGCCGACCGAACTTCCCGGCCGTGACCCGAAACCCTCGGACAAGGCAAAGGACGAGGAAAAAGATACCGAAAGCGCCAAGGGAAGCGCCTCCACCGCCAAGGCCGTGAACGATTCCGCCGCCTATATCGAAAGCCTGGCCGAACTCAGGGGGCGCAATGCCGAATGGGCCGTCAAGGCGGTCCGCGAGGCCGCGAGCCTGCCCGCCTCCAGGGCGCTGGAGTCCGGCGTCATCGACATGATCGCCCAGGATGTGCCGGCCCTGCTGCAAGCGCTGGAGGGCCGCTCGATAAAGATCATGGGTGAAGACAGGGTGCTGAAGCTGGCCAGACTGACGGTTGAATCGCTTGAGCCCAGCTGGCGCACCAAACTTCTGTCGGTCATCACCAATCCCAACATCGCACTGCTGCTGATGATGGTGGGGGTCTATGGCCTGATCCTGGAGTTCTATAATCCGGGCACGTTCATCGCCGGCACCATTGGGGGTATCTCGCTCCTGCTGGGCCTTTACGCGCTCAATGTTCTGCCGGTCAATTATGCCGGCGCCGCCCTTATCGCTCTGGGACTGACATTGATCGTCGCGGAAGCGTTCACGCCGTCCTTCGGCATGCTGGGCATCGGCGGGGGTGCGGCCTTCGTGGTCGGCGCCACGTTGCTCTTCGACACGGAATCGCCGGAATTCCAGGTTTCACCCGGATTCGTGATCACGACCACGGTGATCCTCGGCGGCCTGATGATCTTCCTGCTGGGACTGGCCCTGCGCGCCCACCGGCGGCCCATCGCGGCAGGCGAGGAAGCAGCGCCGGGCACGATCGTCGAGGTTATCGACTGGCGCGGACATACCGGGGCCGTGCTGTACAGGGGAGAGCGCTGGAAGGCGCAGGGTCCCGCCGAATTCAGACCCGGGCAGACCGTTCGCGTCAGCGGGCGAGACGGCCTCACGCTTACCGTCACGTCATCCGAACCTCAGAGGAGCACTTAGCATGGTCGACGTCGGCTTTCTCGGGGCAGGCATCCTGCTGGTCCTGCTGTTTCTCTTCTCGGCGATCAAGGTCCTCAAGGAATATCAGCGGGGCGTGGTGTTTACGCTGGGGCGGTTCACTGGGGTGAAGGGGCCCGGCCTGATCATCCTGATTCCGCTCGTGCAGACCATGCAGCGCGTGGACCTGCGCACCATCGTGCTCGATGTGCCGACCCAGGACGTCATTTCCCACGACAATGTCTCGGTCGCAGTGAATGCCGTCGTCTATTTTCGCGTGGTCGATCCGGAACGGGCGATCCTCCAGGTGGTCGAGTACATGTCCGCCACAAGCGAACTCGCGCAGACCACGCTGCGCTCGGTACTGGGCAAGCATGAACTGGACGAAATGCTGGCCGAGCGCGACAAGCTCAACAGGGACATCCAGGAGATTCTGGATACGCAGACCGATGCCTGGGGCATCAAGGTCTCGAACGTCGAGATCAAACACGTGGATCTGAACGAATCCATGGTGCGCGCCATCGGCAAGCAGGCCGAGGCAGAGCGGCTCCGCCGCGCGAAGATCATCAACGCCGAGGGCGAACAACAGGCGGCCGAGAAGCTCATCGAGGCCGCGAAGATACTGGGATCTGTCGAACAGGGGATGCAGCTTCGGTATCTGTCGGCGCTCCAGGAGATCGCCGGAGAGAAAGCCTCAACCCTGGTACTGCCCCTGCCCATTGAAGCATTCAGATATCTGACCGGGTCCAGATCGTCATGACCCCTTAGCGAAACCCGCCGACGTCCGGGCTCTCTGGCAGCAGCGTCAGACTGTGTGGTGGGCCCGGCAGGACTCGAACCTGCAACCAGACCGTTATGAGCGGCCGGCTCTAACCAATTGAGCTACAGGCCCCCGAGGCGAGGACGGCATCTGATAGCATCATTGCGCGCATTGCCAAAGCCCCTGAAACGGCGAATGCCGGGACCGGTCGGCGGCCCCGGCTTTCCATTCATTCAGACCGTCAGTAGCGCCAGGTGAACTGGAGCTCGACGGTGCGCCGGACGATCGGCGTGCCGTAGCGGTCCGCGACGAACCCGCGCTCGGTACCGGTGTTGCCGCCCGTGCCCGGCGTGTCGCCGGCCGACAGCAGCGCGTATTTGTTGGTCAGGTTCTTGCCGATGACGGCGAACTCCCAGTTGCGGTTCTCGTTGCCGAACCGGATCGCGGCATCGAACGTGGCATAGCCCTTCTGCTCGTCATACGGGTTGTTGAACCCGCCGAGACGGTGCTTGGACTTCCATTTCACGTTGGACGACAACCCGATCAGCAGGCCATTGCCGATCGGCGCCTCATAGTCGATGCCGAACGAGCCGGCCCATCTGGGCGCCAGCGCGCGGGTCTGGCCCGCCAGCTGCTGCTTGGGCACCTCGCCGGCGCTGATCGGCAGGTTGCAACCCTGGCTGGGCTTCTGGCCGGCATAGCAGGGCGCCACAAAGTCGGTGTATTTGGCGATGTTGTAGGCCAACGATCCGGTCAGCGTCAGGCCGGTAACCTGTTCGGGCACCCAGGTGAACTGCAGCTCGGCGCCATCCGTCTTGGCGCCGCCCGCATTCTCGGTGATGAACGCAAAGGTCGGCGAGTTGAAGAAGTCGATCTGCAGGTCCTTGAACTTGTAGTGATAGGCCTCGAGCTCGACGCTGAGGGTCCGGTCGAACAGCGAGGCCTTGATGCCGCCCTCGAAACCCTTGACGTGCTCGGGTGCGAAGACGAAATCGGGCAGCGAGGTCGAGGGGTCGTTGTTGACGATGGTGATCGTCGAATGGATGGCGCTGTTCGAGAAGCCGCCCGACTTGAACCCTTCCTTGTACGCCGCATAGAGGGTGAGGTCGTCGGTCGGCTCCCAGCGCAGCGTGGCCTCGGGCGAGGCGTCGTTGAACGACTGATCGGCCTCCAGCGTGTAGCCCTGGTAGAAGATGCCGGTGAAGAACGGGTTCACATAGGGCTGGATGAAGTAGGAATCCTTGGTCTCGTGCAGGTAGCGCACGCCGCCGGTAAGCTGCAGCTGGTCGGTGATGTCCCAGATCAGCTCGCCATAGACCGAGATCGTCTCGCCGGCGGTTTCGGAAATCTTGTCATAGGCGACGTACTGCCGGGTCGGATCGGTCACCGCCGAGTTGTCGGCGCCGGCGAAGATCACGTCCTGGGTGAAGTAGCGCTGGGTGTCCTGGTAATAGACGCCGAGCACCGCGTTGAGCGGGAAATCGAATTTGGTCACCGCCCGGACTTCGGTGGAGAAATTCTTGAAGGTGTTGTGCTCGCCGGCAAAGGTCGAGGTGGCGCCGCCGCCGTCGAAGTCGCCCACCCAGTTGGTGCGCTGGCGGTGGAAATTGAGGATCGCGGACAGGTCGATGGGGTCGAAGTCCATGTCGAACTTTCCGGTCACGCCATAGGACCGGTACTCTTCGCCCAGCTGGCTGCCGAACCAGTTCAGCAGCGGGTCGGTGGCCGCGATATCCGGGGGAATCGGGTTCTGTGCGCCGCGCCAGTCGGGGACGCACTCTGCCTCGGTATTGGGAATCGGCTTGTTGAAGCCGGGATTGTCCGGATCGGCCACGCTGGCGTGAGGCTGACCGTTCAGGGTCGGGCAGGCGAACAGCTCGGTGCCCTGGGTGGTCGAGATGCGGTAATCGGCAAAGCTGCCCTTGATGGTGTAGGTGAAACGGTCGCTGGGCGTGCCCTTCATGGTCAGGCGCGCATAGAACGATTCCTCGGCCGGGAACTTGTTCTCGGTCGGCGCACCGTTCGGATGCACCGTCTGCTGGAAGGTGGCCGCATCGGTGGTCACGTAATTCGTCGGCCCGGCGTTGTTCTCGATATAACCGCCCCACATCTTGGTGCCGCGCAGCGCCAGGCGGATGCCGAACTTGTCGGTCAGCGGCACGGAAATGGTGGATTCGGCCACCAGCCGCTGCTGCTCGATCTCATAGCCAACGCGGGCCATGGCCTCGAATTCGTTGCCCGGATCGTTGGTGGTGATCGCCAGCACGCCGGCGGTGGCGTTCTTGCCGAAATACAGCGCCTGCGGCCCCTTCAGCACGGCCACTTGGGAGACATCGAACAGCCCTTCGTCGATAACGCGGCCCTGCGGGTAGTAAACGCCGTCGAGGATGACCGCGACCGACTGCTCGATGCCGATACTCGTGGAATTGGACTGGATGCCGCGGATCGAGATGCTGGCGCCGCTGCCGGATCCGCCCCGGACGATGGTGAGCTGGGGTGCGACAGCCGCCACATCCTCGAGGCTCTTGAGCGCGAATCTCTCGATCTTCTCTTCGCCGATAGCGGTGATCGCCACCGGAATGTCACGCACTTCCTGCTGTTCGCCGCGCGCCTGGACCACGACCTGCTCGATCTGGGCATGGGCGGGCGCGGCGGACATGAGTGCCGCCCATAGGGGCGAACTGGCAAGCAGGAGATGTTTGAGACCTTGAACCGCGCGCGGCGCGGTGGAGCGCTGTTTCATTGGCTTTCCCTCCCCAGAGAACAATTACCAGCGACGGCTGTTTAATGAACAGCCAGCCATAACGTTACACGCGAACGGTTACCGCGTTAACTCTGAAAATCAGGAAGGGTCCAGTTTTCAAGCGTCGCCGTAGGACTGAGCGGCATCGCAGGCAATGAAATCAACGCATCTGCACACGGTGCAGGCCAGCGAGGCATCAACCCTCAGGCCACCGTCTCCCTGGGCTGCCTGATGGCCCAATGTTACACGCGACCGGCCCTGGTACCGCCCGTATTCCCGGTGATCAATCCTTGATGATTTTACCCGCCGGTAACACCAGTTGCGCGTCGACCGGCGAGACGCTAGCGTGCAGAATCAAGCGAAGCCCGCCAACGGATCAAGGGAGAGCGGCAATGAAGAACATCAAACTGGGGCTGATGATCGGCTATTCGGGGCAGCAGATGAGCCTGCCCATGGACAAGATCAAACTGGCGGAGGAACTGGGCTATGACTCGGTCTGGACCGCCGAGGCGTACGGTTCGGACGCGGTCACGCCGCTCGCCTACATCGCCGCCCACACCAAGCGCATTCGCCTGGGCACGGCGATCATGCAGATGGCCGCCCGGTCGCCGACCATGGCCGCCATGCAGGCCGCCACCGTCGACGCGCTGGCCGGCGGCAACCGCTTCATCGCCGGCATCGGCATGTCGGGCCCGCAGATCGTCGAGGGCTGGTACGGCCAGCCCTGGGGCAAGCCCTATCACTGGATGAAGGACTACATCACCATCATGCGCAAGGTGTTCGCGCGCGATGCACCCGTCACCCATGACGGCCAGCAATTGCCCTTGCCGCTGCCCGCCGACCGTCCCGGCGCCATGGGCATCGGCAAGCCGCTGAAGTCCATTCTGCACACCAACCCGAATATCCCGATCTGGACCGGCTCGGGCACCGAAACCATGGTGAAGCTCACCGCCCAATTGGCCGACGGCTGGCTGCCGCTTGGCTGGACTCCGCGCGGCATGGAACTGTATGGCGACTGGCTGAAAGAAGGCTTCGCCAAGGCCGGCAACGGCAAGAGCATGGACAATTTCGAGATTCAGGCCGGCGTGGGGGTGCACATCACCGACGACGT
Source organism: Emcibacter sp. SYSU 3D8 (assembly GCF_039655875.1). NCBI lineage: Bacteria > Pseudomonadati > Pseudomonadota > Alphaproteobacteria > Emcibacterales > Emcibacteraceae > Emcibacter > Emcibacter sp. SYSU 3D8. The sequence continues at coordinate 16,669 of NZ_JBBYXK010000004.1, read as the reverse complement.
CAAGGCCGGCCTCGCCCTGCTGAAGCCGACCATTGCGCTCTATGCGGGCGGCATGGGCCACAAGGACAAGAACTTCCACAAGGACCGGATGGTGAAGTTCGGCTATGGCGACGCCGCCAACCGCATCCAGGAATTGTACCTGTCGGGACGCAAGGAAGAGGCTGCCGCAGCCGTGCCCGACGAATATGTCGACGAGCAGAACCTGATCGGCCCGGAAAAGCGCATCCGCCAGAACTGGGCGGCATGGGCGGATTCCGGCTGCACCGGCATCTCCATCGGCGCTCGCCAGACCGAGGCGATTCACCTGATGGCGGACATTGCCGGCAGCAAGGAAAACATCGCCGCCGAATAGGCTGGCCCGTGTTCAGCGACGAACGGCCCCGCTCCGGCGGGGCCGTTCCGATTCATGGCCTGCTTGATGCACCGGCCAAGGCAGCGTAAGGAACAGGCGTGATTGATCTGCGCCCCATCCTTCAGGTTATCGGCATGCTGCTCGGCATTCTGGCCGTGACCATGCTGATTCCGGCCGCCGTCGATCTCGCTTATGTCCATACCGAGAGCCTGGGTTTCGTGGGCTCGGCGGTGATCACCGGGTTCGCCGGCGCGCTGCTGTGGCTGGGCAACCGCGGCCACTCCCACTCGGAAATGTCACTGCGGCAGACCTTCCTGCTGACGGTGCTGACCTGGTTGGTGGTGAGCATCTTCGCCTCGCTGCCGATGATGTTCGGCCAGTCGCGCCTCAGCCCGGTCAACGCCCTGTTCGAGACCATGTCCGGCCTGACGACGACGGGCGCGACCGTGATTTCCGGCCTCGATTATATGCCGGCTGGGCTGCTGCTGTGGCGTGCGCTGCTGCACGCCATGGGCGGCGTCGGCATCATCATCGTCGCGCTGGCGCTGCTGCCCATGCTGCGGGTGGGCGGCATGCAGCTGTTCCGCACCGAATCGTCGGAAAAGGACAAGAAGCTGCTGCCCAGCACCGGCCAGCTCGCGCTGGCGATCACCGGTGTGTTCGCCGTTCTGGTCGGGCTGTGCTCGCTCGCCTATCTGATGGGCGGCATGTCGCTGCTCGACGCCATCTGCCACGCCCTGTCGACCGTGGCGACCGGCGGCTTTGCCAATTACGATTCATCCATCGCGGTGTTCGACAGCCTGTATCTCGAGACGGTCGCGGTGGTGTTCATGCTGGCGGGTTCGCTGCCCTTTACGGTCTATGTGGCGATCACCAGCCGCAAGTTCACCATGAAGTCGATTCCGTCTTTGTTCGACGACCAGATCCGCTGGTTCCTGATCTTCTGCGCCGCGGTGTCGCTGGTCATGAGCGCCTGGCTGTATTTCAGCACCCACCTGTCGCCGGGAAACGCGCTGCGCCACGGCACCTTCAACGTGATCTCGGCGATCACCACCACCGGCTTCGTATCCGCCGATTACCTGCAGTGGGGCGGCGGCGCGACCATGGTCTTCTTCGCGCTCTACTTCGTCGGCGGCTGCACCGGCTCGACCACCGGATCGGTGAAGATCTTCCGCTACCAGGTGCTGTTCCAGGCCATCCGCCGGATCCTGTTCCGCATGGTCAACCCGCACGGCGTGATGAGTCTCAGGCTGAACGGCACACTGGTCAGCGAGGAAACGCTGACCTCGGTGATCGCCTTCATGTTTTTGTTCTTCGTCACCATGTTCGTTCTGGCGGTGGGGTTGACGCTGACCGGCGTGAATTTCATGACCGCGCTCAGCGCGGGCGCGGCCATCGTCTCCAATGTGGGCCCCGGCCTGGGCGACATCGCCGGTCCGGCAAGCAATTATGCGGGCTTCTCAGACAGCGCCAAGCTGATGATGTGCGTCGGCATGCTGCTGGGCCGCCTGGAGCTGTTCACGGTCTTCGTGCTGTTTACCCGCAGCTTCTGGCGGGTCTGAGGCGGCCTCCCGCACCGTCCCTCTGCAGTCCCGCAACGGAAAACGGCTCCCGAGGGAGCCGTTCCATCACCCGATGACAGGGCGTATCAGGTATCCAGGAAGCTGCGCAGCTTGCGGCTGCGGCTGGGGTGCTTCAGCTTGCGCAGCGCCTTCGCCTCGATCTGCCGGATGCGTTCCCGGGTCACCGAGAACTGCTGTCCCACTTCCTCGAGGGTGTGGTCGGTGTTCATGCCGATGCCGAAACGCATGCGCAGCACCCGCTCCTCGCGCGGCGTCAGCGAGGCCAGCACCCGCGTCGTGGTCGAGCGCAGATTGTCCTGGATCGCGGCGTCTAGCGGCTGGACCGCATTCTTGTCCTCGATGAAGTCGCCCAGATGGCTGTCCTCCTCGTCGCCGATCGGCGTCTCGAGGCTGATCGGCTCCTTGGCGATCTTCAGCACCTTGCGCACTTTTTCGAGCGGCATGGAGAGCTTTTCGGCCAGTTCCTCGGGAGTCGGCTCGCGGCCGATCTCGTGCAGCATCTGGCGCGAGGTGCGCACCAGCTTGTTGATGGTCTCGATCATGTGGACCGGAATACGGATCGTCCGCGCCTGGTCGGCGATCGAGCGGGTAATCGCCTGGCGGATCCACCAGGTGGCATAGGTCGAGAACTTGTAGCCGCGGCGATACTCGAACTTGTCCACCGCCTTCATCAGGCCGATGTTGCCTTCCTGGATCAGGTCAAGGAACTGCAGGCCGCGGTTGGTGTATTTCTTGGCGATCGAGATCACCAGTCGAAGATTGGCCTCGACCATTTCCTTCTTGGCGACCCGGGCTTCCTTCTCGCCCTTCTGGACGGTCTGGACGACGCGCCGGTATTCGCTGATCGGCAGGCCGCTGTGCTGGCTGATCTCGGCGATCTCCTTGCGGATCGCCTCGGCCCGGACGGCTTCCCGCTCGGCAAAAGCCTTCCAGCCCTTGCCCGGCAGCTGTCCCACCTTCTGCAGCCAGTCCGGGTCCAGTTCGTGACCCTGGTATTGCTGCAGGAACTCCGTGCGATTGACCTTGTTGCTCTCGGCAAGGCGCAGCAGCTGCCCCTGCAGACCGAGCAACCGGCGATTGTAGTTGTAGAGCTCTTCGACCAGCGTCTCGACGCGGGAATTGTTGAGATGGACGATGTTGACCAGCGCGATGATCTCGGCCTTGAGCGTCCGGTATTTCTTGTCCTGGGCCGGTGAGAAGGTGCCCTGGCGGAGCTGCACATCGAGGCGCGCTTGCTGAAGCTTCTCCAGCTTCTTGTAGGTGGCCGAGATCTGCTCGAATTTCTCGATCACCTCGGGCTTCAGCCGCTCTTCCATTACCGAAAGCGATACGGCGGCCTCGTCGGCGTTCTCTTCATCGTCGTCGGCACCCGGAGCGCCGGCCGGCGCGGGCCCCTCCTCTTCTGCCTCGTCCTCTTCATCGTTCTCGTCGCTCGAGGCTTCGGTGCCTGCGGGCGGGGCGTCCTCGCCGGCCATTTCGGCCGGCAGCGAGTCATTGGCACCAGGACCGGCGCCATAGGTGGCATCCAGGTCGATGATGTCGCGCAGCAGCAGCTGCTGGTTGATCAGCTGGTCATGCCAGTCGGTGATGGCGGCGAATGTCAGCGGGCTTTCGCACAGGCCGTCGATCATGGCATTGCGGCCGGCTTCGATACGCTTGGCGATGGCGATCTCGCCCTGACGGGACAACAGCTCGACGCTGCCCATCTCGCGCAGATACATGCGCACCGGGTCGTCGGTGCGATCGACCTCGACTTCCTTGGTGCGCGGGCCGCTCAGTTCGTCGTCTTCGGCCCCCGCAGGCGCGTCTCCCGTTTCCTCGGAATCTTCGGCCGCTTCCTCGTTCTCGATGACGTTGATGCCCATCTCGGACATGATCGCCATGATGTCCTCGATCTGCTCCGAGGACAGCTGATCCTGCGGCAGCACCCGGTTCAGTTCGTCATAGGTGACATACCCCCGCTCCTTTGCGGCGGCGATCATCTTCTTGACCGCTTCCGCGGACGAATCGACGAGCGGGCTGTCGCCCGACTCCTCGGTCTCGTCGCGCTCTTTCACCGACTCGGATGCGTCCTTCGCCATGAACGTCTCTGCTCCTCTAAGGCTTGCAGTACGCGGATAAACATCCGGCGATGCAGCCTGAACTTCGTGTCTCGAACTAAGCCGCCAGAACGCTTGTGGCGCCTGGCTGTTTCCTCGTTGTTTTTCGCCGCCGGCTTGATCCGGCGACCGTCTACTGGTCCATTCCGGACAAACTTTCCATCAGCGCCTCGATCTGTGCGCGAATATCTCGCGCCCGGTGAGTCGCTCGCTCCGCTTCAACGCTATCGTCAGACATCGCATCAACCTCAGCCGCTTCCAGCTCGTGCTGCAAAAGCTGCAGCTGGCTGGCCCGAAGCAGCGCGCGCAAGCCCTGTTCGGCGGAGTCGGCAGTTGCATCGGGCCTAGCGAACGAGTCGCCTACCAACCCTTTATCCCCCTCCAAACGTTGCACGGCCATGCCGAAACCTTCCCCGTACAGGTGGTTCCGGATGGTTGAACTTTCAAGTTTGTCATCAGAATGATGGCAGCTTGCGGCAATTCGTATGATTGCGGCACGCAACTTGTCAAGCTCGACACTGTCCATATCGACCGCCATGAGCTCTTCGTGATGGACCTCGATCAGACCCGGATGGTTCAGCATCGTCAACAGAATAAGCCGCTCCCGGCGATGGTTGGTAAAGCCCGCGCCCCGTGCCAGAGGCGTCGCCAGCAGCTCCCGGCTCACCGGCGGCTGGAAGTCCCGCCGGCCCTTGCCCTTGCCCCGGAATTCTTGCCGCTCGAACCGGCGCGGCGCCCACAGGGCCTGGGTCCTGACGTCGAACTCGTCACGGTAGAAACCGCGCACATCGGTGTCGGTGATCCCGCCCAACAGCTCGCGCAGCCGCGCCTTGAAGCCTGCCCTGCGCTCGGGCGTGTCGACCGGCTGGCGCGCCAGTTCCACATCCCAGAGCACGTCGATCAGCGGCCGCGCCCGGTCCAACACGTCGCGCATGGCGCCGACGCCCTGGTTCCTGATCAGCGTATCGGGATCCTCGCCCTTGGGCAGGGTCGCGAATCGCAGGGATTGCCCCGCCTTGAGCAGCGGCAGTGCCTTGAGCAACGCCCGCTCGGCGGCCCTGAGCCCAGCGGAATCGCCGTCAAAACAGAAGATGGGCTCGGCGGCCATGCGCCACAACAGCGCCAGCTGGTCCTCGGTCACCGCCGTTCCCAGCGGCGCCACCGCCTCTTTCAGTCCGGCCTGGGCCAGGGCGATGACGTCCATATAGCCTTCAGCGACCACGACGCGGTCGGCGCTGCGGGCCGCCGGACGGGCCAGGGCGTGATTGTAGAGCAGCTTGCCCTTGTGAAAGAGCGCGGTTTCCGGCGAGTTGAGATACTTGGCCGGGGCATCGCCCAGCGCCCTGCCGCCAAAACCGACGATTCGCGCCTGGGGATCGGTGATCGGAAACATCACCCGGTCGCGAAAACGGTCGAAGGAGGCGCCGCCGTCCTCGGGCCGGATCAGCATGCCGGTGTCGACCAGCAATTGCTCGTCGATCTTGCGCGCCAGCATGGCATCCTTGAACGTCGTCCGCGCCTCGGGCGCGAAACCCAGCCGGAAGGTCTTGATGGTCTCGGCGGTGAGTCCGCGCTGCTGCAGGTAATCCCGCGCGCCGCGCCCGATCCCGGCCGCGAGCTGGGACTGATACCAGGCGGCCGCGATCTCCATGACCTCGTGCTGGCTCTTGCGCCTGTCATCCTGAGCGCGGTCGCCCTCCGACCATACGGGGAGCGCCATGCCGGCCTCGCCCGCCAGCCGCTCGACCGCCTCGGGAAAGCCCAGCCCCTCGGTGTTCATCACGAAGTCGATGACGTTGCCGTGCGCGCCGCAGCCGAAGCAATGATAGAACCCTTTCTCGTCGTTGACGGTGAAGGACGGGGTTTTCTCGTTGTGAAACGGGCACAGACCGCCGGATTCTCGTCCCTTGCGCACCAGTTTCACCTGCCGGCCGACGACGTCGGTCAGCCGGACCCTGAGGCGCAGCTCGTCGAGAAATTCCGGGGTGAAGCGCATGCCGTCACTCTATCGTGTCCACCGCCGCGCCGAAACGCGGATCGGCTGCGCAGGTCAGGACAGCCGGGCCTTGGCGGCGGCCGAGGCCTTGCCGAAATCCATGGTGCCCGGATAACGCTCGCGCAGCGCCGCCATGACCTTTCCCATGTCCTTCAGTCCGACCGCGCCGAGCTTGGCGACCATGGCATCAACGGCGGCGTCGATCTCGGAATCGGCCATCTGCTTGGGCAGGAAGCCTTCGATGACGACGATCTCGTCGCGCTCCTGATCGGCCAGTTCCATGCGCCCGCCCTTCTCGAAGGTCTCGATCGATTCCCGGCGCTGGCGCACCATTTTCTGCAGCAATTGCAGAATTTCATCGTCGCCCACCAGATCGCGGCTGCCGTTTTCCCGCCCGGCGATGTCACGATCCTTGATCGCGGCCAGGATCAGGCGCAGCGTGCTGGTCCGCCGCTTGTCCTGCCCCCGCATGGCGTCCTTGAGTGCCTCCGTGAGCTGTTCACGCAGCATGTTGCACCTCGTTTGTTGGCTGGTACCGATGGGGAGTCGTCCCCAACCTATGCAAGTTGGCACCCTCATAAGTGACTCTATAATATGCAAGTCAGGATGGCAAACTAGGCCTTCTACATTAAGCCGTTGAAAAGGCTTGCATTTTTCAGCCAGCGTTTCACTTGACCCACCTGCTGGCAGCGCTTATGGTCCCGAAAATTTGCGCGATGCCGCCACGTTGCCGCTCGCGCAGGCCCAGCCGGAGACCTGAATGCCCGACCACGTCACTTTACCGGACGCGCCGCCCCATCGCGGGATCACTGGCGCTCTGGTGCTTCACGACGGCACTGTTTATTGGGGTTATGGCGCGGGAGCTTCTGGTAGCGCGGTGGGCGAAGTGTGCTTCAACACCGCCATGACAGGCTACCAGGAAATCCTTACCGATCCTTCCTACGCCGCCCAGATCATCACCTTCACCTTCCCGCACATCGGCAATGTCGGCGCCAATTTCGACGATGTCGAGGCCAAGAACGCGGCCGCACGCGGCCTGGTGATGCGCGAGCGGATCACCGAGCCGTCCAATTTCCGCGCCGTCAGCCACCTCAATGACTGGCTGGCCAGCCACAACCTGATCGCCATCACCGGGGTCGACACCAGGCGACTCACGCGCCGGATCAGGATGGGCGGACCGCCCAATGGCGTGATCTGCCATGCGCCCGACGGCAAATTCGACCTGCCCGCGCTGTTCGAGCAGGCCCGGTCGTGGCCCGGCATCGAAGGCATGGACCTCGCGCGGGATGTCAGTTGCACCCAGACCTATGGCTGGGACCAGACCCGCTGGTCGCTGGAGAACGGCTATGGCCGGCAGGACAGCCCGATCGCGCATATCGTCGCCGTCGATTACGGCCTCAAGAACAACATAGCCCGGTCACTGGCGACCGAAGGCGCGCGGGTCACCGTGGTGCCTGCCAACGCCACGGCCAGGGAAATCATGTCCCACAAGCCCGACGGCGTGTTCCTGTCGAACGGGCCGGGCGATCCCGCCGCCACCGGCGAGTACGCCGTGCCTGTCATCCGCGACCTGATCGGCAGTGGACTGCCGGTGTTCGGCATCTGCCTTGGGCACCAGATGCTGGCGCTGGCCGCCGGCGGCAAGACCCTGAAGATGCATCAGGGCCATCGCGGCGCGAACCATCCGGTCAAGGACCTGCGCAGCGGCAAGGTCGAGATCACCTCCATGAACCACGGCTTCACCGTCGATGCCGACAGCCTTCCCGACACGGTCGAGGTCACGCATGTATCGCTGTTCGACGGCACCGTCTGCGGCCTCGCCATCAAGGGCAAGCAGGTGTTCTCGGTCCAGCATCACCCCGAGGCGTCGCCCGGCCCCCAGGACAGTCATTACCTGTTCACACAATTCATGGACATGGTGACCAAGCGTGCCTAAGCGGACAGATATCAAGAGCATCCTGATCATCGGCGCCGGCCCCATCATCATCGGGCAGGCCTGCGAGTTCGACTATTCGGGCACGCAGGCGTGCCGCGCGCTGCGGGAGGAGGGCTACAGGATCATCCTGGTGAACTCCAATCCGGCCACCATCATGACCGATCCGGATGTCGCCGACGCCACCTATATCGAGCCGATCACGCCCGAGATGGTGCGCAAGATCATCGAACTGGAGCGGCCCGACGCGATCCTGCCCACCATGGGCGGCCAGACCGCGCTGAACACGGCGCTGGCGCTCGACGAGAACGGCACCCTGGCCGAATTCGGCGTCCAGCTCATTGGTGCGTCCAAGGACGCCATCGCCAAGGCCGAAGATCGCCTGCAGTTCCGCGACGCCATGGAGCGCATCGGCCTGAGTTGCCCGACCAGCCGCATGGTCACGTCCCTGTCCGATGCGCTGGACGCCCTGCCCGTGGTCGGCCTTCCGGCGATCATCCGTCCCAGCTTCACCATGGGCGGCACCGGCGGCGGCATCGCCTACAACCGCGAGGAATTCGAGACCATCGTCCGCCAGGGACTGGACGCCTCGCCGACGACCGAGGTGCTGATCGAGGAATCGGTGCTGGGCTGGAAGGAATTCGAGATGGAGGTGGTCCGCGACAAGGCGGACAACTGCATCATCGTCTGCTCGATCGAAAACATCGACCCGATGGGTGTGCATACCGGCGATTCCATTACCGTCGCGCCCGCACTGACCCTGACGGACAAGGAATACCAGATCATGCGCAACGCCTCGATCGCGGTGCTGCGCGAGATCGGCGTGGAGACCGGCGGATCGAACGTCCAGTTCGCGATCAATCCGAAGGACGGTCGCATGATCGTCATCGAGATGAACCCGCGCGTGTCGCGGTCGTCAGCTTTGGCGTCGAAGGCCACCGGTTTCCCCATCGCCAAGGTCGCCGCCCGGCTGGCGGTCGGCTACACCCTCGACGAACTGAGCAACGACATCACCGGCGTTACGCCCGCCTCGTTCGAGCCGACCATCGACTACGTGGTCACCAAGGTGCCGCGTTTCGCGTTCGAGAAGTTCCCGAACAGCGAAGCCACCCTGACCACATCGATGAAATCGGTCGGCGAAGCCATGGCGATCGGGCGCTCGTTCGCTGAAAGCCTGCAAAAGGCGCTTTATTCGCTGGAAACCGGCCTGACCGGCCTCTCCGAGATCGAAGTGCCCGGCTACGACCCGGACGATGCGGACAAGGAGGCCGTGCTGGCCGCCCTGTCCAAGCCCACGCCGGAGCGCATCCTCTATATCGGCCAGGCGTTCCGTGAAGGGCTGAGCCTCGAGCGGATTCAGGAAGTCACGGCCTATGATCCGTGGTTCCTGGCCCAGATCGAGGAGATCGTCCGCGCCGAGAACCAGCTCCGGGAAAGCCGCCTGCCGGCCGATCCGCAGGAAATGGCCTATTACAAGTCGCTGGGTTTCTCCGACGCCCGGATCGCCGAACTCTGCGGCATCGCCACCGAGGATGTGTTCGAGCAGCGGCAGGACCTTGGCGTGCATCCGGGCTTCCGACGGATCGACACCTGCGGCGCCGAATTCGAGGCGCGCACACCTTACATGTACTCGTCCTACGAGCCCGGTTTCGGCGGCGGCGAATGCGAATCCAACCCCAGCGACCGCGAGAAGGTGATCATTCTGGGCGGCGGTCCGAACCGTATCGGCCAGGGCATCGAATTCGACTATTGCTGTGTCCACGCCGTCTACGCGCTCAACGATGCCGGGTACGAGACCATCATGGTCAACTGCAACCCGGAGACCGTGTCCACGGATTACGACACCTCTGACCGCCTGTACTTCGAACCGCTGAGCGAAGAGCACGTGCTGGAACTGATTCGCAAGGAACAGTCCAACGGCACCGTGAAGGGCGTCATCGTCCAGTTCGGCGGCCAGACGCCTCTGAAGCTGGCAGGAGCCCTCGAAGCCGCCGGCGTGCCGATCCTGGGCACGTCACCCGACGCCATCGACCTGGCCGAGGACCGGCAGCGTTTTCAGGTCCTGTTGCAGGAACTGGGACTGAAGCAGCCGCCGAACGGCATCGCCACCTCGCTGGAGGAGGCCAAGGAAGTAGCGGCCGAGATCGGCTATCCGGTCGTCATCCGCCCGTCCTACGTTCTGGGCGGCCGCGGCATGCAGATCGTCGGCGACGTCCAGGGCCTCGAGCGCTACATGACCGAGGCGGTCCGCGTCTCCGGCGACAGTCCGGTGCTGATCGACTTCTACCTGCGCAATGCCATCGAAGTCGACGTGGACGCCATCGCCGACCGCGACAGCGTATTCGTCGCCGGCATCATGGAGCACATCGAGGAGGCGGGCGTGCATTCGGGCGACAGCGCCTGCTCGCTGCCGCCCTATTCGCTGCCCGCCCCCATCATCGCCGACATCAAGCGCCAGACCCACGCTCTGGCCCGCGGCCTCAATGTGGTCGGCCTGATGAATGTGCAGTTCGCCGTACAGGGCGACACCATCTTCGTGCTCGAGGTGAATCCGCGCGCCAGCCGCACCGTACCCTTCGTCGCCAAGGCGATCGGCGTGCCGCTCGCCAAGGTGGCCGCTCGGGTGATGGCCGGCGAGAGCCTGGCCAGCTTCGACCTGATGGAACACAGCATCAAGCATGTTGCCGTCAAGGAAGCCGTCTTCCCGTTCGCCCGCTTCCCCGGGGTGGATACGCTGCTGGGTCCGGAAATGCGCTCGACGGGCGAGGTGATGGGACTCGACTGGACGTTCGGCAAGGCTTTCGCCAAGTCGCAGCTTGCCGGCGGCACCAAGGTGCCGATGTCCGGTACCGTCTTCATATCGTTGAAGGACGGCGACAAGGAGGCGATCGTCGGGCCGGTCAGGAAGCTGATCGCCATGGGCTTCCAGATCATCGCCACCAAGGGTACGGCCAGCTTCCTTGCCGAGCAGGGGGTGAAGGTGAACCGGGTCAACAAGGTCCTCGAGGGCCGTCCGCACATCGTCGACGCCATCAAGAACGGCGAGATCCAGCTGGTGTTCAACACCACCGAGGGCGCCCAGGCGATCAACGACAGCTTTTCGATCCGGCGCACCGCGCTCACCGAGAAGGTTCCCTACTACACCACCCTGGCGGGCGCGGTGGCATCGGTTCTCGCCATTGAGAGCATGAAGTCAGGCAGCCTTGAAGTGGCCAGTCTGCAATCCTATTCTAAGTGATCCTGAAGTCGTCGCACCGGGCGGAATAGCCGTCCGGTCGTGACGGCTTTGCGGCACGAAGGGTTTTAAAGGAACGGCGATGGAAAAGATTCCGATGACGGCAAAAGGCCTCGATCGTATCGAGGGCGACTTGCGCCGTTACAAGCTTGACGAGCGTCCGGCGGTGATCCGTGCGATCTCCGAGGCGCGCGAGCATGGCGATCTGTCGGAGAACGCCGAATACCATGCCGCCAAGGAACGCCAGGCCTTCATCGAAGGCCAGATCCTGGAGTTGGAAGACATGATCTCGCGCGCCGAGGTCATCGACGTGTCCAAACTGTCAGGCAAGACCGTGAAATTCGGCGCGACGGTCACGATGGTCGATATCGAGACCGACGAGGAGCGCACCTATCAGATCGTCGGCGAAGTGGAAGCCGACATCAAATCGGGCTTCCTCTCGATCAATTCGCCGCTCGCCCGCGCCCTGATCGGCAAGTCCGAAGGCGAAGAGGTGGATTTTGCCGCGCCCGGCGGCCACCGCGCCTACGAGATTCTCAAGGTGAAGTTCATCTGAGGCCTCAGCCTCCCCGTTTTTCCGGCAACCCGAACGGCACGCCCGGCTCGCTCTTGGCGCTGCGGATGGTCAGCGCTGTCTTGACGCTGGCCACGTTGGGCGCCGGCGTCAGCCGTGAGGTCAGGAAGGTCTGAAACTCGTTGAGGTCGCGGGCGACGATCTTCAGCATGAAGTCGATCTCGCCGTTGAGCATGTGGCACTCGCGCACCATCGGCCAGCCCCGCACCAGGTCTTCGAAGGACTTCAGGTCAGCCTCGGCCTGCGAATGCAGCCCCACCATGGCGAACACCGTAAGACCGAACCCCAACTCGGCGGCATTGAGCTGGGCGTGATAGCCCTCGATATAGCCGTTTTCCTCGAGGGCACGGACACGGCGCAGGCAAGGCGGCGCCGAAATGCCCACCTGCCGCGATAATTCCACATTGGTCATGCGGCCGTTCTCCTGCAACAGCCTGAGAATCTTGCGATCGATGTCATCGAGCTTCATGAGATACGGTCCATGAAAGGAAGTGCGCGAACGCCGCCGCGGTTCGGAAATTAAATTACAAATCTCGGGAACAATAGCAAAGGATATCGTCATAAGATTTCCGAAAACGTCACGCCGATCCGAAGTCCCCGACAGCCCCGCACGCCACGCATATCAGCCCGCCGGACTTTTTGCGAACGAATCTCAAAACCCTCTTGCATGATTTATAATTATTCTAAATATCACTTTTATCACATGTTAAAAAAGGAGTTACCTAAGCATGACGAGTCTTGTTGGTCGTCAGGCCCCCGATTTCACCGCGGCAGCCGTGATGCCGGACGGCGACATCCAGGAGTCCTTCAACCTCACGCGCTATCTCGATGGAAGCTACGGGATCCTGTTCTTCTACCCGCTGGACTTCACCTTCGTGTGTCCCTCCGAGATTCTCGCCTACAGCAACCGGTCCGACACGCTCGCCGGGCTGGACGCCAAGCTGGTGTCGGTGAGCGTCGATTCCCAGTACAGCCACTACGCCTGGCGCAACACGCCGGTGAATGAAGGCGGGCTGGGGCCGGTGAAGTTTCCGATGGTCGCCGACATCACCAAGCAGATTGCCCGCGACTATGGCGTGCTGATCGACGATTCGGTCGCGCTGCGCGGCACCTTCCTCATCGATCGCCGGGGCATCGTGCGCCAGGCCATCGTCAATGACCTGCCCCTGGGCAGGAATGCCGACGAGGCGGTGCGCATTGTCGAGGCCCTGCGCTTCCACGAAGAACATGGCGAAGTGTGTCCGGCCGGCTGGCAGAAGGGCGACGCCGGCATGACTCCGGACAAGCAGGGCGTGGCCGACTATCTCGCCCGGCACGGCGAGGCCCTTTGACGCGCCGGAGCGCCCGGCTGGGCGGCGAAGCGGTTCCGCTTCGCCGCGATCCGGGTTAAATACTTTCTTCACAACCGTGTTCTGCGATTCCCTCAAGTCCAGAACCGTTCTAGAGTGCACTTGCGAACAAAGGCGCCGGACTTATCTGAGGAAACCGGCAGCCGCCAGCGGAGAGAAGCATGGCAGAACGCATCGACACCAAGGTGCTGATCATCGGATCGGGACCCGCAGGTTATACTGCGGCGATCTACGCCGCCCGTGCGGCACTCAATCCCGTCATGGTGCAGGGCATCCAGCCCGGCGGCCAGCTGACCATCACCACCGACGTAGAAAACTACCCCGGATTCGCCGACGTCATCCAGGGTCCATGGCTGATGGACCAGATGCGCGCCCAGGCCGAACATGTGGGCACGACCCTGATTTCCGATGTCATCGTATCGGTCGACCTGTCCAAGCGTCCCTTCGTCGCTGTCGGCGACAGCGGCACGGAATATGTCGGCGAGACCCTGATCATCTCGACCGGCGCACAGGCGCGCTGGCTCGGCCTTCCGGGCGAGCAGAAATTCCAGGGCTTCGGCGTGTCGGCCTGCGCCACCTGTGACGGCTTCTTCTACCGCGGCAAGGAAGTGATCGTGATCGGCGGCGGCAACACGGCCGTCGAGGAGGCGCTGTTCCTGACCAATTTCGCCACCAAGGTGACGCTCATCCATCGCCGCGACGAGTTGCGCGCGGAAAAGGTGCTGCAGCATCGGCTGTTCAACCACGACAAGATCGAGGTGATCTGGGACAGCGTCGTCGAGGACATTATCGGCGGCACCGATCCCGTGGGCGTGACCGGCGTGCGCATCCACAACGTCAAGACCGGGAAGGTGTCCGAGGTGCCTGCACATGGCGTCTTCATCGCCATCGGCCACACGCCGTCGACCGAGTTGTTCGTCGGCCAGTTGCCGCTCGACGACGGCGGCTACATCGTGAAGAATCCGGACAGCACGTCGACCGCGGTTCCCGGCGTATTTGCGGCGGGCGACGTGACCGACAAAGTCTACCGTCAGGCGGTGACGGCTGCGGGCATGGGCTGCATGGCCGCGCTCGAGGCCGAGAAATTCATCGCCGCCCACGAAGTGCATGAGAAGCAGGCGGCGGAGTAACATCGTCGTGCCGGAGTGACGGGATTGCTTCGGCGCGGCGTATCATCGGGGGAAAGCCCAATGGACTGGGACAAGCTGCGGACGTTCTACTCGGTCGCCAAGGCGGGCAGCTTCACGCACGCCAGCGACGAGCTTAATCTCAGCCAGTCGGCGATCAGCCGACAGATTTCCGGGCTCGAGGAGAGCCTCAGCTTTTCGCTGTTCCACCGCCATCCCCGCGGCCTGATCCTCACCGAACAGGGTGAGACGCTGTTCGAGACGGTCAGCGAAGTTTTCGTGAAACTCGAGCGGACCGAAGCCATCCTGCGCGATAGCCGGACGGCGGCCCGTGGACGCCTCAACGTCACCACCACGGTCGGCTTCGGCTCGACGTGGCTGGTGCCGCATCTGCGCGAATTCCGGGAGGCCTATCCCGACATCGGCATCAACCTGTTACTGTCGGATTCCGAGATCGATATCGCCATGCGCGAATCGGACGCGGCCATCCGCTTTCACCCGCCCCACCAGCCCGATCTGATCCAGCGCCAGCTGATGACGGTGCACTACCATATCTACGCCTCGCCCGAATATGTGGCGGCCCACGGCGCGCCGACCTCGACGGCAGACCTGGACAACCATGCCATCATCTCCTATGGCCCCGAGGCCCCGAGGCCGCTGCAGGATCTGAACTGGATCATCCATGCGGGCGCCGGCGACCGGGTGCGCGAGCCGGTGCTGGCGGTGAACAACATCTACGGCATTCTCAAGGCGGTCGAGAGCGGCCTGGGCCTCGCGGCCCTGCCCGACTACATCGCCGTGCCCGGGACCAATCTGGTGCAGGTGCTGCCGGATCTCGAGGGACCGACCTTCAAGGTCTACTTCGTCTATCCCGAGGAACTGCGCAACGTGACTCGAATCACGGTGTTCCGCGACTTCCTGGTGGACCACGTCCGCAGCGCGAAATTCTGACGGCCAGCGAAAACCGACCGGCCCCCTCTTGACGACCGGCTGTCCAGCCTCCATTTAATTCCATCCTCAAGGACGGTTTTCATGCGCCCGGGTGATGGCGCGCGCTCGCCGTACCGGATAGCCAATCGATTGAAAAGTCTGGCCTATCCGTCGCACTGCACTGCACAATTCGCAAAAATCCCTACATATCTGTCTGTAAGTTACTGGTTTAAAATGGCTTACTGATTTGTTATGCGCTGAATGCATAACAGATTTGACGTCATCTCTGTGGACTGCGCTGCGCCGCACAACTAAATTCTGTCTTGTCACCACGAAGCAACGGTTCAGCGTGGTGACCCGAAAGCCTCCTCATATTGAGGTTTTCGTGGGAGCTGGCTCTATTTCCTCCCCGTTTCTAGAGCCCTCCCATTCATCGTCTCCCCAAGACGTGAAGTCTTCCCTATACTGCCGGGCTCGCAAGAGCCCGGCATTCTTTTTTGGACCGGTGCCGCCGGTGGATGTTCATTCACCCTCGACTTGCGCTATCCCGTTCGCCATCCTCCAACAACACCCGGTGAACAGAACCACGATTTTTCAGGGCCACTGAAGGGAGACCAGCCATACTGAAGCGGCTGACTGAACGGCAACTGCGGCGCCGCTCGAACATTCTCTCGGTTGCGCGCCAGCTGATCGCCGAAAAGGGCTATTCCGGGGTCACCATGCGCGAGCTCGCAGAGAAAAGCGGCGTGGCGTACAAGAGCCTGTACGACCTCTACGGCAGCAAGGACAACCTGCTTGGCAAGGCCATCGAGGAACGCCTTCGCCTGGTCTTCGAATCCATCAACCGCGCGGTAACCAGCACAGGCTTCCAGCGCCTGATGGACATCATCGAGCGCACGTCGGCCCACACGCTGGAGATTCCCAACCTGGCGCGGGCACTGGAGCCAATCCTGGCCGGCGATCCCGCCAAGTTCTCGATCGGCGAGAACATGCAGAAGTTTCACCGCGAGGCGCTGCTGGACATCAAGCGCGACGGCGACCTGATCGACACCGCCAATGTCGACTACCTGCTCCACGACGTGATGCTCGCCTCGGGCGCTGTACGCCTTTACTGGGCCAACGACGTCATTGCCGACGAGGATCTGGCCAAGGCGCAGAAATACTCGGCGGCCAAGGCGATCTATCCATTCCTGAGCGGTCCCAGCCGCGACATGGCCTTCCGGCTGATCCAGGAAATTCACCCGCAACTGGCGCGCCGCCGCCGGAACTGAAGATGAGTATATCGCGGTATAATCTATTGCGGTTCGCAGCACGTCACGCGTAGAGTCCCTGCGCGTTCCGGCCGGCGGCGGGAAAGCGCCGGCCTCACCATTCACAAAACGGGAATACGGACATGGATCTGGGTTTAAAGGGCAAGAATGCCATCGTGACGGGCTCGACGAAGGGCATTGGTCGCCGGGTAGTTGATCTTCTGGCGTCGGAAGGCGTCAA